>NZ_JBKQTQ010000245.1:0-2674 GCF_052143115.1 Mycobacterium sp.
ATCCGCCGGACAAAATGTCGCCTGAACGATCCCGCCCGTCAGCCCCCGGAACTCGGCTTGGGAAGGAAAGGGAGGAGCTGTCGAGCAACGCCGGGTCGACCCCACTCGTCATGACATTGATCGGCCGCCGCCACACTCTTACGATGATCCCTGTATTGCTCGGCCTGTTCGGGCAGGCGGTCCGGCAACCTGCAGGCGGTACGCTCCTTTGGAGGACTGATATCCCGTGACGATCATCCGGAGCCCGGTGATGGCACGAACCCGTTTTGCCTCCCTGACATTCATTCTACTCCTTATCCCTTCATTTGCAGACGCAACCGCCCGTGCCGCCGGGCCCGACGACCCGCCGGCCAGCGCCGCGAGTGCGGGCCTCGAGCCTTCTCTGAGCGACCCGTGGTCCTCGCCCCGGCAGCAGGGCCGACGCGGGGCAATACGGGCGCCGGGGCTCGTCCTCAAGGACCAGATCCTATCCCACTGGTTCGACGACAACAGGCGCTTCTGGTACCGCAACGACCTCGCCGCTGGAGCCCGTAAGTTCATCGTCGTCGACGCCGTGAAAGGGACCCGCGAAGCCGCATTCGACCACAAGCGGCTCGCCGCCGCGGTTGCGAATGCCGCCACACGGGATGTCTCGGCCGACAAGCTCTCGTTCGACTTGATCGCACTAGACGACCACGAGAAATCCGTGCGTTTCAAGGTGGGCGACACCGTCTGGAAGTGCGACCTCATCACCTACGAGTGCTCGAAGGCCCCGGCCGGTGACGCTCCCGCCGACGTCTCCGCAAGCCCCAGGGCGCGGTCGCGGTTCTTCCAGGGCGGCCCCGACGGCGAGGACCAGGGGCCCAGCGAGAGCCGCCGCTCGCCCGACAGAAAGTAGACCGCCTTCGTCAAGGATCACGACGTTCACGTTCGGCCCGAAGGAGGGTCGGAACCGGTTCGCCTGAGCACCGACGGCAAGGAGGGATTTACCTAAGGCCGGCTCTCCTGGTCGCCAGACTCGAAGACGCTCGCCGCTTTTCGCATCGAGCCGGGCGATCGCAAGGAGGTTTACCTGATCCAGTCGTCGCCCCCCGGCGGCGGCCGGGCCAAATTTCGGGCGCGGCCTTACCCCTTGCCGGGGGACAAGTTCACGGCCTACGAGCTGAACCTGTTCGACGTCGCCGCCAAGCAGCAGTCCAGGCCCGGCGTCGATCGCCTCGACTATGACGACCCGCGTATTCGATGGAACAAGGATGGCCGCCATTTCACCTACGAGAAGGTCGACCGTGGCCACCAGCGATTCCGCGTGGTCGAGGTCGATGCGCACACCGGCCTGGCCCGGAACCTGGTCGACGAGAAGACCGCAACGTTCATCTGGACCGCGCACGCCGAGAACATCGACCTGAAGCCGGTCAACTACCTCGACGAGACCGACGAGATCATCTACGCCTCGGAGCACGACGGCTGGCGTCACCTTTACCTCATCGACGCGAAGAAGGGCGAGGTCAAGAACCCGATCACCAGGGGAGAATACGTCGTCCCGGGCATCGACCTGATCGACGAGGAGAAACGCCAGGTCTGGTTCCGGGCGGGAGGAAAAGACCCCGGTCAGGACCCGTACTTCCTCCACTCTTACCGTGTCAACTTCGACGGCACCGGCCTCGTCGCCTTGACCGCGGGCAACGGTAACCACTCGGTGCAGTTCTCACCGGACCGGGCCTATCTCATCGACACGTACAGCCGCGTTGACATGACTCCGGTCCGCGAGCTGCGCCGGACCTCCGACGGAAGGCACGCGTGCAAGCTCGAGGAGACCGAGATTTCGGCGCTCAAGGCCAGCGGCTGGGAACCACTCGAGGTGTTCGTGGCCAGGGCCGCGACGGCAAGACCGACATCTGGGGCGTGAGTGCCCGCCCCAAGAACCTCGACCCGTCACAGCGGTACCCCGTCATCGAGTCGATCTACGCCGGTCCGCAAAACTCGTACGTCCCCAAGACATTCAGCCCCTTCAACCGGTACGCGATGCTCGCGGACCTGGGCTTCATCGTCGTTCAGATCGACGGCATGGGGACGGCGAACCGGTCGAAGGCCTTCCACGACGTCTGCTGGCACGACCTCAAGGACGCTGGGTTCCCCGACCGCATCCTCTGGCACAAGGCCGCCGCGGCGAAGTACTCCTATTATGACCTAGCCCGCCTGGGCATCTACGGAGTCTCGGCCGGCGGCCAGAGCGCCACGGGCGGCGTGCTCTTTCACCCCGAGCTCTACAAGAAGGCGGCCGTCTCGGCAGGGCTTACGCATCACAATAGCGAAACTGGGTTACATGGGAAGTTTCGTATCCCGATCAAACCCAGACTTTTGCCGTACAGTCTTGCGACTTTCCGATAGTGTTGTGACCAATACAGCGTATTGCTATTTACGTAAAATCATATGAATATATTGTATTTTCCATGAAATCCCCAGAAAACCCAGGGAAAAGTGGTGCGTAAGCCCTGGCCGTCTCGGCATGCGGCTGCCACGACAACCGTATGGACAAGGCCTCATGGAACGAGCAGTGGATGGGGTACCCCGTGGGACCCTGGTACTCCGAGTCCTCGAACATCGACAACGCACACCGGCTCCGCGGCAAGCTGATGCTGTTGGTCAGCGAGATGGACACGAACGTGCCGCCGGAGTCGACGCTCCGCCTGGCCGA
>NZ_JBKQTQ010000246.1:0-74214 GCF_052143115.1 Mycobacterium sp.
TTATCACGTTAGAAGGAGATGATTTCATCGATGTTTTCAGCAGTTTTGATCGAGAAGGGTGAGGCGGGACAGACGGTTGGGGTCACCGAGCTGGACGAGGCGCAGCTGCCGGACGGCTCGGATGACAGGGTCAGCATCGACGTCGAGTACTCCACGCTGAACTACAAGGACGGCCTGGCCATTACGGGCAAATCGCCTGTGGTGCGGAAATTTCCGATGGTTCCGGGTATCGATCTCGCCGGCGTGGTGACCGACAGTAGCCATGCCGACTGGAGCAAGGGCGACCGCGTGGTGCTCAACGGTTGGGGCGTGGGCGAGACACATTGGGGCGGCCTCGCTCAGCGCGCCCGTCTCAACGGCGATTGGCTGATACCCCTGCCATCCGCTTTCACCACCCGTCAAGCGATGGCGATCGGCACCGCAGGCTACACGGCCAGCCTTTGCGTGGACGCCCTGCTGCGGCACGGGGTGTCTCCGGATCAGGGCGAGATTCTGGTGACCGGCGCGACCGGCGGCGTCGGGACCGTCGCGGTCGCGTTGTTGAATGCGGCCGGGTTCAAAGTGGCTGCCGCGACTGGGAAGTCGTCGGAAGAGCAGTTCCTGCAGCAACTTGGCGCTGTGACGGTGTTGGACCGTGCCGAGTTCAGCGAGGCCGGCAAGCCGTTGCAGAAGGAGCGCTGGGCGGGCGTCGTCGACACAGTCGGCAGCCATACGCTGGCCAACGCCTGCGCGCAGACGCGGTATGGCGGCGCGGTTGCCGCCTGCGGCCTGGCTGGTGGCATGGACTTTCCGGCGACGGTTGCGCCGTTTATTCTGCGTGGCGTTTCGCTGCTTGGTATCGACAGCGTGATGGCGCCCAAGCAGCGACGTTTGGCGGCCTGGGAAAGACTGTCGCGCGATCTGGATGCCGGCGCTCTGGATTTGATCGCTCAGGAGATCGGACTGGGTGAGGCGATCGCCTCGGCGGGAGAACTCATGGACGGCCGAGTGCGTGGCCGCATCGTAATCGACGTCAACCGCTGACGGGAGCGCTGATGACCAAGAAGACGACTCAATCGCCAACCGCCCAACTCGATTTATCCGACGTCGATCACCGAGTGGGCAAGCCGGTGGGCGGAGGGCAGCTGTGGGATCCGTGTAGCTCATCCGACATCCGGCGCTGGGTGATGGCGATGGATTACCCCAATCCGCTGCACTGGGACGAGCAGTTTGCCCGCGACTCGAAGTACGGCGGCATAGTCGCACCGCAGTCCATCGCGGTGGCCCTCGACTACGGGCACGGCGCCGCGCCGGCGTGCGTGGGCCATATTCCCAACAGCCACTTGATCTTCGGCGGCGAGGAATGGTGGTTCTACGGCTGTCCGGTACGGCCCGGGGACAAGTTGTTCCAGGAGCGCCGGTTCCACGACTACAAGGTGACCGAAACGAAATTCGCCGGCCCGACGATGTTCTCCCGCGGCGACACCGTCCACACCAACCAGTACGGCACCTTGGTGGCGCGCGAACGTTCCACCGCGATCCGCTATCTGTACGAAGAAGCGACCAAGCGCGGGATGTTCGAAAATCAGCTTGGCGAGATCAAACGTTGGACCCAAACCGAGCTCGAGGCAGTCGAGCGGCTCCGGCGTGAGTGGCTCGAGTCCAACCGCATGGGCATCTCGCCGCGCTTCGACGAGGTGAAGGTTGGCGACACATTGCCTCGTCGGGTGATCGGCCCGCACAGCATCGCCAGCTTCACCACCGAATACCGGGCGTTCCTGTTCAACATCTGGGGCACCTTCCAATGGGTGGCGCCGCCGGGTATCAACGATCCGTGGGTCTATCAGGATCCAGGCTGGGGCAAGGACTTCGCGTTCGACGAAGAAGACGCGAAGATCGATCCGCGCAAGCGCGACGGACTCTACGTCGGCCCATCGCGCGGGCATATCGATGCCGAGCGGGCCAGCGAAGTCGGCATGGCGCGCGCCTATGGTTACGGCGCGACAATGGGCGCGTGGTGCACCGACTATCTCGCGTATTGGGCCGGCCACGACGGGATGGTGCGCCACTCGAAGGCCGACTTCCGTACACCCGCGTTCGAGGGCGACGTGACCTATTTCGACGCCGAGATCGTCGACAAGCAAGCGGAGTCGACCTGGGGTGTGCCTCTCGTACAGGTGAAGGTGCGCCTGACCAACCAGAACGGAGAAATGCTGGTGGGCTGCACGGCCGAGGTTGAACTGCCGTTATAGCCATGGTCGACGGTACGGGTTCGCAAGCCGCACAGGAGCTTTCCACAGTATTCGGTCCACCGCTATCCGAGGAGCCTGGGCTGGGGGCGCTCACGCTGGCAGGTTTCCTGCGCGAAGTGACGCAGATGTACGGCGAGCGTGAGGCGCTGGTGTGGCGCACCGCCGACGGCGTCACACGCTGGACCTACTCGCAGCTTTGGGAACGCGCGATCGAGGTGGCGCGTGCGTTGCGCCGGTGTGGCTTGGGCAAGGACGCCCGCGTCGGTGTGCTGATGACGAACCGGCCGGAATGGCTTGCCGCGGTGTTCGGTACGGCGCTGGCCGGCGGGGTGGCCGTCACGCTCAGTACGTTTTCTACGCTGCCCGAATTGGATTACCTGATCCGGGCCTCCGCCGTGTCGGTGCTGTTGTTCGAGCGCAAGGTGCTGTCGAAGGACTTCGCTGCCATTCTGGGCGAGCTGGAACCGGCGATCGGCACGTCGCGGCCGGGCGCACTGGAATCGGCGAGATACCCATTTCTGCGCCGGCTCGCACTACTGGGTGAACCGCTGCCGGGCATCGAAGCCTGGGACGAGTTTCTGGCGCACGGCCGCTCGGAGCCCCGCGCGGTGGTCGAGGCGACCGCCGCCGCGGTGCTTCCTAGCGATGCCGCGGTGTTGTTCTTCTCGTCTGGCTCCACCAGCAAGCCGAAGGGCGTCCTCAGCGCGAATCGCGGGGTGTGCATCCAGCTGTGGCGCTTCCGGCGCATGTACGGTTTCAGCCCGGATGACCACGTTCGAGGGTGGACCGCCAACGGCTTTTTTTGGTCAGGCAATTTCACGATGGTGCTTGGTTCAACATTGGCCAGCGGCGGGGCGCTCGTCTTGCAATCGATGTTCGACGCCGCCGAAGCGCTCGAACTCATGCAGGCCGAACGGGTGAGCTTTCCGTTCGCCTGGCCCCACCAGTGGGCCCAGCTAGAAGGCGCACCCAACTGGGATCGGGTGGATTTGAGCAGTGTGAGGTTCGCGGATTTCAAGACCCCGATCGCCCACCATCCCACGGTGTCGGGCGAGTGGTACGAGCCGGGACACGCCTACGGTAATACCGAAACATTCACGATCACAACAGGTTACCCGGCCAACACTCCGCGTCAAGTCCATGCGGACAGCTTCGGAGTAGTACTGCCCGGTGTGACGCTGAAGATCACGGATCCGCTTACCGGCGGCGTCCTGCCACGCGGCGAGGCAGGCGAGATCAGCGTCAAGGGACCCACGCTGATGCTCGGCTATATCGGCACTCCACTTGACGAGACTCTTGACGACGAGGGGTTTTTCCCTACGGGCGACGGTGGCTATCTCGATGGTGCCGGCCGACTCTACTGGCAAGGCAGGCTCACCGACATCATCAAGACCGGCGGTGCCAACGTCTCGCCACGCGAAGTCGACGAGGCCCTTATGGAGCACGCCGGAGTCAAGGTTGCGCAGACCGTCGGCGTTCCACACCAAACGCTCGGCGAGGTCGTTGTCGCCTGCGTGGTGCCGCACGATGACGTAATCCTCGACACCGAGCAGTTTCTGGCGTTCCTGCGGCAGCGATTGGCGAGCTACAAGGTGCCGCGCCATGTGCTGTTTTTTGGCCAGAACGAAGTGGCGCTGACGGGCAATGCCAAAATCAAGGCCGGCGAGCTTCGGGAACTAGCGGCCAAGCGGCTGGCCGGCAACTGAGCCCGGCCGGCCCACCATCAAGGAGGTTGCAATGAAGTGTCGTGCCGCTGTGCTGCGCGGGGTCGGCGAGGAGTGGGAGATCCGCGAGGTGGAGCTCGACCCGCCACGCGACGGTGAAGTCCTGGTGCGCATGGCTGCTGCCGGCGTTTGCCACTCCGACGACCATCTGATCACCGGCGACGTGGTGCCCACCCCCGAGGTACTGGCCGCAACCGGTATGCCCGCACCGGACTGGTTCCCGTTGCTCGGCGGTCACGAAGGCGCCGGTGTCGTCGACGAGATCGGACCGGGCGTGACGACGGTGCGGCCGGGCGACCACGTGGCGATGTCATTCATTCCGGCTTGCGGTAATTGCCGGTTTTGCGTCAACGGTCAGAGCTACATCTGCGATTCCGGCGCGAGCCTGTTCGTGCGAGAGATGCCCACCGACGGAACGTGCCGCCGGCATCTCGGCGACGAAAACCTCTTGGCCTATGGTCAGCTCGGCACGTTCGCGGAATATGCGGTGCTGACGGAAAGGTCCGTCATCAAGATCGACGACGCGATCCCGTTCCATGCCGCCTCACTCGTCTCGTGCGGTGTCAGCACCGGTTGGGGCTCGGCGACGGTCTCGGCAGGCACCGAGCCCGGCGACACCGTCGTCGTCATCGGGACCGGCGGTGTCGGAATGAACGCCCTGCAAGGAGCGCGCGCGGCTGGCGCAACCTATATCATTGCGGTAGATCCGGTTGAGTACAAACGTGATTCGTCCAAGATCTTCGGCGCCACGCATGCCGTCGCCACCGCTGAGGATGCGATACCACTGGTGAAAGACATCACCGCCGGCGTGATGGCCGACCGCGTCATCTTGACTCCTGGTGTTCTGCACGTGGACTTGATCGCGTCGGCGATGACTCTGCTTCGCAAGGGCGGGACGTGCGTCGCCACCGGCATCACCCCTTATAGTGAGCCCTTGGTTCCGCTGATCCTGCAGGAGATGGTGCTCTCGGCCAAGCAACTCAAGGGAGTGCTTTACGGCGGGATGAATCCGCGCACCAGCGTGCCGAGGCTGTTGTCGATGTACCAGGCCGGCGTGGTAAAACTCGACGAGCTGGTCACCCGGCACTACCAGCTCGACCAGATCAACGAAGCGTTCACGGACCTGCGCGAAGGACGCAACATTCGCGGCATCATCGATTTCGCCGGCCTTTAAAGCCGAAAGGCATCGGGCCGATTCGAAGTGACGCCGAAGGGGCAGAAGTTTACGAGCTCGACCATGGTTTCGGAGACTGTGGTTGATGACCTGGCCACGACCGGGGCCATCAGGCGACGTACGGTCGGGAACCCACACTGGGCGCCGACGCGGAAGCCGCCCACGGCTCGGCATAGTTCAGCCTCGCCGCGTCGTGTCTTCCGCTGATGCGGTCTGGGCGCACCTAAACTGACGGCTTAATCGGCAGGGAGGGCATCGACGTATCGGCGGCAACTACGGCACCGGCCGGGCGAGCGGTCGGAGCGCTGCGAAGGTGAGCACGGGACCGGCCGGGGTCTACCCCGCGCCGGTTCGCTGTGATAGGCGACCCCGATGGATTGCTGCGCCGCAGCTGGGCCGCCTCGCCACCACCAGAAGTAGCGACGGTGACGGAAAATCAACGCGCCGTCCCGGTATTCCCGCGCTGGATGGTGTGCGTGCGGTCGCAGTCGCGCTGGTGCTCGCAGGCCATGGTGGCATTCCCGGCATGGGGGGTGGATTCCTCGGTGTCGACGTATTTTTCGTACTCAGCGGTTTCCTGATCACTTCGCTGCTACTTGACGAACTGGGCCGAAGCGGTCGTATTGATCTGGGCGACTTCTGGATTCGGCGTGCCCGGCGGCTGCTACCCGCATTGGTGCTCACGGTGTTGACCGTGGCTGTCGGGCGTCAATTCTTCTCGCCCGAAGCCGTTGCCGGGTTGCGCAATGAAGCCGTCGCCGCTTTCTTCTGGGTAGCCAACTGGATGTTTGTCGCCGACAAGACCGACTACTTCAGCCAGGGTGCTCCGCCGTCGCCGTTGCAGCACGCATGGTCGCTCGGTGTCGAGGAGCAGTACTACATCGTCTGGCCGCTCCTGCTTGTCGCGGTGGCGATGGCGCTGGCCGCACGGGCACGTCGCCGGCACGGGTGGGCCACCCTGGGCGGAGTCCGCTTGACGGTGTTCCTGCTGGCCACGCTCGGCGCCATCGCGTCCGCTGCGGCCGCCATCCTGCTCGCGTCCGACGCCGCTCGTGACCGGGTCTACTTCGGCACCGATACCCGAGCACAGGCGCTGTTGGTGGGTGCCGCGGCGTCGGCGCTGCTGGTGAGCGACTGGTCGTCGCTGAACCGTGGGTGGTCGCTGATCCGGTCCCGGTGCCGCAGATGGACCGCTCGGGTGCTGCCGGTGATCGGCCTGGCGCTGTTGGGGGCGGCCGCCCACTACGCCACCGGCAGCGCTCGCGAGTTCCGCGACGGGCTGCTGATTGCGGTCGCACTCGCGGCGGTGCTGGTCATCGCGCCGGTAGCGCTCGACCAGCGCGGGCCCGTCGCCGCCGTGCTGGCCTGGGGTCCTCTGGCGTGGCTGGGCACCATTTCCTACGGCGTCTATCTCTGGCACTGGCCGATCTTTCTGGTGCTCAACGGCGAGCGGACCGGCTGGTCTGGGCTCTCGTTGTTCGGTGTCCGGTGCGCCGCCACACTCGCGGTGTCCACCGCGTCGTGGTGGCTGATCGAGCGGCCCATCCGGAGGTGGCGGCCGGTGTGGGTGCCGCTGTTGCCGCTGGCCGGGGCCACCGCCGCGACCGCCGCCGCGGTGACGATGCTGGTGGTTCCGGTCGGCCCCAGGCCCGGCGCCGGGCCGCTGGCGGGCAGCCTGCCTCCTGGCGTGTCGTCGGTCGCGGTCGTTTCGCCGTCTCCGCCGAAAGAAGCCCGACCGGCGCGCGCCGTCGCACAGCGCGATCCGCGGCGGCCATTCACCGTGTCGGTCTTCGGCGACTCGATCGGCTGGACGTGGATGCACTTCCTTCCGTCGACGCCGGGATTCGATTTCATCGACCACACCGTCATCGGCTGCAGCCTGGTGCGCGGCGGCCCATACCACTATCTCGACCAAACCTTGGATCAGAAAAGCGAATGCGAGTCGTGGCCCAGCAGGTGGAGATCAGAGATCGCCGTCGACCGGCCGGACGCGATCCTGCTGATCGCCGGCCGCTGGGAAACGGTCGATCGAGTCAACGAGGGAAGATGGACCCACATCGGCGAACCGGCGTTCGACGCCTATCTGACCAGTGAGTTGCGGCAGGCGGTGGACATCCTCAGCTCCAGCGGAGCCCCACTGACCGTTACTAACCTGCCATACAGCCGGCGCGGTGAACAGCCGGATGGGACCTTGTATCCCGAGGATCAACCCGACCGGGTGAAGAAGTGGAATATGTTGTTGGGCAGGACTATTGGACATCGTGCAGGTGTGCGGATACTCGACTTGAACAAGAAGCTTTGCCCGGAGGGCGTGTACACCGCCAAGGTCGATGGGATCCAGGTGCGAAGCGACGGCGTCCACTTGACCGACGAAGGCGTGAAGTGGCTGACGCCGTGGCTCGAGAAATCGTTGCGATAGCGGGCAGCTACTAGCCGACGCGACAGCTGATTTCCATGCTGTCGCTCTCACGGGCGGCGAAATTGACGCTCACATAGCCGTTCTCGGCGTTTCGGACGTAATCGAGGTAGGGCTTCGCGTCTGACATCTCCGTGTTGTCGGCGACGACGAGGGCTCCCGCCGACAGATGTGATTGGAGCAGCTTGATCACCGGGAGGTACAGCTCCTTCCACCCGTCGAGCAACACGAAACCGACCGGTCCGTCCAGACCGGCAAGTGTAGAAAGCGCGTCGCCTTCCAGGATGGTGATCAGGTCGTCCAACCCGGTTTCGACGAAAGTCTGCTTCGCAGCGGCGATCTTGTCCGCGCTGAGCTCAGTGGTCACCACTCGGCCGCTACCGTTGTCGCGTACCGCCGCGGCCAGATGAAGCGCTGAAATACCAAACGACATACCGAATTCCACGATGGTTGCTGGACGAGTTGCCCGCACCAACGAGTACAGCAGCCGGCCGGCCTCCGGCGTAACCGGGATGTAGAACGTGCTCATCGCGTCGGCGCGTTCCTGTGCGGTTCTGGCCGTAGACATCGCACTTCGCATGTCGCGCAACCGCGGCGTCTGTTCCCTCGCCTCGGTGTACATCCGGTCAAGGGCTGCTGCGACTCGGTGATCCTGCAGTGTGGTGGACATACCGTCGAGCCTAGGCGGCGCCGACCGCAAGTTGTGTGTTCCCTGCGGCTGGCGACACGTGACGCACCCTCGCCGTTAGCGTTCTGATCTGCACTGACGCGCGGGTGACCGCAAATTTTTTTCCAATAATGTTTGACCTGCACCGCTTCCGGTGCCAGGATGGGCTTGCAAGCACCTCGGTAGGTGAGGCGTCTGCACGGATACAGGCCACTGACCCCGAACGTCGAGAGACGCCCCGGGTCAGGACAGCTCTTCCCGGACCAAGGGTTGAGCCCAAGTGGCTTCCGGATGGAACTCCGGATACGCCGTGCAGTGCCGAAGCTCCGACGAGAGGGGTGCGCCGCCGTCGGCGTCGAATCCTTCATGTGTGCGCAACTGGGTGACACCCCCGTGTGTCCTGGCCGTGAGGAGGTGATGGGCGAGATGAGTCCGTGCGACAGTCCGCATCCGTATTCGAAGTTCGTTTCGTCCCGATCCGGTCGCGGCATTGCTTCTGCTGCCTGAGCCTTTCTCGGACACGACTTCTGTTGTGCCTGTGCGCAATTGGCGCGCAGTGTATGAGGCGCGTCCGAATTCGCTCGGCGGTCGAAATGACTTGTGGTAGTCGGTCGGGTTCCCCGACAGGAGACGATCATGGAATTTGTTGTTACACAGCCAGATCGAGGGTGCAGTGATGGCCAGGCCTAACCCCGAGCGCCAGATTCACCGGGCCTGCGGAGACGTCCGTGCAGCCCTGCTCGATGCACTGGAGCTGCTCTCGGAAAGCACCGTCCCCCGCGCCGGCTGCGACGACATGTTCAGGGCCTTCAGCGACTTAGGGCGTATCCAGCGTCAAGTCGCCGTTGCGCTGCATGCCACCAACCTGCTCGACCAGATGGTGGGCCTTCCGGCAGAGCAGCGTCCGCCCTGGTCGTATTACCGCAGCCGGATTGGCAAGAAGCCGTTATTTGTCGTGAATTCCGCCGACGATGATCGCGGCCTCGATGGGCGGGCATCCGCCTCCTAGCGAGGACCACCAACCACTGCCGACACGTTCGAGCCGAGCACTCTGAGCGGCTGATACCGCCGCGTGGGTGTGCCGTGTCGCGCGGTGAATGCGCCTACGCGGAGCCGCCGTGTCTGCACTTTTCCTGACCGAAACTCACGGCAGCAGGACGATCTTGCCGCGGGTGTGCCGCCGCTCGAGATCTTCGTACGCATCGGCGACCCGGTCGAGAGGATAGGTGGCGGCGACGTCGAAATCGATTGTGCCAGAAACGATCAAGTCGGCGATTTCGCTCAGCACCGCCGGTGTCGACGCTTCGGCGCTACCTTCGGTCTTCGCGCCGACCTCGGCGGCTTTCTGGAAGGAGATGATGGTATCGACGCGCTGCGGCGGCACGCCGAGGTCGACGGCGAGCTGAACATAGTCCGGTCCGAACAGATCGATGAACGCATCGATGCCATCCGGTGCGGCATCGCGCAGTCGTTGGGCTAACCCGTCGCCGTATTCGACCGGGACGACACCGTGAGCGCGCAGCCACTCGGCGTTGCCTGCCGACGCGATACCCAGCACGCGGACATCGCGCAGCGCCAACAACTGCACGACCAGGCTGCCGACTCCGCCGGCCGCGGCCGAGACCGCGACCGTCTCGCCCGGCTGCGGCGCCACCGAACGAACCGCGGCGTATGCCGTCGCAGCGACGACGTAGAGAGACCCGGCGGCTTCCCAGCTCAGCTGGGGCGGCTTATGGATCAGCTGATCAACCGGGACAGCGGTGTGAGTGGCATGGCTGGACCGCTGAAAGCTGAACACGAGCACCTCGTCTCCGACAGCGAAATCGCTGACCCCGTCGCCGACCTCGACGACAACACCGGCCAGGTCACTGCCTTCGCCGGAGGGAAACGTGGCGGGGAATTGCTCATGCATCGCGCCGGTGCGAATGGCCGCCTCGCCGGGATTGATCCCGGCGGCGCGAACCTCGACGAGCACCTCGCCCGCACGGGGAACTGGCATGTCAATATCGGCGATGTACAGCACATCGCGCCCGCCGTAACGATCGAAACGGACCGCGCGCGCCTTTGTAGCTGTCATGCTGATCTCCCTCTCCTGGCACCGTTCCTCGGGCCGTCTGTAGGCGCAAACTCAACGGCCCGCCCGTGTCTTCCACGAGCGAGTGTGACCGTCGCCACAGCGACCCCGGTTCGTCGGCACCGCCGGTATGACGTCAGACGACGCGGCTACGCGACCACGTTGATCGGGTCACCAACATGAACGGTGTCGAAGTACCACGCGGCATTGTCCGGACTGAGGTTGATGCAGCCGTGGCTGACGTTGGCGTACCCCTGTGAGTCCACCGACCAGGGAGCCGAATGTACGTAGACACCGCTCCAGGTCACCCGGACGGCGTACGAGGCGACGATGTCGTATCCCTCCGGCGAGCTCAGCGGGATCCCGATCGTCCGCGAATCCATGCGGACAGTGCGCTCCTTGGACAGCGCGCTGTAGTTGCCCATCGGCGTCGGGCGGGTCGGTTTACCCATCGACGCCGGCATCGTGCGCAGCACTTCGCCGTTCTGGCTCACGGTAAAAGTGTGCTGTGAGATGCTGGCGACACCGACCAGCTCGTCGCCGGTGTCGAAGCCAGTTGACAAGGCGTGGACCGTAACACCGATGTGGCTGTGGGCAGGCCAGTAGCCGTCGGGAATCCATTGCACGACGTTGTTGTCGACCCAATCGAACCGCCCGGTCATGTGGTTCGGGGCCGTGATCTTGATAGCCCGTTCGGCGGCCGCCCGGTCACTGACTGGCCCGGTGAATGTGACGATCACCGGGTGTGCCACACCGACCACCGCGCCGTTCGCCGGCTGGATCGAGGCGACGCCAACGGTCGGGTTCGGGGGCGCGATCGCTGCCGTGCTCGAGGCGCCCGATCCCGCCATGGCCAGCACGGCAACTGCTGCCGCAAGCCATCCATATCGAACCGCTCTACGCACGGTGTCCACCCTCCGAGATGGTGCAAGCCCGAAGCGCTTACATTCTGTATCTCCAATATGTACCCTATCCGGCGCTCAGCAAACGGATCGTGAAATAGGCAAGTCGCAATTAGCTGAGCAACATCCATTAACGTGCCCGTTCGGCGATGCAAAAGAGTCCGTAACGTGATCTGAAACTCGTCCAGTTACTTGCAAATTGGCAAGCGCAGATCGCTGTGTTACACCAAACGCATGACCGATCCGTACACGCAGCCGCGGCCCGGTTCGGCGGCACTGGTCCTGATCGACGTCCAACGCGACTTCTACGCCGACGACGCTCCGCTGCCCATCGAGGGCACCAAGACGGCCATCCCGGCCATGGCGAGGTTGGCAACCGAATTTCGTGACCGCGCACTGCCGATCGTGCACGTCGTGCGGCTCTACCGTGCAGACGGGTCGAACGCCGACCTGGTGCGCAAACAGGCGATCGAAAAGGGTGCGCGCTACGCGGTCCCCGGCAGCGCCGGCTCCCAGATCGCCGAGGGGTTGTTGCCCAATCCTGTTGAGCTGGACCATGAATTGTTGCTCAGTGGCGAACTCCAGCAGGTCGGTCCGCGCGAACACGTAATCTACAAGCCGCGGTGGGGCGCGTTCTACCAGACCAAGCTCGAACAGCATATTCGCGACACCGGCAGTGACACACTGATTTTCGCCGGTTGCAATTTCCCGAACTGCCCGCGTACGTCCATCTACGAGGCCTCTGAGCGCGACTTCCGAATCGTGCTGGTATCGGATGCGTTGTCTGGGATCGATGACCGAGGCGTCAAGGAATGCCGGGCAATAGGCGTCGATGTTCGCGACCTGTCGGCGACGCTGGATTGGCTGCGTCAGGGATAGAGCCCCACCCGTCAGTCCGTGGATTTCACCCGGGCAGCAGCGGATTCCGGCATGGGTTCGTACCGGGCGAAGGCGCGGGTGAACGACGCCGCCCCGTGTGACAGCGACCGCAAGTCGATGGCGTAACGGGTCAGCTCGACCTGCGGCACTTCGGCCCTCACCAGAGTGCGGTCGTTGCCGGCGGTGTCGGTACCCAGCACCCGGCCGCGACGCCCGGACAGGTCGCCCATCACCGCGCCGACCAGATCGTCGGGTATCAGCACCGAGATCTCGTCGATCGGCTCGAGCAGGGTCACCTTGGTCGCGGCCGCCGCCTCCTTCAGCGCCAACCCACCGGCCATCTGGAAGGCGAAATCCGACGAGTCGACGCTGTGCGCCTTGCCGTCGCGCAGTGTGACGCGGATGTCGACCACCGGGTAACCGGCCTGCACGCCCTTTTCCATCTGAGCGCGCACCCCCTTTTCCACGCTCGGGATGAACTGCCGCGGTACCGAGCCTCCGACCACCTTGTCGAGGAACTCGAAACCCGACCCTTCCGGTAGCGGCTCCACTTCGACGTCGCAGACGGCGTATTGGCCGTGTCCGCCGGACTGCTTGACGTGCCGGCCGTGGCCTTTTGCCTTGCCGCCGAACGTTTCCCGCAGGGGGACCCGCAGCTCGACGGTGTCCACCGCGACGCCGTACCGATTCGCCAGCGCGTCGAGTACCACGCCGGCGTGCGCCTCACCCATGCACCACAGCACAACCTGATGCGTCTCCGGATTCTGCTCGATTCGCAACGTCGGGTCCTCGGCAGCCAACCGCCCCAACCCGACCGACAGCTTGTCCTCGTCGGTCTTGGCGTGTGCCTGGATGGCTACCGGCAGCAGCGACTCCGGCATGCTCCACGGTTTGAGCACCAGCGGTTCGGCCTTGTCCGAGAGCGTGTCCCCGGTTTCCGCGCGGCTGAGTCGGCCGATCGCGCACAGGTCGCCGGGCAGCACCACCGACGCGGGCCGCTGTTGCTTGCCCAGTGGGAAGGACAGCGCGCCGATGCGTTCGTCCTCGTCGTGGTCGGCGTGGCTGTTGCCGACTCCGTTTGACGAGCCGAAGAAAGACGAGAAATGGCCCGACACATGAACCGTCGTGTCGGGCCTGATGGTCCCGGAGAACACCCGGACCAGGCTCAGCCTGCCGACGTAGGGGTCTGACGTCGTCTTCACCACCTCGGCCAGCAATGGCGAGTCGGAGCCGCAGGTCACCTTGGTGAACGCGGCACCCTGCGGTGTAAACACCTCGGGCAGCGGGTGTTCCGCCGGGGACGGGAACCCGCGGGTAGCGACCTCCAGAAGCTCGAGCGTGCCGACGCCGCTGCTGCTGCAGATCGGAATCACCGGGAAGAAGGAGCCACGGGCGACTGCTTTCTCCAGATCGTCGATCAACACCGACTCGTCAATCTTTTCGCCGCCGAGATAACGCTCCATCAGTGACTCGTCTTCGGATTCCTCGATAATTCCCTCGATCAGCGTGCCGCGTGCTTCTTCGACCTGATCGGCGTAAGACGAATCCGGCGAATGGGTGGTCCGCTTGCCGTCCTGGTACTCGTAGTGCGTCTGCGATAGCAGCCCGATCAACCCGCTGCCGGCGGGCAGATACAGCGGTAAAACCTTGTCGCCGAACGCATTCTGCGCTGTCAAGAGGGCATTCTGATAGTTGGCCCTGGCGTGGTCGAGTTTGGTGATCACCACCGCCCGGGGCATCTCGACCTGGCTGCACTCCTGCCAGAGCGACTTGGTCGGTTCGTCGACGTCTTCGTTGGCTGCGATCACGAAGAGAGCGCAATCCGCTGCTCGCAGTCCCGCCCGCAGCTCGCCGACGAAGTCGGCGTAGCCGGGAGTGTCGACGAGGTTGACCTTGACGCCCTCATGCAGCAGCGACGCCAAGGCGAGACCAACGGACCGCTGCTGGCGAATCTCGGCCTCGTCGTGATCACAGACCGTGGTGCCGTCGGCGATGCAGCCGGGCCTGGACAGCACACCGGAGGCGACCAGAAGGGCCTCGACGAGGGTGGTCTTTCCGCCGCCGGACGGGCCTACCAGCACCACGTTCCGTACGGCGGTCGGATCAGCCACGGCAGGAGCGGCTCCTGCGCTTTGGGAACTGTTGGACTTGTCTGCCATGACCTGTCTCTCCTCATACCCGGCGCCATCGTGATGTGTGTCACTTTTCTCTTAGCGCCCGCGCAGCACAAGGGTGAACGGGCGGTGAACCCATTCCCACGCGTCAGCGGTACTCAGGCGTGCCAGCTGCGCCAGCGCTGGACCGCTATCGCAATCACCGGGCCGTTCAGCGGAACCGTTTGATACTGGGCATATTTCGCGCGTAAAAGGTCGTGCCCGGCGTGCAGGGCATTGCCGTCGTGGTGTATCGCAGCGATACCGTCGATCCGGACCCACCACAACTGCGTCCAGTCGTCGGCGTAGTGGTCGACCAGCAGACTCACCAGCGGATGTCGTTCGATATTGGCCAGCCGGCGCAGCCGCTGGGTGGTCTTGGGCTTCGCGTCTACAGCGGTGTAGACGACGTCGTCGCGAAGCGCAAACACCACTGGCACCAGGTGCGGCGTGCCGTCCGAGGCGACGGTGCCCAGGCGGGCTACCGGCGCACTCGCGAAGCTGGCCCTGGGGTCGAAGTCGACCACAACGCCGAGCCTAGAGGCCGCAACAAGGCTGCAAAGAGGCGGCAAAAAAACTTAGGTGATCGTCAGGCCGCCGTCGACGACGATGGTCTGCCCGGTGACGTAGCCCCCGGCCGCTGATGCCAGCCAAACGGCGGTGGCGGCCAGTTCGCGCGGGTCGCCCAAGCGGCCCAGCACCAGGCGATGCGCCTGGCTCTCCAGATAGCCGGGCTTGTACTCGTCGGTCATCTCGGTCCGAAAGAATCCCGGCGCCAGCGCGTTGACCCGAATTCCCTTGCGGGAGCCCCACTGCTGGGCGAGATCTCGGGTGAGCCCCATGATCGCGGCCTTGCTCGCGCTGTAGGCGGCCTGCGGCAGATCGGCGGTGGTGATCCCCAAGACGCTGGCGATATTGATGATCGAACTTCCCGGTTGCATGACCCGCCCGCAGGCCTGTGCCACCCAGTAAGCGCCGTTGAGGTTGACGTCGATCACCGAGCGGAACTGCTCGGGCGTCTCTCGGGTGGCCGGCTGGGCGGATCCCACACCCGCGTTGTTGATCAGGATGTCGACTCGGCCGAATGTCTGGATCGCGGAGTCGACCAGCGCCTGGCATTGCTCGGGCACGCTGACGTCGGTGGCCACCGGTAGCGGCTTGCGGCCGGCGGCTTCGACGAGCGCGGCAGTCTCGGCCAACCTGTCGACGCGGCGCGCACCCAACACGACGTCGGCGCCGGCCTCGGCGAAGGCCTGAGCGAACGCCACACCGAGCCCCGACGAGGCACCGGTCACGATCACGACTTTGTCGTCAAGTCGGAATGAATCAAGCACGCCCATGCAAAAGACACCTTTGCTGTCGAGTTGCCGTCCACAGAACTATGAAGCTATACCGCCGGCCATTACCGTTGATGAGCATGTCGGCCGAGACGCAGATCGCCAACCTGCTGTACCGCTACGCCGAATGCATGGACAGCGGCGACTTCGCCGGGGCGGCGGCACTCTTCGAGCACGCTCGCCTGCGGGTCGGCGGAGGCGGTGACGGCACTATCGGTGCGGCCACCATGCTGGGGATCTGGACGTCCACGGTGATGCTGTACCCCGACGGCACACCGCGCACCAAGCACATCGTCACCAACCCGATCATCGAGGTCGACGAGACCGCAGGCACCGCCACGTGTCGCAGTTACTACACGGTGATGCAGCACACCGACGACTTCCCGTTGCAGCCCATCGTCGCTGGCCGCTACCACGACCGGTTCCAGCGTGTCGACGGGCGGTGGCGGTATTCCTTCCGTGTCTACTCCCTAATGGACATGGTCGCCGACGTCAGCCATCACCTGAGCCGACCGATCGCGTCGATCGGTGGAACCGCCTGATCAGCGCCCATGTGATGGGACCAGTCCGGGCATGCTTCCAGCCCGTGTGGTGGCCGCCGATCATCCAGCAAACCGGGAAGCAACCGATGGGCCGGGATGCCCGGCGCCCAAACCCCGGTTACGGTGTAGTGAACAAAATCGCGCGGGGGTGCCCCGACGCTGCCACAATCCGAGCTTGAATCGGGCTGGAACCTATGCAGGAGGTAACGGAATGAGCGAATCGCACCGCCGCAGACCGCGGCGGTCATCGTGGTTGCTCAGTCTGATAACAGTCGGAGGGCTGGTCCTGGGCATAGCGCCCGCGCACGGGTCCCCATCGATACCGCCGCCGCCGCAGGACGCCTTGGCGGCTGTCTCGCGGGTGGGCCCGACGATCGTCGATGTCGACGCCCAGCTGGCATACCAGAGCGCGGTGGGCGCCGGAACCGGCATTGTGATCGGTCCTAGCACGGTGCTGACCAACAACCACGTGGTCGCCGGCGCGACCACTCTCACCGTGAGGTCCATCGGCAACGGTCAGACGTTCCCGGCGACGGTGATCGGCTTCGACCGCAAACATGACATCGCGGTATTGCAGCTCGCCGGAGGCGGACTGCAGCCTGCCAACATCGGCAACTCCGACACGGTTACCGTCGGCCAACCGATCGTCTCGATGGGCAACGCCGGTGGTGCCGGCGGAACACCTAGCGCAGTGGAAGGCCGCGTCATCGGACTGCACCAGACCGTATCGGCATCCGACGCGTTGACCGGCAGCACGGAGACGCTGAACGGGTTGATCCAGGTCGACGCGGGAATACGCCCGGGCGACTCCGGTGGGCCCACCGTCAACGAGGCTAACCAGGTGATCGGCCTGAACACCGCCGCGACCGAAAACTTCCACCTGGGCCGCGGGCAAGGTTTCGCGATTCCGATCAATGAGGCGATGGCCATCGCCGGGCAGATTCAGCGGGGTGGGGGGTCCCCGACGGTGCACATCGGTCCGACGGCATTCCTCGGTGTCGGTGTCAACGACGCTGCCGGTGGCGCGGGTGCCGTGGTCAGGCAGGTGATTCCGACCGGTCCTGCCGCCGGTGCGGGGTTCGCCCCGGGAGATGTGATCACCTCGATCAACGGTCAGCCCGTCAACTCGGCTACCGCGCTGACGAACATTCTCGATCAGCACCACCCCGGCGAAAGCGTCATGGTGGGGTTGGGGGGTCGCACCGCCAACGTGACTCTGGGGGATGGTCCGCCGGGCTGACCTGCGCACCGCAGCTCACCGGGCTGTGTTCAATTCGTTTGGCGTGCAAATGGTTTGCGATGGCACACCTCGGGTACGTGTAACATCGTGGACTTGACGAGCGACAGAGACGATAACGTCGAGCACGATCCCGCAGGGGGAAGTCGGGTTGAAGCCGGCGTCGTCGAACATCCCAGTGCCGACGACTTCGCCGACGCCCGCGAACTGCCCGCTGACTCAACCTGGTTCAAACACGCGGTTTTCTACGAAGTGTTGGTCAGGGCGTTCTACGACTCCAACGCTGACGGATTCGGTGACCTGCGTGGCCTGACCGAACGCATCGACTACCTGCAATGGCTGGGCGTCGACTGCATTTGGCTGCCGCCGTTCTACGACTCACCGTTGCGCGACGGCGGCTACGACATCCGCGACTTCTACAAGGTGCTGCCGGAGTTCGGCACCGTCGATGACTTCGTCGAGCTCCTCGACGCTGCGCACCGGCGGGGCATCCGGGTCATCACTGACCTGGTGATTAACCACACGTCGGATTCACACCCGTGGTTCCAGGAGTCGCGCCGCGACCCCGACGGGCCATACGGCGACTACTACGTGTGGAGCGACAGCAGCGACAAATACGCCGACGCGCGGATCATCTTCGTCGACACCGAAGACTCAAACTGGACGTTTGACCCCGTTCGCCGCCAGTTCTACTGGCACCGGTTCTTCGACCACCAGGCGGATCTGAACTACGACAACCCCGCGGTTCAGGAGGCGATGCTCGACGTCATGCGGTTCTGGCTGGACCTGGGTATCGACGGGTTCCGGCTGGACGCAGTGCCCTACCTGTTCGAACGTGAGGGCACCAACTGCGAGAACCTGCCCGAAACGCACGCGTTCCTCAAGCGCGTCCGCAAGGTCGTCGACGACGAATTCCCAGGTCGGGTGTTGCTTGCCGAGGCAAATCAGTGGCCAAGCGATGTCGTCGAGTATTTCGGCGACCCCGAAACCGGTGGCGATGAATGCCACATGGCATTTCACTTTCCGCTGATGCCGCGCATCTTCATGGCGGTCCGGCGCGAATCGCGTTTCCCGATCTCGGAGATCATGGCGCAGACACCGCCGATCCCGAAGATGGCGCAGTGGGGCATCTTCCTGCGTAATCACGACGAGCTGACCCTGGAAATGGTCACCGACGACGAGCGCGACTACATGTACTCCGAATACGCCAAGGACCCACGGATGAAGGCCAATGTGGGTATCCGCCGCCGGCTGGCTCCGCTGCTCGAGAAAGACCCCGACCAGATCGAGCTTTTCACCGCGTTGCTGCTGTCGCTGCCCGGCTCCCCGGTCATCTACTACGGCGACGAGATCGGTATGGGCGATGTCATCTGGCTCGGCGATCGCGACGGGGTGCGCACCCCGATGCAATGGACTCCGGACCGCAACGCCGGCTTTTCGACGGCCAATCCCGGTCGGTTGTACGTGCCACCCAGCCAGGATCCGGTCTACGGTTACCAAACCGTGAACGTAGAGGCCCAACGCGACACCTCGACCTCGCTGCTCAACTGGACGCGCACCATGCTGGCGGTGCGGCGCAGGCACGAGGCATTCGCGGTCGGTACGTTCGAGGAAATGGGCGGTTCCAACCCGTCAGTACTGGCCTACGTGCGCGAAGCCGACGACGATGTCGTGCTTTGTGTCAACAATTTGTCGCGTTTCCCGCAGCCCATCGAATTGAACCTCCAGCACTGGAGCGGCTACACGCCGGTCGAACTGACCGGACAGGTCAAGTTCCCGCCCATCGGCCAACTGCGGTACCTACTGACGCTGCCAGGACACGGGTTCTACTGGTTCGAGCTGGCCGAGTCAGACGAGACGCAATGAACTTGCCGTGGTCTGAATGGCTTCCGCAGCAGCGCTGGTATGCGGGGCGAGGCCGGGAAATCGCCGCCGCGCAGCCGGGCCACGTGGTCGCGTTGCGCGACGGTCTTGACCTGGTACTCGTCGACGTCGCCTACACCGACGGTTCGGCGGAGCGCTATCAGGTGATCGTCAGCTGGGACACTCCGCCGGTCCCCGAGTACACCACCGTCGCCACCATCGGCGCCGACAACGATCACACCGGCTATGACGCACTGTATGACCCGCCGTCGGCGCAATTCCTGCTATCCCTGATCGACACGTCCGCGGATCGCTCCGATGTGGCATTCGTCAAGGAGCCGAAGGTCACCCTGCCGCTGGACGCGTCGCCACGGGTGTCGGACGCCGAGCAGAGCAACACCAGCGTGATCTTCGAGCGAGACGCCATCCTGAAGGTGTTCCGCCGCGTCAGCGCCGGTGTCAATCCCGATATCGAGCTGAATCGGGTGCTCGGCCGGGCCGGCAACCCGCATGTGGCACGGCTGCTCGGCAGCTACGAGCTGACCACGCAGGGCCCTGATGACAATGCCGAGACCTACTGTCCGCTCGGCATGGTGACCCACTATGCGGCGAATGCGGCTGAGGGTTGGGCGATGGCCACTGCAAGTGTCCGCGATCTGTTCGCGGAGGGTGACCTGTACGCCCACGAGGTCGGCGGGGACTTCGCCGGCGAGTCGTACCGGCTCGGTGAAGCCGTCGCATCCGTGCACGCCACGCTCGCCCAAGCCCTCGGCACGTCGCAAGCCCCCTTCCCGGTCGACACCATGCTCGCGCGGTTGTCGTCGACGGTTGCGGTGGTGTCCGAGCTCGAGCAGTATGCGGCGACGATCGAGCAGCGTTTCCAGAAGCTGGCGGAGCAGCAGATCACCGTGCAACGGGTGCACGGTGATCTGCACCTCGGGCAGGTGCTGCGCACACCGGAGTCCTGGCTGCTGATCGACTTCGAAGGTGAGCCCGGGCAGCCGCTGGACGAGCGCCGCGCGCCGGATTCGTCGTTGCGGGATGTGGCCGGTGTGCTGCGCTCCTATGACTACGCAGCCTACGGACCGTTGGTCGACCAGTCCGCCGACAAGCAGCTCGCCGCGCGTGCCCGAGAGTGGGTGCAGCGCAACCGTACTGCGTTCTGTGACGGCTACGCGGCCGCATCCGGCATCGACCCGCGTGATTCGGCGCTGCTGTTGGCGGCCTACGAACTGGACAAGGCGGTCTACGAGGCGGGCTATGAGTCTCGGCATCGTCCCGGTTGGTTGCCGATTCCGCTGCGGTCCATCGCCAAGTTGACGGCTAATTGATTCTCGAGCGGCGATTGAATCGCGCTCGGCAAGGGGGCGCACGCCGCGGCGGTCTGAAAGCATGTGCTCATGCTGCGTGAGACATTCGACAGTGAGGCGCGGTTGTCGTGGGTGCTGGCAGCGCTGGCCGGCGTGCTGGGTGCCACGGCATTCACCCACTCAGAGGGATACTTCGTGACATTCATGACCGGGAACGCACAACGTGCCGTGCTGGGCTACTTCCGGGGCGCCGCGTGGCTGTCGGTGACGGCCGGCCTGCTCATGCTGTGCTTCGTCGCCGGCGTGGTGCTTGCGTCAGTGTGCAGGCGGCATTTCTGGGTGGCGCATCCGCATGGACCGACCGTGCTCACGACCTTCAGCCTGATAGCCGCCACGGTGGTGGACGTCGTCGATGAGGGGTGGGAAGCAAATCTGGTCGACTTCGCGCCGATCATGTTGGTGGTCTTCGGCGTTGGTGCTTTGAACACGTCGTTCGTCAAGGATGGCGAGGTGTCGGTGCCGTTGAGTTATGTGACCGGCACGCTGGTCAAGATGGGGCAGGGCATCGAACGCCACATCGCGGGCGGAAGTGTGTCGGATTGGCTCGGCAACTTTTTGCTCTTCGCCAGCTTCGTGTTGGGCGCCGCTTTAGGCGGCTGCATCAGCTTGGTGGTCAATGGGACCGGCATGCTGATAGCCGCTTCGGTGGTGTGCGCGTTGACAACCGGATACACCTATTTCCACCAGGACCGTCGCGCCCTGCTGGATTAGCGCCCGTAGAAAAAACATCGGCAGCAGCGCCGGGGGCGCGCTGCTGCCGATGTGTCGGAGGGTATGTCAGGTGGCGGCTTGAGCAGCGCTCAGCGTCCGCTGGATGTCGGGCTTCATGGCGACCAGTTGCTGGTTCCAGTAACCCCAGTCATGCGTCCCATTGGGCGGGAAGTTGAACGTGGCGTTGTTGCCACCCGCGGCCACGTAGTTGTCGCGGAAGGTTTCGTTGGTGCGCAGCGTGAAACTCTCCAGGAACTTGGCCGGCATGCTGTCGCCACCAAGGTCGTTCGGAGTTCCGTTACCGCAGTAGACCCAGATGCGGGTGTTGTTTTGCACCAGTCGAGGGATCTGGACCATCGGGTCGTTGCGCTTCCACGCCGGGTCGCTCGTCGGACCCCACATGTTGGTGGCGTTGTAACCGCCCGCGTCGCCCATCGCCAGACCGATCAGCGTCGGCCACCAGCCCTCGGACGGGTTCAAAAAGCCCGACAGCGATCCCGCGTACGAGAACTGCTGCGGGTAGTACGCGGCCAGGATCAACGCGGAGTTACCCGACATCGACAGGCCCACCGCGGCATTGCCGTTCGGTGAGATGCCCCGGTTGGCCTGCAGGTACTGCGGCAGCTCTCTGGTCACGAAGGTTTCCCACTTGTACGTCTGGCAGCCGGTTTTGCCGCACGCCGGCTGGTACCAGTCGGTGTAGAAGCTGGACTGTCCGCCGACCGGCATGATCACCGACAGGCCGGACTGGTAGTACTCCTCGAACGCGGGAGTGTTGATGTCCCAGCCGTTGTAGTCGTCCTGAGCGCGGAGACCGTCGAGCAGGTAGACCGCGTGCGGCCCGCCGCCCTGGAACTGCACCTTGATATCGCGGCCCATCGCCGCGGACGGTACTTGCAGATACTCGACCGGCAGGCCCTTCTTGGAGAACGCCCCCACGGTCGCCGAGCCGCCGATAGCACCGACCAGGCCGGCCAGCAAGGCCGCCCCAACAGTCGCGATTGCGAGTCGACGCGGCAAACGCCCCGCCGCGCCGCGCAACTTCTCACCGAACTTCATAGCTCCTACCCATCCCAACTTTCATTTGCCGCATTAGGCGGTCGAATAGCTGTCGGACGCAGTCAAACACAGCGCGCGGCCTACTCCCGTTTGTCGCCGCGGGGTGTGACGTCGCGGTTGGCTAACGATTAAGCCTCGGCGCGGACTCGAAGATAACGATTGTGAATCGTTGGCCCCGCGACCTCGTCAGTAGCCCGGCCGCAATGGAATTCGGCAGGGGCGTAGCCATTTACCGGGTGGACGATTCCTGGGCTAGGTAACCAGGCGTCGCAATAGGGTTGACGCAGTGACGATTCCGAGCATCGCGGCAACCACTAACACCGCGATGTCCGCGGGGTGGAACGCAGTGCCGATCAGCATCGCCCGTAACGCGTCGACTTCGTAACTGAGCGGGTTGACCTTGCTCAGCACATGCAGCCATGCAGGCATCACATCGACGGGGTATAGCGCGTTGGACGCGAAGAACAACGGCATCGTGATGGCTTGACCGATGCCCATCAGCCGATCGCGACTGCGGACCAGCCCGGCCAAGGTCATCGACAGGCACGCGAAGAAGGCCGCACCCAGCATGACGATGCCCATCGCCCCCAGGATCCGCAGCGGATTGATGGTCAGCCCAACGCCCATCAGATAGGCGAGCGCCAATACGCCGACGACCTGCGCCACCGATCGCACGCCCGCCGCAAAGGATTTACCCGTGATCAGCGCAGATGCCGGCGCAGGCGTCACTATGAGTTTGGCCAGGATGCCCGCGTCGCGGTCCCAGATGATCTGTATGCCGTAGAAGATCGAGATGAACAGCGCCGACTGCGCGATGATGCCCGGCGACAGGAAGGCCAGATACGACACCGATCCGGTGTTGATCACGTGCAAACGGCTGAACGTGGTACCGAAGATCAACAGCCACAGCGCCGGCTGCACCATCCTGGTGACCAGCTCCGTGCGGTCGTGTTGCAGCTTCTGCAGTTCGACGATCGCGGACGCCCCGACGCGACCCACCGTTGCGACGCAGCGTTGCCAGCCACGGGGGGCGCGGACCAGAGTTACCTCGATAGGGTGTTGGTCAACCGGC
Organism: Mycobacterium sp.; assembly: GCF_052143115.1. Classification (GTDB taxonomy): domain Bacteria; phylum Actinomycetota; class Actinomycetes; order Mycobacteriales; family Mycobacteriaceae; genus Mycobacterium. Next base: position 23,412 of record NZ_JBKQTQ010000246.1, read on the forward strand.
ACGACGGGCGACCTTTCTGCTGGAACGGATTTCACGGAGAGACCCAGAAGCTTCTGTCTGCTGCGACAGATCGGATGCCGCGTAGTGCCGGAACACGTCCTCGAGCGTCGCCCCAGGCGACACCGTCGATTTCAACTTCGTGGGCGTTCCGACGGCCCGCAACTCACCGCGATGCATCAACGCCACCCGATCGCAGAGCGCGTCGGCCTCTTCCATGTAGTGGGTAGTCAGGAGAACGGTCATACCGAACTGGGATTGCATGCTCTGCACCTGCCTCCAGACGCTGTCTCGGGCAATGGGATCCAGCCCGACGGTGGGCTCGTCGAGAACCAGCAGCGATGGGCGGTTGACAAGCGCTTGCGCCACCTCGAGCCGGCGCACCATGCCGCCGGAGTAGGTCCCCGCCATCCGGTTGGCCACGTCGAGTAGCTCCATCGCGGCCAGCGCCTGCTCGACGCGTTCGGCGCGCTGGGCGCTGGGCACGCCATATAGTCGCGCGAACCACTCCACGTTCTGTTTGCCCGTCAGTGCGGGCTCGATTGAAAGCTGTTGTGGCACATAGCCGATATTGCTTCGGATGTCGGCTGTCTGGTGACGTGAGTCCAACCCGAAGATGCGCAGCTGACCGTGCTGGACCGGCGTCAGCGTGGTGAGCATGCGCACCAAGGTGGTTTTACCGGCCCCGTTGGGCCCGAGCAGGCCCATGGTCTCACCGGGCCGCACCTGCAGCGTCACGTCATCGACGGCGGTGAACTTGCCGTAGCGATAGGTCAGGTGCTGGCAGTCGATGGCCGGGGGTAGCAATTCGCTCATGATCGGCGCTCCTGGAGTAGTCGTGTCATCGTGTCGAGAACCTCCAATCCCTTTGCCAGAGATTCGATTTGGTCGTCGTCTAGTTCGGCTAGTACATCGGACAGCAGCGCTCGGCGCGCGGCCCTGGATGCGTCGACGATCTGCTGGGTGGGCTCGGCGAGTGTCAGTTCGCCGACACGGCGGTCGGTGGCACCGACGCTGCGGGTGAGGAAGCCGCCGGATACCAGCTTGGAGACCAGCGTCGAGGCGGTGTTGGCCACCAATCCGAGTTCGGCAGCGGCGGCGGTGACCGATATCCCCGGCCGGCGGCCCACCAACCAGAGCAGCTCCGACTGCGACTCAGTGAGTCGCGCGGAATCGAGACCTCGGCCGACGGACCTTCGAAGTTGGCGGCGAAATCTCCCGACTACCCGGAAAACTTCGGCGGCTAAATCGGTGCTTACCTGCACCTACCCAACAATACCTCTGTTTAGGAGCTAAATATGTGGGCGAGCTGTGGGGTGGTTGTGCATATACATGTGGGCTAGCGGTCGAGGCGGTGCAGGACGACGTGGGTCAGCTGACCGCCGTCCACGCTCGCGGTCATGTACGTGCCGACTGGTTGGCGGCGGCGATCCGTCGGCGACCCGGGATTGAGCAGCCGCAGCCCGGTACTTGTCGTGGTGTCCCACGGGATATGACTGTGACCGAAGACCAACACATCGCTGTCGGGGTAGCGCCGCGACATCCGTGCCTCGCGGCCGGCCGCGCCACCCGTTTCGTGCACCACCGTGAAGTGCAGCCCTTCCAGCAGCACGTCCGCGCGCTCCGGCAGCCGCGATCGCAGTACTGGTCCGTCGTTGTTTCCCCAGCACGCCACCAGCCGCGCGGATTTCGCCGTCACGTTGTCCAGCAATTCGGGTGTCACCCAGTCACCGGCATGGAAGACGACATCGGCCTGTGCCACTTCTTCCCACACCTGTGCGGGTAGATCGCGGGCGCGCCGCGGGACATGGGTGTCCGCGAGTAGCAGCAGCCTCATCTGGTCATCCTGCAACAGACATGGCCGCTAGCTCCGTTTACTGGGCGAGAAAGCGGAGGAGTGCCTCGTTGAATTCGTCGGCATGGCTGAGGTTGCAGCCATGAGGGCCGCCGGCAATCACGTGCAGTTCGCTTCGCCCCACGAGCATTCACCGGTACCCGCGGCGGGGCCGCCGCGACACCGGCACTATCGTCTCCACTTAAGCAGAGGAGAACACTATGCGCACCTTCGAGTCAGTTGCCGACCTCGCCGCCGCCCAGGGGCAGGCCATCGGACAGAGCGACTGGGTGACCATCACCCAGGAAGACGTCAACCTCTTCGCTGATGCGACCGGTGATCACCAATGGATTCACGTGGATCCGGAACGGGCGGCGAAAGGTCCGTTCGGCAAGACCATCGCCCATGGCTTCATGACGCTGGCTCTGCTGCCTCGGCTCCAGCACGAGATGTACACGGTCAATGGCATCAAGCTGGCCGTCAACTACGGCCTGAACAAGGTCCGCTTCCCCGCACCGGTGCCGGTCGGGTCAAAGGTTCGCGCGCAGAGCTCCTTGGTCGGTGTCGATGACCTGGGCAACGGTGCGGTGCAGGCGACGGTGTCGACCACGGTGGAGATTGAAGGGTCGGCCAAGCCGGCGTGCGTGGCAGAAAGCATCGTCCGCTTCATCTCGTAGGCTCAGGCCGTGGACGCTGAACTGGCATCCTGGCTGGCCGCCGGAAAGCACTTCGACTACCTCGGCTTCGACATCTTCTACCGGATGGAAGGCAGTGGACCTCCGCTGCTGCTGATCCACGGTTACCCGTTCAACTCCTTCGACTGGGCGCCGATCTGGCCAACACTGACGCAGCGGTTCACCGTCATCGCGCCGGACATGATGGGCATGGGCTTCTCCGCGAAGCCCGTCGCGTACGAATACTCGGTGCACGACCACGCCGACATGCACGAGGCGCTGCTGGCCCACCTGGGCATCGACAACGCGCACATCCTGGCCCACGACATCGGCGACTCCGTGGGCCAGGAACTGTTGGCCCGTCACGAGTTTGGTCAGCCCGCCTATGGTGCGTTGAGCATCGACTCAATCACCTGGCTCAACGGCGGCATGTTCGTCGAGACCTACACGCCGCGGGCGGCGCAGAAGCTGATGTCGGCAACTCCGTTGGGCGACATCTTGAGTCCCGTGCAGAACAGCCCGTTGTCCCGTCGGCTGCTCGAGCCGACGCTGCGCGAGATGTTCGGCCCGAACACCAAACCGACACGGCACATGATGGACGTGTTCAACCAGATCCTCGATTACAACGACGGCCGCCGGGTGCTGCACAAGGTCGGTCGCTTCATCGGCAACCGCTACACGCATCGAAATCGTTGGGTGCGGGCCATGCGGCAGACCAAGGTTCCGATGCGGCTGATCGACGGCCCGGTCGACCCGAACTCCGGTGCGCACATGGCCCGCCGCTACGCCGAGGTGATACCCCGCCCCGACGTGGTGATGCTCGCCGACGACATCGGGCATTGGCCGCAACTCGAAGCACCCGATGCCGTGCTGACCCACTTTCTGGCCCACATCGACCGCGTCACCGCCGTTAGCTAGAATTCGGCAACCGCGTGCTCGAGGCGTTCGGCAAATCTTTCCTGGGCCGCTGCCCGCCGAGTTGGCAGATGCTGAGACGGGAAAGCCGTTGACACGGGCTGGTATTCGCGCAGGGTACGGCGGGCGACAGTCATCTTGTGCAGCTCGGTGGCCCCGTCCGCGATCCCCAGCGACTCGGCGGCGATCATCATCTTGATGAACGGCATCTCGTTGGAGACCCCGAGCGCCCCGTGCAGGTGCATGGCACGCTGCACGACGTCGTGCAGCACCTGCGGCATCGCCACCTTGACCGCCGCGATGTCGCGGCGCACCTTCTGGTAGTCGTGATGCTTGTCGATCAGCCAGGCGGTACGGAGCACCAGCAATCGGAACTGCTCGATTTGAATCCAGCTGTCGGCGATCTTTTCCTGGGTCATCTGGAAGTTCGACAGCGGACCGCTTCGGGTTTGGCGTGACACCGCCCGCTCACACATCATGTCGAAGGCCCGTCGGGCCAAGGCGATGGTGCGCATGGCGTGATGAATGCGGCCGCCGCCCAGCCGCGTCTGCGCGATCGCGAATGCCTGCCCTTCGCCGCCGAGGATGTGGTCGGCCGGCACCCGGACGTCGGCATAGCGGACGTAACCATGGGTGGCGTGTGAATCGGTGCCGACCCCTACGTTGCGAATGATCTCGATGCCCGGTGTGTCGGCGGGGACGATGAACAGCGACATCTTGTCCCGGGTACGCGCGTCGGGGTTGGTGACTGCCATGACGATGAAAAAGGTCGCGTGTCTGGCGTTGGTGGAAAACCATTTCTCGCCGTTGATGACCCATGTGTCGTTGTCGCGCTCGGCACGGGTGACGAACAGACCCGGGTCCGAACCGCCTTGCGGCTCGGTCATGGAATAGCAGGAGGTGATTTCACCGTCGAGCAGCGGCTGCAGGTAGCGGGCTTTCTGCTCCGCGGTGCCGAACATGGCGAGGATCTCGGCGTTGCCCGAGTCGGGTGCTTGGCAGCCGAACACCGACGGGGCCCAGCGGGACCGGCCGAGTATTTCGTTGAGCAGCGCCAGCTTGACCTGGCCGTAACCTTGGCCGCCGAGTTCAGGTCTCAGATGTGCAGCCCAGAGTCCCTGTTCCCTGACCTGCTGCTGCAGGGGTCGCAGGATCGCGATCGTCTCTGCGTTCTTCTTGTCGTAGGGATCGAGTGCGACCAGGTCGAGCGGCTCGAGCTCGTTGACCATGAACTCTTCGACCCAGTCCAGCTTTTCCTGGTATTCGGGCTCTGTTTCGAAGTCCCACACGGTTGGCATCTCCCTGGCATCGATCTCACTCAGACGCTACCGCCAACACCCGGTGTCGAAACGGGGATGACTAATCTGGCTACTAATGACGATCAACGCACTTCCCGCAAAAAGGGCCGACATCAGCGAGCTATCGCACGTCCTCGGCCGCGCGTTCTATGACGACCCGGTTTCGATGTGGATCATGCCCGACGACAGAACACGGGCGGCGCACCTGCGGCAATTTTTCGGGACGGTGACCCGGCATCATCACCTCGCCGGTGGCGGTGTGGCAGTGGCCAGCGACGGATCGGCTATCGGCGCGGCAGCGCTGTGGGATCCGCCGGGACGGTGGAAGCACTCGCTGCGAGAACAACTGATGATGATGCCGTCGTTCATCCGCGGTTTCGGATTGCGGATGACACTCGGCCGCAAACTCAACGAACTGCTCGAGCGAATGAAGCAGCAACACCCGGAGGAGCCGCACTGGTATCTGGCCGTCATCGGAAGTGACACCGCTGTGCGTGGTAAAGGCTTCGGGCAGGTGCTGATGCGTTCGAGGCTCGACCGCGTCGACGCCGAGCACGCGCCTGCCTACTTGGAGTCGAGCAAGCCCGAGAACGTGCCTTACTACCAGCGCTTCGGCTTTGAAGTGACCGGCGAAATCGTATTGCCCGATGGCGGTCCGACGCTGTGGCCGATGTGGCGGCCGCCGCGGTAGCTCAAGAGGAACCCGATGTGCTGCACGATGCGGGCCCCGATGAGCATCTGCCGCACCGCGCACATCGCGGGCAGATCGACGGAGCTCCCGAGGATGGTGAGGCGCTGCTCGACGTGATCGAGGAGTGACGCTCACAGCACGGACTCAGCGGTGTCGTGCAGCGTAGCCCGGAATTGCATTGCCCGATAAGGCCATCCGTGTGCGGTGTTCCACTGTGACACCACCAGGCCGACGCCGCCGGCGACGTCGAGCTTCGAACCCGGCAGGACGTATCCGCCGTAGAGTTGCGCGACCCGGTTTTTGGCATGATCTTCGGCGTCCCATGCACACCCGACGACGGGCATCTGCAACGCCGCATCGTGCACAGCGGTGGGGGATTCGATGACCCGGTAGCCCAGTGCGTATTTCGAGGACAGGAATCCGCCCAGGACCCACTTGCCTTTTGCCAACCGCCGCAGCGACAGCTCGCCCCAGTTTTCGCCGTCGGGCGTCAGCGGGGTCGGCTCCTTCCCCCACGACCACCGGCCGGCGGCTCGTCCCCACCCGGAGTAATGGCTGAGATCGCCGATGTTCTCCGGACGGACCCGCCGCAGGATGATCCCCTTGTCGCGCTGAAAGCTGGTGGAAATTATGTAGATCCAGCCGTCGACCGGGTCGTAATCCCACGACCAGCACTGCGCGCGACCGTTGTGCAGTGCGGCCGGGAACTTCGCGTCATCACCCAGGTGCCGCCACGAGATACCGCTGTCGTCCGAGCTCCAGATCTCGGTCCACACCACGTTGCCGAAACCCCGGTTCACGATCGCGTGCAGGTAGAGCGTGTCGCCCACCCGCAGTAGGTCGGACGGAATCACCGTGCTGATGCCGCGGCGCGGCCTGCCGGACGGGACGGTGCGATGGGTGTAGCGCCACAGCTGGTGTGCGTACTCGGGATCGGCACCCCCGGCGCGCTGATAGGTGATCGGACGATGGGCGTCGCCGGTGCCGATGAGGATCACCGGTGAGCGCCAGTCGCCCTGGCCAACACTGTTGCCCGAGAAGGTATCTCCGAACACCGATACCAGCGTCCCGTTGGGCGCGGTTATCGACGCACCCAAGTCAGTGCATGTCACACCCCAGCGGTCGGTGATGCCGGGGCCGGTGATGTCGGCCAGCTTGCCGTCTTTGCGACGCGAGGTAGCCAATGCCGTTAGCCCGACCACGGCGTGACCGGGCGTTCGCGGCGCCGGCCGTCGACGATGACGTCCACCCGCTCGTCGAAAAACGCGACGTGCTCGGTGACCGGTTCGGCTTCACGGAGCGGCTGGTGATAGGTCCACGCCACATCTGCGGGCCCGTCGGGCACCGAGAAGTACGACGCCCGCCCCTTGTACGCGCAGTAGCTGACGGTGTCGGTCGGTTCGAGATCCACCACGACATCGGCAGGCGGGAGGTAGAAGCGGACCGGCAGCAATGTCTCGAACAACAGCAGCGGCTGTGCTGACTCGGCCAGCAGCCGGCCTTTCCACTCGACCCGGACGTCCCGCGTGCTGGCGAGGATATCGATTCGTTTGAACGGGTCATGCGGGTGGGCGGCAACCGGCTCGTCTTCTTCGCGCCACTCGAACGCGCTGAAGTCGAACGTGACGTACCCGGTCAGGTCCGCATCGTCCGGCCGGAAGGCCGCCGACGCGCGCCTGACCCCGTCGACCACGACGTCGAACATCTCTCCGGTACAGCTGTGCGCGCTGAACGGGTTGGTCGGGACCAGGACCGGCAAGTCGGCGAGGTCGTCAACCCTGCCTAACGATTCCAGCCGGGCGGAGACATCCCGCTCCGGCACCGCATATGTCGGGACCACCCGCCGCGGCTCCCAGACCAGCAGCCCGTCGACAGTGTCGGCAACGAGCGCTTCGTCCAGGTAAGTCCGAAGGCGCTTGGCGGTGGGTTCGTAGCGCAGCGACGGCAGCGCGCCGCCGAGCAGATCTCGCATTCTGGTGCCCATGGCTCCATCATCTCCCCGCGGCTAGGCCGTGGCGGTGTGCACTGACTCAACCGTGTACAGGTGTGGCTCGTAGCCGTTTGCCAGTTCGGCACACAGCGCCATGGGTTGCTGTGCCGTGCTGTTCTGCAGCATCGCCTCGAAGGCCTCCGCGCTGCGCCATTGCGCGTAGTTGACGACTCGGGTGCCATCGGTGCTGAGGTGAATGTTCGCCGAGATGAACCCGTCGATGTGCTGCATCACGTCCTCGGTGGCTGCCGTCAAAAGGTCGGCGAGTTGTCGTGCCCGTTCGGGTTCCACGGTGAACACGTTGATCAGCGTCGCATGGTCCGCGTGTTCGGTGATCACGGTCATGACTAAGCGCGTGAGTTCGTGACTCGTGTGGCTATGGGCTACTGCGCCAGGCGTTGATGCCGATCACGATCATCCGTAGCTGTTTGGCCGCGGTTCGCCGGATCTCTTCGAGCGCCTCGGCGGATTGGGCGTCCTCAAGCGCCTCGGCGATGACGATCATCGAGTTGACGAACAGGGTCGCCAGCACGTTGAGATCCTCGGTGCTCCAGGCGTTGAGCCCCGGGAACCGCGCGAGGTCGGTGGCCAGCTCCGAGGTGAGGAGCCGAAACTCGGTGCGGATGGCATAACGCAACACGGTGACGCCACTGGAGCGTTCGCGCCCGATGAAACGCCAATGCTCACGACGCTCGGTGACGCTTGCCACAACGATTTCGACGGACGACTCGATCACCCGGTTCGGGTCAAGCTTGCCGGCGCGGGCGCCGCGCAGCATGTCGCGCAGGGTTCGAAACGACTCGTCGATCAGGACCAGCCCAAGGGCCTCCATCGATTCGAAGTGACGGTAGAACGCCCCAGGGACAATCCCGGCTTCCCGGGTCACCTCGCGCAGGCTCAGGCCGCTGAAACCGCGGTCGTCGAGCAGTTTGAGCGCCGCGGCGACGATAGCCCGCCGGGTCGCCTCTTTGCGCTCCTCGCGGGACGGTCCTTCGCGTGTACGCCCGCGACCCGAGCGGTGCGGGCGTGAACTAGGCGCACGACTGTTCACTATGTGAACGCTATCACAGACCTGCGGAAATCCTTGACGAGCAGGACCATGTGCCTGCACGGTATACATATGTTCACGCAAACTTTGAAGAAGCGAGTACTGGGTTCCGACCTGGTCAGCCTGCTTACCGGCCCGCACGGCGTCGACCGGTACACCGAAGTACTGGCCCCCACCTGGACGCGTGGCGAGGGCCGCGCGAAGGTCGTGGATGTGCGGCGGTCCACCCCGCGCAGCGTCACCCTGGTGCTGGCGCCCAACGACGCGTTCACCGACACCAGTCGCACACTGCGTGCGGGACAGTACGTCAACCTGACTGTTGAGATCGACGGTCGGCGGCACACCCGCTGCTACTCACCGGCCAATGCCGAGGGCACCTCGTATCTCGAGCTGACGATCGGACAGCACGACGGCGGGCTGGTCTCGACATTTCTGTACGAGCGAGCCCGGCGAGGGATGGTAGTCGGGCTTGCCGGCGTCGGCGGCGACTTCGTCTTGCCGACGCAACGAGCCCACCGGATTCTGTTCGTCTCCGGTGGTAGTGGCATCACGCCCGTCATGGCGATGCTGCGCACGCTGGTCAACGAAGGCCACACCGGAGAAATCGCGTTCGTGCATTACGCGCGCAACCCCGCCGAGGCCTGCTATCGTGACGAGCTCGCCGCGATGACAGGTGTGCGGGTGCTGCACGGCTACACTCGTTCGTCCGACGGCGATCTCGAAGGCCGATTCGGACCCGAACACCTGGCGGCAGCGATGCCTTCGCCGGATGCCGTATTCGTTTGCGGGCCGCCGGCTTTGATCGACGCAGTCCGCGAGCACTGCCAGAACGTGTACTCGGAGAGCTTCGTGGCGCCGACGCTCGAGCTGCCCGCGGAACCATCGGGCCGGCGAGTGTCGTTCGCGGACAGCGGCATTGAGGTGGCTGACGACGGCCGCTCGCTGTTGGAGCAAGCCGAATCGGCTGGCCTTACCCCGGCGAGCGGATGCCGGATGGGCATCTGCCATACCTGCACGCGCCGCAAAGCCTGCGGCGTCGTACGCAACCTGACCACCGGCGCGATGTCGACCGCACCCGACGAGGACGTGCAGATCTGTGTGTCCGTTCCCGTCGGTGACGTCGACATCGCCCTCTAGAGAAGCTGGAGAACTTCATGTCACAGCCCAAGATTGCCCTGACGCCCGAGCAGGCCGATGCGTTTGGCCGTGAACTCGACGCCATCAAGGAACGCGTGATGGCCGATCTCGGCCAGCGCGACGCCGACTACATCCGTCGCGTCATCAAGACGCAGCGCGCACTCGAAGTGAGTGGCCGCGCCCTGCTGTTCGCCGGGATCCTGCCGCCGGCCTGGCTCGCGGGCACCGCGATGCTCGGAGTGGCAAAGATCCTCGACAACATGGAGATCGGCCATAACATCATGCACGGGCAGTACGACTGGATGCGTGACCCAAACATCCGCGGCGGCGACTTCGAATGGGACACCGCGTGCCCGGCCGATCAATGGCGGCACTCGCACAACTACATGCACCACACCTACACCAACATCGTGGGTATGGACCGCGACATCGGCTACGGCATCCTGCGGATGAGTGAGGATCAGCCATGGAAACCATACTTCCTTGGCAACCCGGTCTACGCGTTCCTGCTGATGGTGCTCTTCCAGTATGGGGTCGCGCTGCACGAACTGGAAACCGAGCGCATCCGCGCAGGCGAAATCCGGTTGGCCGACAAACGCGAAGTCCTGCAGGGTATTTGGCGAAAAACCCGCAGGCAGATGCTGAAGGACTACGTCGCCTTCCCGCTGCTGGCCGGCCCGTTCGCCCCGTTCGCGTTCGCCGGCAACCTGTCGGCCAATCTGATCCGCAATGTCTGGTCGTACATGATTATCTTCTGCGGCCACTTCCCGGATGGCACACAGGAATTCACCGTCGAAGAGACTCAAGACGAGTCACGTGGGATGTGGTATTTCCGCCAGATTCTCGGTTCGGCGAACTTGACTGGCGGCAAGCTCTTCCACTTGCTGTCCGGCAACTTGTCGCACCAGATCGAACACCACCTCTTCCCGGACATGCCGGCCCGCCGCTACGCGGAGATCGCCCCGGAGGTGCAGGAGATCTGCCGGCGCTACGGCATTCCGTACAACTCGGGCTCGCTGCCGCAACAGTTCGCCACCGTCGTGCGCAAGATCGTGAAACTGGCGCTCCCGCCGAAGGATCGCGGCATCGAGTCGAAGCGCGCTGATGAGCGGGTCGCCGCCTGAATGCAGCGAGTGGCTATGAGCTGGGGAGATCATCACCCCAGCTCGTAGGACTCCTTCGACACTCGGAAGAAGTGCCCGGTGCTGACGTCGGTGCATTTCACGGCGGCCTGCTCGCTCCTGCAGGCGATCGCACCCGCTGAAAGCGGTTGGTCGTAATTCACCGGATCGGAGGCCGCCAAGGTGCCTGGACTGTAGCCCACAATCGGCAACTGGCCCCGCACGAGAACGACGGTGCTGGTGGCGTCGGCCCGGCCCCCCGGGGGCGGCCGCGGTGGCACCCAGCTTTGGTTAACGATATCGCACTGCACGAAATTCTTACCGAACCCGAGTTTGTCTGTTGGAGGGTAGTTGACCAGGTTGCAGGAGATATCTCCCGACGGCGACTGGAACTGCTCGGAGTAGGGGTTGGCCTGCGCGCTTCCTGCCGAGCCGATCGCTGCCGCGCCGACTATCGCGCACGCCCCCGCAACCATTCCGATTTTGCGGTGAATGACCACTCTTTGTGTATATCCCCGACCAGTTTCGCGTCCGTTGCTAAATTGTCACGCCATGGTTACCCTCCCCTCACTCGATGGCGTCGAGCACAAGTTCATCGATGTGGGCGGTGGCGTCACGATTCACGTCGCCGACGCCGGACCCGCCGACGGGCCGCTGGTAATGCTGGTGCACGGCTTTCCGGAAAACTGGTGGGAGTGGCACGAGCTGATCGGCCCGCTGGCCGCCGACGGCTACCGGGTACTGTGCCCCGACCTGCGCGGCGCGGGGTGGAGTTCGGCGCCGCGCTCGCGCTATCTGAAGAACGAGATGGCCGACGACCTGGCGGCCGTGCTCGATCGGCTGGACGTCGGGCCGGTGAAGCTGGTGGCCCACGACTGGGGTGGGCCGGTCGCGTTCATCATGATGCTGCGGCATCCGGCGAAGGTGACCGGGTTCTTCGGACTCAATACCGCGGCGCCCTACGTGCAGCGCGATCTCTCGTCGGTTCGCAACATCTGGCGGTTCTGGTATCAGATCCCGATGTTGCTGCCGGTGATCGGGCCGCGCCTGATCGCAGATCCCAAGGCCCGCTACTTCAAGATGCTGGCGTCGTGGGTCGGCGGCGGATTCAACGTGCCCGAGGAAGACATCCGTATGTACGTCGAGTGCATGCGCCAGCCCGGGCACGCGGTAGCCGGGTCGCGGTGGTATCGCACCTTTCAGAGCACGGAGATGCTGCGCTGGCTGCGCGGCGAATTCGCCGACGTTCCAGTCGGGGTCCCGGTCCGATGGCTGAGTGGCACCCAAGATCCGGTGCTCACACCGGATCTACTGAGCGGATATAGGGAGCACATAAGCGATTTCGAGGTCGAGCTGGTCGACGGCGTCGGGCACTGGATCGTCGAGCAGCGCCCCGATCTGGTGCTGGACCGGCTGCGCGCCTTCCTGAAGATTTGACCTGGTTCTAGCGCCGATACCCAAGCAGTGCAACGGAGGCATACACGGCAGGCTCGACGATCTCGCGCATGCTGTGCCCGTCCTCGACGGCGAGCGCTGTCAGTTCCCGCAGGCCGCCGACCAAGATCACCGCCGAGGGTCGCGTCAATGGCGGCAGGCCGGCCTGTTGAAACCCCGCGCTGCCGCTGAGGTTGACCAACAGACTGGTCAACAGTTGCAGGCCGCGACGCTGGAACGGTCGCGCCGCCGCATCCAGAGACGGCATTTCGCGGATCCAGCTCAACGTGATAGCCGGTCGGGCTTCGATGTGGCCGACGTAGGCTTCCACGGCCTGGCGAATCTGAGCCTGCCAGTCCGCGTCCGGATCGACGGCGTCGAGAATCTCCTTCGCCAGGTTGTCGACATCGACATGCAACAGCTCGAGAAAGCACTGCTCTTTACTCTCGAACTGGTCGTAGAACGTGCGCTTCGACGTGCGGGCGTGACGGACGATGTCGGCGACGGTGGAGGCGCGGTATCCGCGCTCGGTTATCGAGGCCGCGAGACCGTCGAGCAGGCGGCGTCGAAACGGGTCGACGTCGGTCGGCTCGACCGAAGCTGCGTCGTTAGCGACGGTTGTCGCCACGTCGCCTCCTTCTGACGGATAAAAGCCGAATCAGCTCTTGCCAGCGCTTGGTACCACAGGGTACCGTACCTCGAATAGGCCGTGGTACGGCGCAGTACCATATCGATGTTGGGAGTGCACAGGGATGAGCACCATCGACACCCAAGCGGCCCCGGCGCCGGCCGCAATCAACTTGCCGCCCGCTACGCGGATTCCGAAGGCGTTGCAGGGCGCCGCATTCTCGATCTCGCGACGGTGGGCCGTCCGGCTGATGGCCCGCCGACACGGCGACGTCTTCATGCTCAACGTCCCGGTCTACGGCCCCATCACGGTGGTGGCGAATCCTCAACTAGCCAAGCAGGTTTTCACCACCAGCCCGGAGGTTCTCGGCAACATCCAGCCCAACCTGAGCCGACTGCTCGGGTCGGGGTCGGTGTTCGCACTGGACGGCGAAGAGCACCGCCAACGGCGCCGCCTGCTGGCTCCGCCCTTCCACGGCAAGAGCATCAAGAACTACGAGAGCATCATCGAAGAAGAGACGGTGCGTGAGATCGCCGCTTGGCCCGAGGGCACGACGTTCGCCACGCTGCCGTCGACGATGCGCATCACGCTCAACGCCATCCTGCGTGCGGTCTTCGGAGCCGAAGGCGCCGAGCTCGATGAGCTGCGACGGATCGTCCCGCCCTGGGTCACGCTGGGCTCCCGGCTGGCGGTATTCCCCAAGCCGAAGCGAACTTATGGCCGCTACTCCCCGTGGGGCCGGCTGGCGGAGTGGCGGCGGCAATTCGACGTCATCCTTGACAAGCTCATCGAAAACGAGCGGGCCGACCCGAATTTCGAGGATCGCACCGACATGCTGGCGCTGATGTTGCGCAGCACCTATGAAGACGGTTCGACCATGTCGCGCAGCGACATTGGTGACGAGCTGCTGACGCTGTTGGCGGCCGGACATGAAACCACCGCTGCCACCCTCGGCTGGGCGTTCGAACGGATCAGTCGCCACCCCGATGTGCTCGCCGCGCTGGTTGCCGAGGCCGACGCGCAAGACAACGAACTGCGGCAGGCGACGATCCTCGAGGTGCAGCGCAGCAGAACGGTTATCGACTTCGCCGGTCGTCATGTCTATGCGCCCGTCTATCAAATCGGCGAGTGGGCCGTTCCGCGCGGGTCGTCAATCCTGGTGAGCATCTCGCGGATGCATGCCAACCCCGATGCATTCCCCGACCCGGACCGCTTCGATCCGCAGCGCTTCGTCGGCTCCAAGCCGCCCAGCTTCGCCTGGATCCCGTTCGGCGGCGGCTCGCGGCGCTGCGTCGGTGCCGTATTCGCGAACATGGAGATGGATGTGGTGCTACGAACGGTGTTGCGCCACTTCACCATCGAGACCACGACTGCTCCAGGGGAGAAGTGGCATTCCCGGGGCGTTGCCTTTACCCCGAAGGACGGCGGGAAGATCGTGGTCCATCGGCGTTAAGATCGGCGGTCATGACTGCCGACGCCAACCAGCTCGTGGACGCGATGAACGGCGCCATAGAATCGACGATTCCGATTGCACACAAGATGGGCCTAAAGGTCGTCGAGGCCCGACCCGGTTTTGCCGCCACGACCGTCGCGGCCGAAGGCAACGGGAACCATTTCGGCGTCATCTATGCCGGCGTGCTGTTCACCGTGGCCGAAATCCTCGGCGGGATCATTCCGCTGATCACGTTCGACACCGCCAAGTACTTTCCGTTGGTCAAGAACCTCGACATCCAATTCGTCGCGATGGCTAAATCCGACGTGCGTGCGGAGGCCAGCCTCGATGACGAGACGATCGCGCGTGTGGAAGCCGAAGCCGCTGAACGGGGTAAGGCGGATTTCACCCTGGAGGCGGTGGTGACCGACGCCGATGGTCAGACCGTTGCCACGACCCGCGGCCTCTATCAGCTACGTGCGCTCAGGAGCTAACGGTTTTGCGGCGCGCGGCATCAGAACCGTAAGCACAATCGCGACGAGCAGCAGCGCGGGTACGTCGCCCTTTAGGTGGCCATGCTCGGCCGGGTCGGTGACCGCCTGGACTGCCATGATCGCGGCGTGCACGACGCTTGATACCACGGTGAACCAGATCAGGCTGCGGTGCGCGAGGGGATTAAGCGCCGCGATAAGCAGGAACACGCCGAGGGTGGCGTAGATGCCGATGATCATCATCAGGTAGTGCGACGATCCATGCCCCCAACTCCAGCCAGACGGCCACAGCACCGTCTGGGGGTAGATCCCGAATATGAAAGTCAGACCGATAACCACCAGCGCGACGCGTAGTGCGGTCATCGAACCGGACTTGTTGTTGTTGTCTGACATGTTATTTCACTCCGTGACGTATCGAAATATGCTGCTTTGCGTTGGTTCACACGTCGACTGGCTCCGGCTCGGGCGCACTGGTGGGCTTGCTTGGCCGCTCTCGCGCGGGCAATAGCACGGCGACAACGATGGCCGCCCCCATTGCGATGCCGGCGCAGACGAGCGACCCGACCCGCAGGCCGTCGAGAAACGCATGGTCGATCGCCGCACGCACACTAGCAACCCGGTCGGCGGGCGGCGGGAGTTGTCCGATGACCTTGTACGCCGCAGCCATTGAGCCCTCGATTGCCGAGCGGAGCCCGGCCGGTAGTGCTGTGAGCGCCGAAGCGGAAGCAATGCCGCCCGAGTAGACCGACGCGAAGACGCTGCCGACGATTGCCACGCCAAGGGTGCCGCCCAGCTCACGGGTGGTGTCGTTGACAGCGGAGCCGACACCGGCCTTGTCGGGGCGCAGCGATCCCATGATCGCCTCGGTGGCCGGCGCCGTCGTAAGCCCAAGTCCGCTTCCGAGCATCACCATCTGCGTCGCGATTACGGTGTACGGCGTGCCTGCGTCGATGGAAGACGCCCAGGCCAGCCCCGCTGCAAACACCCCCAAACCGGTGCTCACGACCGCTGTCGTCCCGATCTTCTGCACCACCTGCGGTCCGATCGCACTGGCGAGCGCGATCGAGACTGCCACCGGCAATAGTCGCACGCCCGCCTCGAAAGCGCTGTAGGCCTTGATGAATTGGAAGTACTGGGTAATGACGAAGATGAAGCCGAAGAGCGTCAGGAAACCCGCGGTCACGGCCAGGCTGCCGCCAGAGAACCGGCGATTGGAGAACACCGACACGTCGAGCATCGGCTGTGGGCTGCGTCGCTCCCAGAGCGCGAACCCGATGAGTATTAGGATCGCTGTGCCGAAACCCACCGCTGCACGCGTGCTGGCCCATCCCCAGGTGGGAGCTCCAATAACTGTGTAAATCAGGGCTGTTATCCCGATCGCGGACAACACCAGCCCGGGGATGTCCACCGGTGGGGCGGCCGGATCGCGGGAGGTGGGAACAAACAGAATTCCGCCGACCATCGCCAGCGCGGCGATCGGTACGTTGACCAAGAAGATTGAGCCCCAAGAGAAGTGCGCAAGCAGCCAGCCGCCCGTTATCGGGCCGGCGGCCACACCGACCCCCACCATGGCCGCCCAGAGGCCGATCGCTTTGGCCCGACGAACCGGCTCGGTGAAGATGTTGGTGATCAATCCCAACGTCGTCGGGAAGATCACTGCGGCGCCGACGCCCATCGCGGCACGCGCTCCGATCAGAGCGCCTGCTGAATGCACCTGTGCTGCAACAGCCGATGTCACTGCGAAGGCGATCAATCCGGCTCTGAGCCAGCCGCTTCTGCCGTACCGGTCGCTGAGACTACCGGCCGACAGCAGCAGACCGGACATGACGAGGGTGTACGCGTCGACGATCCACTGCAGTTGCGCTGTGTTGGCGTTGAGCTCGCGTGACAAGGTGGGCAAGGCGACGTTGACGATGGTTGCGTCCACGCTGATCACGAAGACGCTCAAGCAGATGACGGCAAGCGCAGCAGTGGGGTGGCCCGAAGATGCCGAAGGGAGGAGCGGGCGGCGAGAACTATCCATAGACGTGATATTAAACCAATTAGACAAGTAACTCAAGTATAATGTTGAAAAAGACGTTATAGATCGATAAGCTTCTGACATGCCGGCGAGAAGCTACAACCAGAACTGCCCGATCGCGCGGGGTCTCGATGTTCTCGGCGAGCGGTGGACCTTGCTGATCCTGCGCGAATTGGTCGGCGGGCCGCGCCGTTACGGTGATTTACGCGCAGAACTTCCGGGGATCGCCACGAACCTGCTGGCCGATCGGCTACGTGAACTTGAAGACGCGGACTTGATCGACCGCACTGAACTGCCGCCGCCGGTCGCCCGTACCGTTTACACACTCAGCGATACCGGGTGGCGCAAGGTGCTCCCAGTGATCAAGGCAATCGCCACCTTCGGACTCGACTTGCTGGAGCCGGCCGATAGCGCGATAACGGCGTTGAATGGGTTCCTCGCCGGAATCCTGTTGGGCTTCGACCCGGCCGAGAGCGGCGACCTAGCCGCGTCCTACCGTGTCGAAATCGACCGCCGCCGTTTCGAATTCGCGGTTGCAGGACCTAACCTGGCTGCCTTTACGGAAGCGCCGGCGGTCACTTTGACCGCAACCGCTGCCGATCTCATCACTGCGCGTATGGGTGCCACCGCGGCTGAGCGCAAGTCTGCGATGCGGCGATGCAGATTCGACGGCGCCCACACCGACGTCGACGAGATGCGCGCGGTATTCCAGCTATCAGGTGATCCCGGGCTGGCGCTCAGCGCATAGCGGGCCTGCTAGACGGCCCGGGCAACGGCCTGTATGAGCACCAGCCGGTTTTCGCGTGCGTTGCTCAGCAGGCTTCTGACTTTGGTTTGTATGTCGGGGACAAGCAGTTGGAGTCCGCGGGGATCGCCGGGCGCATCGAACAATGGGGTCATGGCCTCGACAGAGAACTCGGTCAAATCGTTCCATACCTCGAGTGCGAAGCCGGCGTCCTGCAGCGTTGTGGCGAGCTCGTCGGGAGTGATGAGGTGGCTGCGTTCGGGGACGTTGGCCCATGGGACCGGAAAGCGAAGGGGTTGCCGGGGTCCGGCGGCGGCATCCCAGAGTGCAAGTCGCCCGCCAGGCCGAAGGACGCGGCGAGCCTCGCTGTACAGCCGCGGCTTGTCGGCGATGTTCATCTGAACGTGTTGACTGACGACGAGGTCGAAGGCGGCGTCTGGCAGCGGCAGGTCGGTGACGTCTCCCTCGATTACCTTGATGCGGTCGTCGAGGTCCACTAGGCCGTTCAACCACCTTGCAGTGTCACAGTATTCGGCAGTGAGGTCGATCGCGGTCACCTCGCAGCCGTATTCGGCTGCGAGCAGACGTGCGGTGCCTCCAATGCCGCTCCCAGCGTCCAGGACGTGATCAGTGCTCGCAGCCCTGGCAGCCGCCAGCAGGCTCGTGGTTCCTACCCGGCCGAGCGAGTGAAAGTCCTCGAACGTGGTGAAGTCGGCGGGTGTTAGCGCGTCGAAATTCTTTCCTGCCTGGCGCAACGCGGTGTCGATGCGCTCGCGTACGCCGCCAACGGCGTACTGGGCGGTGGTGTTCTCCGTCATTGCGCCATCTCCGGCGTCACAACGCTTCGCGGTGGGTTTTGGGTCTGGTCGGGGTCGTGGCTCAACCGCCAGCGATCAGAGTCGACAGCCAGCCGGCCGATGGACGCGCCGTCCTGGAAGGTGCGGAGATAGCGTGCGCGGCTCGGTGCCGGAGTGATCGAAGATTTCGCCAGCACCCGCATTGCGCGGGCCATGCCGGACGGACTGCGTTTGGTGCCGGGGAGCGCATTGAGGTATCGACGGGCGATCGTGGCCATGTCCTCAGGGGGACGGCCGGTGAGCCGCTGGACGGCGTCGGTGGGAGCGCCTATCGCAAAGGTGCCGCGCTTGAGCTCGTCGACATACCACGCGAGCTGGGTAAGAGCGTAATCGCTGAAGCCGATTGACTTAGCGGACTTGGCCATCAGGGCAAAGGGAATATCGCGGTAGCGGACCGTGCGGCCCAGTATCCGGCCCAGAATCTCGGCGAACTCACCCGTGCTGAGTAGGGCCGGGCCAGTCGGACGGTAGCTCTGTCCCAAGTGCGGGCCGGGGTCGATGAGCAGCGCAGCCGCCACTGCCGCGATGTCCTCATTAGATGGCGGGGCGTTGCGCCCTTCACCGAAAGGCAGGGTGAGAAAACCGAATTGGGCAACAGCGTCCAGCGTGTACATGTAGTTTTCGGCGAAGAACCCCGGATTGACGGTGATCGAGCCGACGGTCGGCATCCATTCGAAGACCCGATCAGTGAGCCAAGCAGCGCGGGTTTGCGCCGAATGATGGCCCGGGTCGGCCAGCCACTGGCTCATGGCGACCACCACCTCGAGCTTCTCTTCTTCGGCCACAGCGGCGAAGATGGCGGCCGCCTCCAGCGCGCTCGGTGCCGTCGGGGCAGCCCAGTAGGCGCGCTGCACGCCGTGCAGCGCTTTGCGGATGTCATCGACGTCGGCGAGGTTTCCGACAACGATCTCGGCCCCGCGGCTGCGTAACGCTTCAGCGCGCGTGTCGGCACGGTGAACCATCGCACGGACCGGTAGGCCGCGCGAAAGCAGTGACAGTACGGTCTCGCGGCCCGTTTTCCCGGTCGCGGTGGTGACCAAAGTGATCGGCTTTGCGCTCATGGTGTTCCTCCGAACGTGAGGGTTATCGCACAGCCAAGACTCTAAAGCATGCAGACAAAAAAATCAAGTTAAAGATTGATAAAGTAGTCTCGGTCTCGTTCCGCGGTTGTTCATCGAAGCACCGACCGGCGGCACCCTATTGGTGGGCAGCGCCGCCGGCATGTTCGGTTTTGCACGAGCAGTCAGGGGTTTCGCTCGGGAGCCCGTGGCTGCGAGTCGGCTCGTTAGCGGTCGGCCGCGGCGCGACGCGGCAGCTTCCAGCCGGGCCGGACGTAATGGCACGTATAGCCGCTGGGATAGCGCTCCAGATAGTCCTGGTGCTCGGGCTCGGCCTCCCAGAAGTCGCGGGCGGGGCTGACTTCGGTCACCACCGTGCCGGGCCATAGGCCGGACGCCTCGACGTCTGCGATGGTGTCCAACGCAATGCGCTTCTGCTCCTCGTCGACGTAGAAGATCGCAGAGCGGTAGCTGGCCCCGACGTCGTTGCCCTGCCGGTTCTTGGTGGTCGGATCGTGGATCTGGAAAAAGAATTCCAGCAGCGTGCGGAAGTCGGTGCGTGCCGGGTCATAGATGATCTCGATGGCTTCGGCGTGCGTTCCGTGGTTGCGGTAGGTCGCGTGGGGAACGTCACCGCCGGTATAGCCGACCCTGGTCGAAACCACGCCGGGCTGCTTGCGGATCAGGTCCTGCATGCCCCAAAAGCAGCCGCCGGCCAGTATTGCCTTGCTGTAGTCCGTCATTCTTCGGATTATCCCGTGTTGCGGTACCGGCTGCCAGAAGCGCCGGTCGCCGGTCGTGTGTTCGGACAGTTGCTCGACAAACCGCGATAGAACGTGTTCTAGTTTCTTGCGTGGAGCAGGTTTTTACCCGCGACGAGCTGGCCGCCGCGTTCGAGAGTTTCGAGCAGACAGTGGCCCGCGCCGCCGAGACCAGGAATTGGGATGCCTGGGTGCAGCAGTACACCCCGGACGTCGACTACATCGAGCACGCCGCAGGCACCATGAAGGGCCGCGATCAGGTACTCACCTGGATCCGCGAGACGATGTCGACCTTTCCGGGCAGCCATATGACGGCCTTCCCGTCGCTGTGGTCGGTCATCGACGAGCCCACCGGTCGGATCATCTGCGAGCTGGACAACCCGATGCGCGACCCCGGTGACGGCACCATCATCAGCGCAACGAACATCTCGATCATCACCTACGCGGGCGACGGCCAGTGGTGCCGGCAAGAAGACATCTACAACCCGCTGCGCTTTCTGCGGGCGGCGATCAAGTGGTGCAAGAAAGCGGAGGCGTTGGGCACGCTCGACGACGATGCCGCCCGGTGGCTGCGTCAGTACGGAGGTTCAGCGTGAGCGCACCCAAGCTGGTCATCGGCGCCAACGGATTCCTGGGCTCGCATGTCACCCGCCAACTCGTCGCCGCGGGCGCCGACGTGCGTGCCATGGTGCGCCCGACCGCCAATACCCGCAGCATCGACGATCTCGAGGTCACCCGATTCCACGGTGACGTCTTCGACACCGCCACCGTGCGGCAAGCGATGGACGGTTGCGACGAGGTGCATTACTGCGTGGTCGACACCCGGGCGTGGCTGCAAGACCCTGCACCGCTCTTTCGCACCAACGTCGAGGGGTTGCGGAACGTCCTCGACGTCGCCGTCGAAAAACCAATCGCCGCAAAGCTGCAGCGGTTCGTGTTCACCAGTAGCTATGCGACGGTGGGCCGTCGGCACGGCCACGTGGCAACCGAAGACGACCAGATCGACCGCCGCGGGCTCACCCCCTATGTCGAGTCGAGGGTCCAGGCCGAGGACATGGTGCTGCGATACGCATCGGAAAACGGTTTGCCCGCCGTCGCGATGTGTGTCTCGACCACCTATGGCGGCGGTGACTGGGGCCGCACGCCGCACGGTGCGTTCATCGCCGGCGCGGTCTTCGGCAAGCTGCCTTTTCTGATGAACGGCATCCAGTTGGAGGTCGTCGGTGTCGACGACGCGGCCAGGGCTTTGCTGCTGGCCGCCGAGCATGGGCGCAACGGTGAGCGGTACCTCATTTCCGAACGGATGATTCCGCTGAAGGAGGTCGTCAAGATCGCGGCCGACGAAGCCGGTGTGCCGCCGCCACGGCGGTCCATCTCGGTGCCGGCGCTCTACGGGCTGGGCGCGCTGGGCAGCCTCAGAGCCCGGCTGACCGGTAAAGATGCCGAACTGAGCCTGGCGTCGGTGCGGATGATGCGGGCCGAAGCCCACGTCGACCACAGCAAGGCCGGCCGCGAACTGGGTTGGCAGCCAAGGCCGGTCGAGGAGTCCATCCGGGAGGCCGCGCGGTTCTGGGCTGGCCTGAAGAACGCCAGGCAAACAGTAAGACGGCGCCATCCGAGTGAGCCGGAATCGCGCTTAACTTAACTAAACCAGACTCTCCGCGTGTCTTATGTAGCTGAAGTGATTTTTGCTACATAGTGTGACGCATGGTGACTGTGGGTTACCTCACGCAATCGCGTTCTGCGGTGAGGCGGCGGTGACAACGACGACGCCGGCCCGGCTCACCGACTACGTGCGTGACCAGCTCGAGCCTCCGCTGGCGACGATCGGCGGCTTCGCCCATATGTGCGTACTGGCCGGAAAAGCGTTGTTTCGTAAACCGTTTCACTGGCGCGAGTGCATCGTCCAGAGCTGGTTCATCACCAGAGTCGCGATGCTACCCACCATCGCGGTCTCGATACCGCTGACGGTGCTGATCGTCTTCACGCTCAACACTCTGCTGGCCGCATTTGGCGCTGCCGACATCTCGGGTGCAGGTGCGGCGTTGGGTGCGGTCACCCAACTGGGTCCGCTGACCACCGTGTTGGTGGTGGCCGGCGCCGGGTCGACCGCCATCTGCGCCGACTTGGGTGCGCGCACCATTCGCGAGGAAATCGACGCGATGGAGGTGCTCGGCATCGACCCCATCCACCGGCTGGTAGTGCCGCGGGTGGTGGCGGCGACCGTCGTCGCCACCCTGCTCAACGGAACCGTTATCACCATCGGTTTGGTCGGCGGCTTCATCTTCGGCGTCGGTCTGCAGAATGTATCTGGCGGTGCATATCTCGCCACGCTGACCCTGGTCACCGGCCTGCCCGAGGTCGTCATTGCGACCATCAAGGCCGCGATATTCGGAACGATCGCGGGCCTGGTGGGCTGCTACCGCGGGCTGACGACAAAGGGTGGCCCCAAGGGAGTGGGCGTCGCCGTCAACGAGACGTTGGTGTTGTGCGTGCTCGCGCTGTTCGCCGTCAACGTCGTGCTGACCACCATCGGCGTGCGGTTCGGGACGGGCCGCTGACATGGCTAATGTTTCAGCAGCCGCTGTTGTACAGGCGCGTTATCCACGCGCTGTCGCGAACTTCAACCACTATGTCGGCGGCACCGTCCGAGCCGTCAACCAGGCCGGGCACCTCACCAGGTTCGCCGTTATCGGCGGCTGGTCGATTGGGTGGGCGCTGCGGCACTATCGCAGGGAGACACTGCGACTGATCGCCCAGATCGGCATGGGTACCGGTGCGATGGCTGTCGTCGGCGGTACCGCGGCGATCGTCGGTTTCGTGACGTTGTCCGGCGGCTCGCTGATCGCCATCCAAGGCTTCGCGTCGTTGGGCAACATCGGGGTAGAGGCGTTCACCGGATTCTTCGCGGCGTTGGCCAACGTACGCGTGGTCACGGCCGTGGTGACCGGTGTCTCCCTCGCGGCCACCGTGGGTGCCGGTGCGACCGCCGAACTGGGGGCCATGCGGATCAGCGAGGAGATCGACGCGCTCGAGGTGATGGGCATCAAGTCGGTCGCGTTCCTGGTGTCCACCCGGCTGATGGCCGGGCTGGTGGTGGTCGTCCCGCTCTATGCGATGGCGCTCGTGATGTCGTTCCTGTCCGGACAGGTTGTCACCACGTTGTTCTACGGCCAGTCGGTGGGCACCTACGAGCACTACTTCCGAACATTCCTGCGCACCGAGGACGTGTTCTGGTCGGGCGCGGAGGTCATCGTCATGGCGGTGATCGTGATGATCACCCACTGCTACTACGGATATAACGCCAGCGGTGGCCCGGTCGGTGTGGGTGAGGCCGTCGGCCGATCGATGCGCTTCTCGTTGGTGTCAACGGTGATGGTCGTCTTGCTGACGTCGCTCGCGCTCTACGGCGTCGACCCGAACTTCAACCTCACGGTGTAGCGGGGCATGACAATTCCCGTGAAAAAGGAGAAGGACCGCAAGCCCCGAACCTGGCCGGACACCTTGGCGGCGGTGGGGCTGTTTCTGGCTTGCGCACTGGTGTTTGCGTTGATATACGGGCAGTTTCGCGGCGACTTCACCGCCAAGACCCGGCTGACGATGCTGGCATCCCGTGCCGGTCTGGTAATGGATCGGGGTTCGAAGGTCACCTACAACGGCGTGAGCATCGGTCGGGTAGCCGGTATTTCCGAGGTCGAGCATCACGGTAAGCCGGCGGCCAAATTCGCGCTCGATGTCGATCCGAAGTACGTCGACCTCCTTCCGGCCAACGTCGTCGCGAAAATCCAGGCGACCACGGTGTTCGGCAACAAGTATGTGTCGTTCACCTCTCCGAAAGACCCTTCGTCGCAGCCGATCACACCCGCGACAGTGATTGACGCGACATCAATCACGACGGAGTTCAATACGGTGTTCCAGACACTCGTAGAGCTTTCGCAGAGCATCGACCCGGTCAAGGTGAACCTCACGCTGAGCGCGGCGGCGCAGGCGTTAAGCGGTTTGGGCGAAAAGTTCGGTCAGTCGATCGTCAACGGCAACAGGATCCTCGACGACCTGAATCCACAAATGCCGGTGATCCGCCACGACATTCAACAGCTTGCGGCTCTCGGCGATGTCTATGCCAACGCCGCACCGGATCTCTTTGACGCGCTTAACAATGCGGTGACGACGGCGCGCACGCTCAACAGGCATCAGGCCGAACTGGACGCCGCGTTGTTGGCCGCGTCCGGCTTCGCCAGCACCGGGGAAGACATTTTCACCCGCAGCAAGCCGTACTTGATCCGCCTCCTCGCTGACCTATCACCGACCGCCCACCTACTCGACACCTACAGTCCGGAGGTCTTCTGCACCCTCCGCAACTTCGCCGATCTTGCCCCGAAAGTTGCGGTGCTGGAAAGCGGCAACCATTACTCGGCGCAGCTCGGCGTTGCGCCTGCCGGAACAGAGAACCCTTACGTGTATCCGGACAATTTGCCGCGGGTGAACGGGCGGGGCGGACCCGGCGGCGCGCCGGGTTGCTGGCAGCCGATCACCCGTGATCTGTGGCCGGCACCGTATTTGGTGATGGATTCCGGCAACAGCATTGCGCCCTACAACCACTTCGAGCTCAGCCAGCCCCTCGCCAGCGAATACGTCTGGGGGCGCCAGTACGGGGAGAACACGATCAACCCATGAAGATCACCGGTACGCTCATCCGGGTTGCGGCTGTCGCATCCGTGCAGTTGTTGCTCACCGCAGTCATCGTCGTGGTGTTCGGTCAGATCCGCTTCGACCAAACCAACACCTATTCCGCAGAGTTCACCAACGCCAGCGGATTACGTGCCGGTCAGTTCGTCCGCGCGTCAGGCGTGGAAATCGGCAAGGTCAAAAAGGTTGACCTGGTCGAAGGGGACAAGCGGATACGCGTCGATTTCTCCATCGACCGCTCGGTGCCGCTGTATCAATCGACGACCGCGGAGATCCGCTACCAGGATCTCATCGGCAACCGATATCTGGAACTCAGCCGAGGAACCGGGGAAAGCGCCGAAAGAGTGTTGCCGCCAGGCGGATTCATTCCGCTATCCCGCACCGAGCCGGCCCTGGACCTCGATGCGCTCATCGGTGGCTTCAAGCCGCTGTTCCGAGCTCTGGATCCGCAGAAGGTCAACACCATCGCCTCATCGATCATCACCGTCTTCCAGGGCGAGGGCGGCACCATCAAAGACATCCTGGATCAGACCGCCCAACTGACCGACCGCTTGGCCGAAAGCGACCAGGCGATCGGTGAGGTGATCACCAACCTGAACACCGTGCTGGACACCACGGTTAGGCATCGAAAGCAGTTCGACGAGACGATCGATAAATTCGAGGTACTCATCACCAGCTTAAAAGACCGGGCCGCTCCCCTCGCCGAGGGGACCGCGCATATCAGCGATGCGGCGGGAACGGTCGCCGACCTGCTGGCCGACAACCGGGCCCTGCTGCACGACACGGTCGGTCACTTGGAGACCGTCGTCGGGCCACTGGTCGAGCAGCGCGACAAGCTCGGTGACATGTTGGGCAAGTTGCCCAACGCGTTCAACATCATCGGGCGTGCCAGCGGTATCTACGGCGACTTTTTCAACTTCTATCTCTGCGACCTCGCCATCAAGGTCAACGGGCTCCAGCCGGGCGGTCCGGTTCGTTCGATCAAGCTCTGGGCGCAGCCGTCGGGGAGGTGCACGCTGCAATGAGAGCGCTGCAACCTGCCAACCGGGTGCGTGTCGGAGTCCTGGCCATCGCTGTGGTAGTGCTCATTGTCGGTGTGGGACAGAGCTTTAGCAGTCTGCCGATGCTGTTCGCCACAGCGAGCTATTACGCCCAGTTCAGCGACTCCGGCGGATTGAGCAAGGGCGACAAGGTGCGCATTCTCGGCATGGACGTCGGCACGGTGCAAGACCTCAAGATCGACGGGGACCACGTGGTGATGAAGTTCTCCACGGGCACGCGCACCATCGGTACCGAGAGCCGGCTGGCGATCCGCACCGACACGCTGCTGGGCAAGAAGGTGCTCGAGATCGAGCCGCGAGGTACCCGGCCGCTGCGACCGGGCGCCGTATTGGCATTGGGGCAGAGCACCACCCCGTACCAGATCTATGACGCGTTCTTCGACGTCACCAAGGCCGCCTCAGGCTGGAACATCGAGACGGTCAAGAAATCGCTGAATGTGTTGTCGGAGACCGTCAAAGAGACCTACCCGCACCTGAGCGCGGCTCTCGACGGGGTGGCCAAGTTCTCCGACACCCTCGGCAAGCGCGACGAGCAACTGAAACACCTGCTCGCGGAGGCCAGGAAGGTGGCCGGTGTCCTCGGCGACCGCAGTAAACAGATCAACGCGCTGCTGCGGAACACCCAGGAGTTGCTGGCCGCGTTCAACGAGCGTGGACGAGCCATTGACGCGCTGCTGGCCAACGTGTCGGCCTTTTCCACCCAGGTGAAGGGTCTCATCAATGACAACCCAAACCTGCACCACCTACTTGAACAGCTGCGGACCGTCACCGACGTGCTGGTTGCGCACAAGAAAGACCTTGCCGACGTGCTGAATACGCTGCGCAACTACACCGCGGCGTTGAGCGAGGCGGTCGGCTCTGGACCCTACTTCAAGGTGATGATCGGCAACTTGCTGCCGTACTGGATCCTGCAGCCGTGGGTGGATGCCGCGTTCAAGAAGCGCGGGATCGACCCGGAGGACTTCTGGCGCAGCGCCGGCCTGCCGGCCTTCAGGTTCCCCGACCCCAACGGCACCCGGTTCCCCAACGGTGCACCCCCGCCGGCGCCGCGGGTACTCGAGGGCACGCCGGATCACCCGGGACCCGCGGTGGCGCCGGGCTCGCCGTGCTCCTACGTCCCGCCGCGGGAACTCCTCCCGCGGCCGGGCAACCCGATGCCGTGTGCGGGTGTCGACCAAGGGCAGGGTCCCTTCGGGCCGAACGGGCCGTATCCGGCATTGCCCGACGTGCTCTCGTCGCCGCCGAAGCCGAACGGCCTGCCTCCGACGCCGGGGGTCCCGGACGCCGGGCGTCCCGGGATGCCGGCGCCGGACGTGCCGGGTACACCGGTGCCGCTGCCGCCTAACGCGCCACCGGGTGCGCGCAGGGAGGGCTTGCAGCCGGCCGGTCCCACTCCGCCGCCGTCGACTTTCGCGCCCGGGCTGCCACCCGGACCCACGGCGCCGCCAGGGCCCGGCCCGCAGCTGCCGGCGCCGTTCATCACGCCCGGAGGAACGGGAGGGAGTAGCCAATGAGCACGATCTTCGATATCCAGAAGCTGCGGCTGCCGCGGCTGTCGCGCGCCGCGGTCATCATCGGATCACTCGTGCTAGCAGGCGGTCTCGTCGCTGCTCTGGTAGGTGCGCAGCTCTACAAGAAGCTGACCAACAACACTGCGGTCGCCTATTTCTCGGAAACCAACGCGCTCTACGCCGGGGACAAGGTTGTCATCATGGGCATCCGCGTCGGCGCGATTGACAATATCCAACCCGTCGGCGACAAGATGAAGGTGACTTTCCACTACGCCAACAAATACAAGGTGCCCGCCAGCGCGCAAGCGGTGATCCTCAACCCCACACTGGTGGCCTCACGAAGCATTCAGTTGGAGCCACCGTATAGGGGTGGACCGGTGCTGGCCGACAATGCGGTGATCCCCGAAGACCGCACTCAGGTGCCGGTCGAGTGGGATGACCTACGCAACAACATCACTCACATCATCAGCAGTCTCGGCCCGACCAAAGATCAGAAGAAAGGGCCATTCGGCGACGTCATCGAATCCTTCGCCGACGGGCTGGCGGGCAAGGGCAAGCAGATCAACAACACGCTGGACAGCTTGTCGACCGCACTGACCACCCTGGACGAAGGCCGCGGGGATTTCTTCTCGGTGCTCCACAGCCTGGCGTTGTTCGTCAATGCGCTGCACAGAGACGATCAGCAGTTCGTCGCGCTGAACAAAGACCTGTCCCAAATCACCGACAGGCTTACCAGTTCCGATCAGGCAGCCGCCAACGCCATCCAACAAACCGACAGCTTGCTGTCCACCGCGAGCACATTCTTGACCGAGAACCGAGAGGTACTAGCACACGACGTCAACAACCTCGGCGACGCCACCACCGCAATCATGCAGCCGGAACCGCGCGAGGGTTTGGAGACTGCGCTGCACATCCTGCCCAACATGGCCGCCAACGTGCTCGCGATCTATGAGCCGGCACATGGCAGCTTGACCGGCGTGGCTGCATTGACCAACTTCGCCAACCCATTGCAGTTCATCTGCAGCGCGATTCAGTCCGGTAGCCGACTCGGCTATCAAGATTCGGCGGAGCTATGTGCGCAATATCTGGCGCCGATCATGGATGCGATCAAATTCAACTACTTCCCGTCCGGAATCAACTTTTTCAGCTCTGCTGACACGTTGCCCAAGAACGTCGCCTACTCCGAGCCGCGTTTGCAGCCGCCGCCGGGCTACAAGGACACCACTGTCCCGGGAATCTTCTCGCGGGATACACCGTGGTCACATCGCAACTCCGAACCGGGATGGATTGTCGCGCCGGGCATGCAAGGGGTCCACGTCCAGCCGGCTACGGCGAACTTGTTGACTGCCGAGTCGTTGGCTGAACTCATGGGCGGGCCCAATATCGCACCGCTACCGCCAGGGCAGAACATGGCCGGACCGCCGAATGCCTACGACGAGAACAACCCGCTGCCACCGCCGTGGTACCCGCAACCGCTGCCGTCGCCGACGGCACGCCCGCCCGCACCGACTGGACCGGGCTCGTGAGGTCGTGGCGGCTGGTGCGCCGCAGAATTTGGCAGACGTTGGCATTGCTGACGGCTACGGTCGTGCTGACATCATGCGGGCACTGGCGTGGTATCGCCAGTGTGCCGTTGCCCGGCGGTCCCGGCAGTGGCAAGGGCTCCTACACCATCTACGTTCAGATGCCTAATTCGCTGGCGCTCAACGGTAATAGCCGCGTATTGGTGGCCGATGTGTTCGTCGGCACCGTTCGCGCGATCAACCTGAAGAACTGGGTCGCGACCCTGACCGTGGACTTGGAGAAAAATGTCAAGCTCCCGAAGAATGCCACCGCCAAGATCGGTCAGACCAGCCTGTTGGGTTCTCAGCACGTAGAACTGGCCGCACCACTGGACCCGTCACCGCAGCTACTGAAAAACGGTGACACCATCCCGCTGGGCAACGCGTCGGCGTACCCCTCCACCGAGCAGACGCTGGCCAGCCTGGCCATGGTGCTGCGCGGCGGCGGTGTGCCGAATCTCGCGGTGATCCAAAACGAGGTCTACAAGATTTTGGCCGGGCGGGCCCAACAGATCCGAGATTTTCTCGGCAAGCTGGACACCTTCGCCCGCGGGCTGAACCAGCAGCGCGACGACATCGGCCACGCCATCGACTCCACCGACCGGCTGCTGTCCTATGTCAGCAACCGCACGGACACGCTGGACCAGGTTCTGACCGAATTCCCGCCGTTGGTGGAGCATTTCGCCAAGCAGCGCGACCTGTTTGCCAACACCGTCGAAACGGTGGGGCGGATCAGTAATGTCGTCGACCAGACGTTGTCGGCGGCGCAGGGCGATCTGCATCAGGATCTGAGTCAGCTTCAGCGGCCGCTCAAGCAGCTGGGCCGTGCCGCACCGTATTTGATTGAGGCGCTGACCTTCTTGCTGTCACCGCCGTTCAGCATCGACAGCGTGCCCAAGATCGTACGCGGCGACTACATCAACGTATCCGGGGCGCTGGACCTCACACTAAGCACGATCGACAATGCAATCTTCACCGGCACAGGGTTTTCCGGAGCCTTGCGCGCGCTCGAACAGTCGTGGGGTCGCGACCCCGCAACGATGATTCCCGACATCCGGTTCTCGCCTAACCCGGCCGACGCGCCCGTGGAGCGGGGTGAGTAAGCGATGTTGACTCGCTTCATCCGCATGCAGTTGATCGTGTTCGCCGTGCTGACGGTGACAGCGCTGGTTGCGCTGGGCTGGTACTACTTGCGCATTCCCAGCCAGCTCGGCGTCGGTCAGTATCGGTTGGTCGCGGAGCTGCCGGCGTCGGGCGGGTTGTATCGCACGTCGAATGTGACCTACCGAGGGATCCAGATAGGCAGAGTCACCAAGGTCGAGCCGACGAAACATGGTGTCCGGGCGACACTGAGCATCGACAGCCGTTACAAGATTCCTATCGATGCATCAGCCAATGTGCACTCGGTGTCGGCGATCGGTGAGCAATACCTGGACCTGGTGTCGAAGGGTAATCCGGGGAAGTTCTTCGAGCCCGGACAAACCATTACCAAGGGCACCGTGCCCAGCGAAATAGGCCCCGCGCTGGACGCCGCCAACCGCGGCTTGTCGGTGTTACCCAAGCGCAAGATCGCGTCGCTGCTGGACGAAACGGCGCAGGCCGTTGGCGGGTTGGGTCCGGCGCTGCAACGTCTGGTCGATTCGACGCAGTCGATCGTCGGTGATTTCCAGGCCAACATCTCCGACGTCAACGACATCATCGAGAACTCCGCACCGATCATCGACAGCCAAGTCGACTCGGGTGATTCGATCGAGCGGTGGTCCCACAACCTCGACGTGCTCACCGCGCAGATCGCACAAAACGACCAACACGCGCAGAGCATCTTGACGAAGGCGGCGCCGACCGCCGATCAGGTCAACGAGGTGTTCGGTGACGTGCGCGAATCGCTGCCGCAGACGTTGGCGAACCTGGAGATCGTTGCCGACATGCTCAAGCGCTACAACAAAGGTCTTGAGCAGCTGATGGTGTTCTTGCCGGAGATCGCCGCGGTCGGGCAGACGTTGGTCGTGTCCGCTCCCGGATCGGTGTTGATGGGTTTCAACCTGTCGATCAATAATCCGCCGCCGTGCATGACCGGGTTCCTTCCCGCGTCGCAGTGGCGGTCGCCCGCGGAAAGCAGCATGGCGCCGCTGCCGTCCGGAACGTATTGCAAGATCCCGCAAGATACTCCGGCCAACGTGGTGCGCGGTGCCCGTAACTATCCGTGTGTCGACGTTCCCGGCAAGCGCGCGGCGACGCCACGGGAGTGTCGCGACAACAAACCGTATGTTCCGTTGGGCACCAACCCGTGGTACGGCGATCCCAATCAGCTGCGGAACTGCCCCGCCCCCGGTGCTCGCTGCGATCAACCCGTCGACCCGGGCAAGGTGATACCGGCGCCCTCGATCAACAACGGGCTCAACCCGGCACCGGCCGATCGGTTGCCGGCACCGCCCCCACCGGTCGACGATCCGCTGCAGCGGCCCGGCTCGGGCACCGTGCAGTGCAATGGGCAGCAACCTAATCCGTGCATCTACACGCCGGCGAGCCCGTCGGCGATCTACGTTCCATCCAGCGGTGAAGTCGTGGGCGCCGACGGCAGCAAGTACACCCTCGAAGACTCGAACCACCTTGGGGACGACGGGTGGAAGGACATGTTGGCGCCCGCCGGCTGAGCTAGCCTCGGGCGAGTGACAACCCAACGGGTGCGCATCGACCTGAGCGGGGCGCCGCAGACGATGCTGGCGACGTTGTACGCCAAGGCGCTGGACGCCGACTTCCAGGAGCCGATTCTGGGTGATCGGTTCGCCAAACAGATCGTCGAGCGCATCGACTACGACTGGCGCAAGACCACTATCACCGCGAGCCGAGCGCCGTCGGTGACTGCCCGCACCGCACACTTCGACGCGTGGACCAGCCAATTCTTGGCCGCGCATCCACAGGCCGTCGTGCTGCACGTGGGCTGCGGTCTGGACAGTCGGTTCTTCCGGCTGCAGCCAGGTCCGGGTGTCGAGTGGTACGACGTCGACTACCCGGAGGTCGCCGCGCTTCGCACCCAGCTCTACCCGGTCGCTGAGCACTATCACGTCGTCGCCGGCTCGGTCACCGATCCGGAGTGGCTGGCCGACATTCCCGCCGACCGGCCGGCGCTGATGGTCGGCGAGGGGCTGACGATGTACCTCACCGAACAGGACGGCATCGCGCTGCTGCGCAGGGTGGTGGGGCATTTCGGCTCGGGTGAGCTGCAGTTCGACGCACTCAACTGGCTCGGGATCAAGGCGCAGGTGCTCAACTCGGTGGTGCGCCGCTCGGGATCCACCTTACGGTGGGCGATCAACGGGCCCGACGACATCGTCGCGGCGGTGCCCGGGGTGCGGCTGCTGGCCTGGCAGCGGTGGTTCGAGTCGGACACCTTCGACAAGCTGCCGCGCTCCGCCAAGCTGATGGGCAAGGTGATGGCGCTGGTTTCGGCGGTGGCCAACATGTCTCAATACCACCGCTACGCATTTGGAACGAACTGACTTTGCCCGCGACGGGAATCTTGCGCGCCGCACGGTGTTGCACCAGTTATCCACACGTGAGGAGATGTCACCATGACCAGTCGGCCTGTTCTGGAACCCACCACCGAGCATCCGATCACGATCAACCCGACCCAGGCGCGGGTTGTCGTCCGTGTCAACGGCCAGGTCGTCGCCGACACACACCACGCGCTGCAGCTGCAAGAGTCCACTTACCCTGCAGTGCAATACATTCCGCTCGAGGATGTCGTGCAAGAGCTGCTCACCCGCACCGACACCAGCACGTACTGCCCGTACAAGGGCGAAGCCGGTTACTACAGTGTGACCACCAGCGCCGGTGACACCGTCGACGACGCGATCTGGACATACGAGCAGCCCTACCCCGCGGTTGCGGCGATCGCCGGTCACGTCGCCTTCTACCCCGACAAGGCCGAGATCACCGTCGAACAGGATTAGGAATCAGCCGGCCCGAA
Organism: Mycobacterium sp.; assembly: GCF_052143115.1. Classification (GTDB taxonomy): domain Bacteria; phylum Actinomycetota; class Actinomycetes; order Mycobacteriales; family Mycobacteriaceae; genus Mycobacterium. The sequence continues at coordinate 56,333 of NZ_JBKQTQ010000246.1, forward strand.
CACCTGCGCGGCGAGCCGGGTGTCGCTGTATTCGTGCAACGAGGTGATGAGGCCGTCGTGAGTCTCGAAGATGAAGACGGCGGGGCTGTTGTAGCGCACTCCGTCGGCGGTCTCGCCGTCGGCCTGTGCCTCGATCACCACGCTTTCGCCGTCGTTGAAACATCGGATGAAGTCGAGGCTTACCTCGACCCGGCGCTTGCGCCGCTCGACCTCTCGACGCAGCGCCGCCTTGTCGACCGATTCGGGGCTCTGGATGCTCCAGTAGGTGAAGTCGTCGCTCAGCAGCCCGAAGCATTCGTCGACGTCTGCGCCGTCAGACAGGCACTGCAGGAACATCCACGCCAGTTCGGCCTGCGGATCGTCGAACGGCGTGGTCATGTGGCGCCGCTCCTCAGCATCGCTTCGTCCCCCGCAAGCGGGAGATGCTCCCACTGCATCGTCGCCGGCGCCGTCATCTGGCGCCGCTCCTCGACATCGCTTCGCTCTGCATCGTCGCCGGCACGGTCACTCCGCCATCCTGACCCCGAAAACAGTCACCGGTCAATCATGCGCGGCCCCGACCCGAACCTATGATCATCGGCATCAGCAATTGCGGCGTCCGGGCGGGAGCAGGTGGTGGATAGCGCTCGCACGGTGAAGTTCGCGGGCGTGGTCAGCCCCGGGCTCACTCTTTTCCCGCTACGCCGAGGTCCGCGTGATCCCTGCTATCAGGTCGCTGATGACGGCGCCATCTGGCGAACCAGCCTGTTGCGCAGCGGGTCCGTGACGGCGCGAATCACCCGCGCCGCGCCCGATGCCGTCGAATGCACCGCATGGGGGAGCGGCGCTGAGGAGTTCCTCGACGCTCTCCCGACGATGCTGGGCGCGCAAGACGATTCATCGGATTTCGTCCCGGCCGACCCGACGGTCGCCGCCGCGCATCGGCGAGTGCCGCACCTGCGGCTTGGGCGCACCGGTCAGGTCCTGGAAGCCCTCATCCCGGCGGTCATCGAGCAGCGGATACCGGGCGCCGATGCGTTCGGGTCCTGGCGCCTACTGGTGACCAAATTCGGCACGCCGCCGCCGGGACCTGCGCCTGCGCGGATGCGGGTGCCGCCGTCTGCCGACGTGTGGCGGCACATCCCGTCGTGGGAATTTCACCGTGCCAACGTCGATCCCGGGCGGGCCCGGACCGTCGTCAGCTGCGCGCAGCGGGCGCCGTCGTTGGAACGGCTGGCGTCGTGGCCGGCCGGGCAGGCCCGGGAGGCGCTGACGTCGCTCCCCGGAGTCGGAGTGTGGACGGCGGCCGAGACGACGCAACGTGCGTTCGGCGATCCCGACGCTTTGTCGGTGGGCGATTACCACATATCCACGATGATCGGGTGGACGCTCTTGGGACGTCCGATCGACGACGCCGACATGGTCGAGCTGCTCGAGCCGATGCGGCCGCACCGCTACCGGGTTATCCGGTTGCTGGAGGCCAGCGGACTGGCCTACGAGCCGCGCCGAGGCGCTCGACTGCCGGTTCAGGACATCCGCGCACTGTGACAGGTCTTGCGGTTACGGCTCGCGGTCATCGGGTATTCGACCTCGGACCGTGCGGGACGACCTCAGGAAGGTAGCCATGACGCAGGTCACGATCCCGGGCATGACCGAAAAGCAGGCAATCAAAGTCGCTGGGCTGCTGCAGAAGCAGCTGAGCTCGCGGATCGGTGTGGATCGCCTCGATCGCACTGTCGGTGCCGTGCCCGCTGGCTTCGGGAGCAAACTTGGCCACGATCAACGCGGACACCAGCGCGCCCGCCGTCGTCACCAGCGGCAGCGCCCACGGCCGCTGGTAATGGGAAGAACCGGGACTCCCGCCCTCGACCAGCGGGGTGGGCAAGTGGTAGCCGGCCACATAGCCCAGCAAAAAATGAGTGGTGTAGCGCAACGCCAGATAGAAAACGACGGCGCCGAAGCCGGCGACCACACCGACGACGACGCCCAGCAACAGCCATTTGTAGAGGTATCCGAGATTTCTGATGAAGCGGCCCAATCGATCGCCGCGCTCAGGATCGGTGTCTTCTGCCTCCAGCATCGCCAGTGACGTTAGCAGCGGCTTTTGAAGGGACCCCCGAGGGAATAATCGGACCGCAGTCCGGTTATATCGGGTAACCAAGTTTTAGGAGGTACAGATGCCCGCGGTAACCGCAGACACATTGACCTTGGCCCGGGTGTCCGCAGCGCGTCCGGCCGACACCGAACGTCCCGTCCGCTCGATCACCACTGGGCCGCACGGCTACGAGGGTGAGGGATTTCCGGTGGTCCGGGCGTTCGCCGGAGTCAGCACCGCCGCGCTGGACCCGTTCGTGCACATGGACCAGATGGGCGAGGTGGAATACCAGCCCGGCGAGCCCAGGGGGACCGACTGGCATCCGCACCGCGGGTTCGAAACGGTGACCTACATGATCGACGGGCGGTTCGCACACCAGGACTCGCACGGCGGCGGCGGGCTGATCACCGACGGCGCCACCCAATGGATGACCGCAGGTGCCGGCATCCTGCACATCGAAACGCCACCGGTTGACCTGGTCGAGAGCGGGGGCGTGTTTCACGGCATCCAGCTCTGGGTGAACCTGCCGAAGAAGGACAAGTTCGCCGCACCTCGCTATCAGGCCATCGCGGGCACCGACGTCACTTTGTTCTCCTCCGAGGACGGCGGCGCACTGATCCGCGTCATCGCAGGGGATATCGGCGGTCACCGCGGCCCCGGCGTCACGCACACGCCGATCACGATGGCGCACGCCACCGTCGAACCTGGCGCACGGCTGAACATTCCATGGAACCGCGACTACAACGCGCTGGTCTATGTCCTTTCCGGGCGCGGATCGGTCGGCCCGATCGGACACCCGATCCAGCAGGGCCAGTTGGCGGTCCTCGGTCCAGGAGACCGGATTACCGTCGCCGCCGCGCCGTCACAGGAGTCGCGCCGACCCGCGTTGGAGGTGCTGATCCTGGGCGGCCAGCCGATCCGGGGGCCGGTCTTCCACTACGGCCCGTTCGTGATGAACACCAAGGCTGAGCTGATCCAAGCGTTCGAAGATTTCCAGGCCGGAAAGTTCGGCAGCGTTCCGCCCAACGGGTTGCTGCCGCATAGCTCCGCGCGACCACCGGTCAGCTAACAAGTGCCTTTGGCTTGCGCGGCGGGCAAAAGTGTGATCTATGGCACAATTTATCCGTGGTCCAGCCCGCGAGCCGGGGACCGGGTCGCCCCCCTGCAGCGAAGGCGGCCGAGACGCGGAAGCGCATTTTGCGTGCCGCTCGCGAGGTGTTCAGCGAACGCGGTTACGACGCGGCCACCTTCCAGGCGATCGCGATCCGGGCCGACCTGACCCGGCCCGCCATCAATCACTACTTCTCCAACAAGCGCGCGCTCTATCGAGAAGTGGCGAAGGAGACCAACGACGTGGTTGTCGCCGCCAGTATCCAGCGGGCACAGCGCGAGACGACGCTGATAGATCGGGTGTCCACGTTCGTCGATGCCGCAACACAGGCCGACATCGAAAATCGAACAGCGGCGGCCTTTTTGATCACCGTCGCGTTGGAGTCGCAGCGGCACCCCGACCTGAGCCACGAGGAAGCCGACTCGGTTCGCACCAGCCGGGAATTTCTGTCCTGGGCCATTGATGACGCGATCAAGCGTGGCGAGCTGGCGCCGGATACCGATGCCTCGGCGCTCACCGAGCTGCTGATCGCGGTCTTGCTCGGAGTCGGTTTCTACGCCGGCTTTGTCGCGAACCGGCATGAAATCGAAACGGTCACCCGTCAGTTGCACCGGTTGCTGGCCGGCAGCCTCACCCAGCGCCCCGAATAAGGGCCAGTGATGTAGCGCACAGAACAGATAGGTTACCTAACCTATTCGGTAACATGGGTGGCGCTATGACTGATCTTCACGCCGTGAGCTCCGTGCGTACCGAAGGGGACAGCTGGGACATCACCGAAAGCGTTGGCGCGACCGCATTGAGCGTCGCCGCGGCGCGCGCGGTGGAGACGGCATCAGCTGATCCGCTGATCCGGGACGACTTCGCCTACGTGTTGGTGTCATCGGCCGGGCAGCCCTGGGCGCGGCTGGCCAGCCCTGGTCTTGAGTGGATCGGTGACGACGAGCATGGGCGACGCGCCCACCGGCTGGCCTGTGACTACCAAGCAGTGCGGACGCATTTCTTCGACACCTACTTCGCCGACGCCGTCGCGGCCAGAATCCGTCAGGTGGTCATCCTGGCCGCGGGCCTGGACTCGCGGGCCTACCGGCTGGAATGGCCGGTCGGAACCACGGTCTACGAGATCGACCAGCCCCAGGTCGTTGAGTACAAGACGGCCACGTTGGACTCGGCCGGTGCGATTTCAAAAGCCACCCGGCGGACCGTGCCGGTGGATCTCCGCGACGACTGGCCGGCGGCGCTATCCGCCGCGGGTTTCGACCCGAGCCAACCCACCGCATGGCTGGCCGAGGGCCTGCTGCCCTACCTGCCGGCCGAAGCGCAGGACAGGCTGTTCGAGATGCTCACGGAGTTGAGCGTGCCCGGCAGCCAGGTGGCGGTTGAGGCGTTCAGCCTTGGTTCGGCCGATACCGAACGACGCCGCGCGGCGCGGCGGGTCCGCTGGGAGCGGATGCGCCAACGCCTCGGCCTCGATATCAACGTCGAGACGCTGACCTACCAGGAAAGCGACCGTGCGGATGCCGCCGAATGGCTGACCGCGCACGGGTGGCGGGTGCGCGCCGTGAGCAACGCCGACGAAATGGGTCGACTGGGCCGGCCAATACCTACGGACCTGGCCGAAGAGGCCTTCATCACCAGGCTGCTGCGCGCCCAGCTCGGCGCAGCTGATTGATTACCAGACGCACTTTGTAGGGAGGCGTGAACCCCATGAGCACACCGCGCACCTTGCGCACCCACGATGACACCTGGGACATCGCCACCAGCGTCGGCAGCACGGCGGTCATGGTGGCTGCCGCCCGAGCCGTCGAAACCGATCGCCCAGATGCACTGATCCGCGACCCCTACGCGAGGCTGCTGGTCAGCGAGGCCGGCACCGGCGTGTGGGAGAGCATGCTCGACGACTCCCTGGTCGCCAAGGTGGAGTCGTTCGACCCGGAGGCGGCCGCGGTGTTCCAACACATGCGCGGCTATCAGGCCGTGCGGACGCACTTCTTCGACGCCCACTTCGCCGGGGCGGTGGCCGCCGGAATCCGGCAGGTGGTGATCTTGGCGTCCGGGCTGGACTCGCGGGCCTACCGGCTGGACTGGCCGGCCGGCACCACGGTGTACGAAATCGACCAGCCCAAGGTGCTGGCCTACAAATCGGCCACGCTGGCGGCAAACGGCGCGACCCCGTCGGCCGACCGTCACGAGGTGCCGATCGACCTGCGTCAGGACTGGCCGGCCGCCCTCGTCGACGCGGGCTTCGACGCAGGAGCGCCGACGGCCTGGCTGGCCGAAGGCCTGCTGATGTATCTGCCCGCCGGTGCCCAGGACCGGCTGTTCACACAGATCACCGAGTTGAGCCCGCCGGGCAGCCGGATTGCGGTGGAAACCGCGGCCAGCCACGCCGACGAGCGGCGGCAGGAGATGCGGGATCGATTCCAAGGGGTGGCGGACAAGCTCGGCATCGAGCAGACCGTCGACATCCAGGACCTGATCTACCACGACGACGATCGCGCGGTCGTCGTCGACTGGCTCAACGACCACGGCTGGCGGGCCACCGCGCAGAACTCCGGTGACGAGATGCGCCGGCTGGACCGTTGGGTGGACGGCGTTCCGCTGGCCGACGACAAGGACGCCTTCGCGCAATTCGTGACCGCGGAACGCGCGTGACTGCGCCGGCGCCCGGCGACGATGCGGGCCGCGAGGGGCCCGCGGGGGGACCCCCCAGCCGCGCAGCGGCGAGGGGGCGAGCCGGGCAATCAACAGCCGTAGCCACGGCGACACCTGGGACATCGCGACCAGCGTCGGCGCGACCGCGGTCATGGTGGCGTCCGCCCGGGCGGCCGAGACGGCCAGCGAGCAGCCGCTGATCCGCGATGAGTTCGCGCAGATGCTGATCGACGGCCCGGAACTCGCCGCGTTGGTCGCCAAGATGTCGACGACGTACACGGCCGATCCCGAGTTGGAGGCGGTCCGTGCACACATGGTCAACTACCAGGCCGCGCGCACGCACTTCTTTGACGCCTACTTCCGGGCGGCGGCAGCAGCGGGTATCCGTCAGCACGTCATTCTGGCCGCCGGGCTGGACTCACGGGCCTATCGGCTGGACTGGCCGGCCGGGACCAGCGTGTACGAAGTCGACCAGCCGAAGGTGTTGGAGTACAAAGCCGCAACCTTGGCGGCCCATGGCGTTCAGCCGGTGGTCGACCGTCACGAGGTGCCGGCCGACCTGCGGTTCGATTGGCCGAAAACATTGCGCGGCAAGGGCTTCGACCCTGCACAGCGGACCGCGTGGCTGGCCGAAGGCTTGTTGATGTTCCTGCCGGGTGAGGCCGAGAACCGGTTGTTCACCGACATCGACGCGCTGAGCGCGCCGGGCAGTCGGGTCTGCATCGAGGATTTCACCTTCGACGACGCGGCCCGCGAGGCATACGAAAAACGCCGCGCCAAGACCGACGAACTGCGCCGGCGGCTCGGCGATGAGAATGTCTTCGACCCCGGCGACCTGTGGTACACCGAGGACGAGCGCTGCGATCCGGCAGCCTGGTTCGACACGCACTCCTGGCGCGTCGAAGCATTAGCCGGCCGCGACTACCTGACCCAAGTCGGTCGTCCGCTGCCGGAGGAACCCAACGTGGCCGCGACGTTCCGGGCCGTTTTCGTCTCCGCCGAGAAGCCGTAATAGCGGGCGCCTGCGACACCTGAGGGCACCTGTTGCCCAACCGGGTGGTTGATTAGGATTGGGCTTTCGCCGGTCAGGAAGGAAGCCCGATGACCACCGAAGTCACCGCAAACGCCACCGTTGGTGCCCCCGCGACCCACTCCGTCATCCCCAAAATCGTCGCCGGCCTGCGGCAGACGTTCGCCACCGGGAAAACCCGCAGCGTGGAGTGGCGACAAGCCCAGTTGCGCGCGCTGGAGAAGATGATGGCCGAGAACGAGCCGGCGATCGCCGACGCGCTCGCCAAGGATCTGGACCGCAGCCCGTTCGAGGCCTGGCTGGCCGACGCCGCGACAACCGCGGGCGAGGCCCGGTATGCGGCCAAGCACGTCAAGAAGTGGATGCGCCGCAAATACCGTCGGCTCGAGTTGGCACAGCTGCCCGGCCGCGGCTGGGTGGAGTACGAGCCCTACGGCACGGTGCTGATCATCGGCGCGTGGAACTACCCGTTCTATCTGACGCTCGGCCCGGCGGTGGGCGCGATCGCCGCGGGAAACACGGTGTTGCTCAAGCCATCCGAGATCGCTCCGGCGTCCGCAGCGCTGATGGCCGAGCTGGTGCCGCGTTACCTGGACAGCGATGCGATCGCGGTGGTCGAAGGCGACGGCGCGGTGAGCCAAGAGCTGATCGCGCAGGGATTCGACCGGGTGTTTTTCACCGGCGGCACCGAGATCGGCCGCAAGGTTTACGAGGGGGCCGCACCGCACCTGACGCCGGTCACCCTCGAGCTCGGCGGTAAAAGCCCCGTCATCGTGGCGGAGGACGCCGACGTCGACGTCGCGGCCAAGCGGATCGCCTGGATCAAACTGCTCAACGCCGGTCAGACGTGTGTGGCGCCCGACTACGTGCTGGCCGACGCGAAGATCCGTGACGAACTCGTCCAAAAGATTGAACAGGCCATCACGACATTTCGGTCTCAGGAGAAGAGCGGACTGCGCATCGTCAACCAGCGCCAGTTCGATCGACTGACCGGGTACCTGGCCAGGACGAAGGGCACGATCGCGTTGGGGGGCAACTCCGACGCGTCGGGCCTGCGCCTGGAACCGACCGTGGTCGTCGACCCCGATCCCGACGAGCCGCTGATGAGCAACGAGATCTTCGGCCCCATCCTGCCGGTGATCACCGTCCAATCCCTCGATGAGGCAATACGTTTCGTCAACTCGCGGCCCAAGCCGCTGTCGGCATACCTGTTCACCAAGACGCGTGCGGTGCGTGAGCGGGTGATCAAGGAGGTGCCTGCGGGCGGCATGTTGGTTAACCACCTGGCCTTCCAGGTCTCGACGGCCAGGCTGCCGTTCGGCGGCGTCGGCGCATCGGGCATGGGCGCCTACCACGGTCGCTGGGGTTTCGATGAGTTCAGCCACCGCAAGTCGGTGTTGACCAAGCCGACCCGACCCGACTTATCCAGCTTCGTCTACCCGCCGTATACAGATAGGGCGTGGAAGTTGGCGCGCCGGCTGTTCTAGCGTCGCCACGACAACCTAACCGGCCTGTGAGAAGAGTCGGGCGATGAAGCCCGAGAAAGAGAGGAAGCCCATGCCCGGAGTGCAGGATCGCGTCGTTGTCGTCACCGGAGCCGGCGGCGGCCTGGGCCGCGAATACGCCCTGACTCTCGCCAAGGAGGGCGCCAGCGTTGTCGTGAACGACCTCGGCGGCTCCCGCGACGGAACCGGCGCCGGACATAACATGGCCGACCAGGTCGTCGAAGAGATCAAGGCCGCCGGAGGCCGCGCTGCCGCCAACTACGACAGCGTCGCCGACCCCGAAGGCGCGGAGAACATCATCAAGACCGCTATCGACGAGTTCGGCAAAGTCGACGGTGTGGTGAGTAACGCGGGAATCCTGCGCGACGGCACCTTCCACAAGATGACGTTCGAGAACTGGGATTCGGTGCTCAAGGTGCACCTGTACGGCGGTTACAACGTGATCCGCGCCGCGTGGCCGCATTTCCGCGAGCAGAGCTTCGGGCGGGTGGTGGTCGCCACCTCCACCAGCGGACTGTTCGGCAACTTCGGCCAGGCCAACTACGGTGCGGCCAAGCTGGGCCTGGTCGGCCTGATCAACACGTTGGCGCAAGAAGGCGCCAAGTACAACATCAAGGCCAACGCGGTCGCACCGATCGCGGCCACCCGGATGACCGAAGACATCCTGCCGCCCGAGGTGCTGAAAAACCTCACCCCGGACTTCGTTGCGCCGGTGGTGGCCTACCTGTGCTCCGAAGAGGTGCCCGACACCGATTCGATTTTCATCGTCGGCGGCGGCAAGGTGCAGCGCACGGCGCTGTTCCAGAACGAGGGCGTCACCTTCAAGGCACCGCCGTCCGTTGACGAGATCGCCGCACATTGGGCCGAGATCGACGATTTGTCCGCTGCGAAGCAGGCCAACTTCTCGATCCGGTAATCACGAAGACATGAAAGCCTGTGTAGTACAGGAGCTTTCAGGGCCGTCCGGCTTGGTATACACGGACGTCGACGAGGTTAGAGGCAACGACGACACGATCATCGTCGACGTCCGTGCCGCCGGGGTGTGCTTTCCGGACCTGCTGCTGAGCAAGGGTGAGTACCAGCTCAAGCTGCCGCCGCCATTCATCCCCGGTATGGAAGCCGCCGGTGTGGTGCACTGGGCGCCGGAAGAGTCGGAATTCACAGTGGGTGACCGGGTCTCGGCGTTCGGTGTGCTCGGCGGCTACGCCGAAAAGGTGATCGCGCCGTTGGCCAACGTGATCCACAGTCCGGCGGAACTGGATGACGCCGAGGCGGTGTCGCTGCTGGTGAACTACAACACCATGTACTTCGCGCTGGCCCGGCGCGCCGCGATGCGTCCGGGTGACAGCGTGCTGGTGCTCGGGTCGGCCGGTGGCGTGGGCACCGCGGCGATCCAGGTGGCCCGGGCGATGGGTGCGAGCAAGATCATTGCAGTCGTACATCGGACGGGCGCAATGGAATTCGTCGAGTCGCTGGGCGCCGACGTGGTGTTGCCATTGACCGACGGCTGGGCTCAAGCGGTGCGCGAGCATACCGACGGTCGCGGCGTTGACATCGTGGTCGACCCGATCGGCGGGCCGGCCTTCGACGATGCCATCCGGGTGTTGGCGATCGACGGCAAGCTGCTGGTCATCGGGTTTGCCGCGGGTGCGATTCCGACGGTCAAGGTGAACCGGCTGCTGCTGCGCAATGTCGGTGTGCTCGGTGTCGCCTGGGGCGAGTATCTGCATCAGGTTCCCGGTTCCGCGGCGCTGTTCGCCTGGGGTCTGAGTCAGCTGGTGTCATTGGGCTTGAAACCGCCACCGCCGCAGCGTTATCCGCTCTCGGAGGCACCCGCCGCGCTGCAGGCCCTGGCCGACGGAGGGGTGTTCGGCAAGCTCGTGCTGGAGCCGTAGTTTCTAGAACAGACCCGAGAAGTCCGCAGCGATCTGCGAGGCTGCATCGCTCAGTATGGAGACCTCGAAGCCGGCTGCCAGTGTGCCAATCCCAGTGTCAGCCGCGAGCGGCAAACCTAGCGCGTCGAGGATGTCACCGTTCGACAGGTTGTCTGTGAACAGCGAGACGTCATACGCGGGCAGGCTGGTCACCAGTGAGTTGATGATGTCCGTCGTCGGTAGCAACGTGGAGTAGGCCGTGGAGGCCGCACTTGAGATCGCGTTGACGAAGTCGGTAAGGGTCGCGGCAGGATCAGCGGCGTCGGCCGATAATGCCGACAGCAGATCCGTGAAGCTCTGCCCCGACGATGCCGGGTCCAGTAACGACGTCCACGCGGCGGGATCCGCGAGGTCCTGCTCGAACGCCGTGATGCCTTGCTCGGTGTCGGTGACCAGTGTGCTGAACACTGTTGACAGGCTGACGTCGGGAAACAGCCCGAACGGGGTGGGCACGTTCGCCGGTGAATCAGCCGTCACGGAGTAACCGAGAGTGCCGTCGCCGTAGCCCAAGTTGATCAGATACGTCAGGTCGGGCCCCAGCAAGTCTTGCAGCGGTTGCGGTAGCAGCCCCACTAGCGGCGGCGTCACGGGCTCCCCGTCAATCGTGTCAATCATGTAGTAGTTGGTCAGGCTATCCGCGGTGCCGTCGGCCGCCGACCCCGGCAACAGAACTGCGTCAGCAATGTCTGTAGGCGTGGGGCCGGTCTCGCCGGCTGCGGCGTTGAGATACGTGCCGTGGAGTTCTTCGATACCCAAAAACGCGTTCAGGTCGGAAAGGAAGTTCAGCGGGTATCGCGGAAAGTCCGTGAAGCCGTCGTATTCCAGCGAGTAAATGGTGGTCACGTAGTCGTCGGAAGGGGTCGCGCCGTCGAACGAGAAACCCAGACTCGCGAGGTTCAGCGGGTCGACGGTGGTCTGGCCCGACGTCGTTTCGAAGCCGTTGAAGCGCTCCAATATCCCGCCGTTGGGATTGTTGAGATCAGCGAGCAACAGGAATTGCGGGGCATTAGGTGTCTCCGACTCATTCGTGCCGTACGGGTCCAGAAGCTGCATCGTGATGCCAGCGACCGTGGAACTCTGCGAGTAGCCGAACACCGTTGAGCCGTCTCCGTTTGCCTCGTCGCTGAGGATCGTGCTTTCCAGGATGGCGGCGCCCTGGCCTACCGAGGTGGTGAGGGACGGAAGGCCATCGGAATCGAGCGGATAGTTGTAATACAACTGTTGGACGCCGCCGAACAGCGGATAAACCCCCTCCGGAGTGAACAGCCCGTTCCCATAGAATCCTGGTAAAGCGGGGTCGGTTGAGGTGGCCTGGTAGAAGGTCAGGTCGGGGTACAACTTATCGAGGTAGAGACCGTCAGCGGCCTCCACGTAACCGGGGCCGGGGATGGGCAGCTCGCTGCCGCCGATGACCAATCCGATGTCGTCCCCCCAGGCGAACGCCGAATTCATCATTGCGGTGAGCGTCAAGATACCGGCACCGCCGGTAGCCACCAGTCCTAAACCCAGCCAACGAAGCTTGCGGCCTGACATTTGCGACCTCCCGGACGTGGGGCCGAGCCCTATGCGATTAGCGGTCGTCAGGGCAAGAGACTGCCCCAGCGGCGCAGGTATTCAACATATGTTTACTCCTCCTGGCGCTCAGCGTCTAAGAAATCCACAGGTTTTCCTTCACATAAATTCAGTCCCTGCTGTCGGCGCCCATAGGTTGTCGCGGCGTCGGAATGAGGCCCGCCGGAGGTCGGTGCGCCGGGCACCGGGACGCTTGAGCAGCGCTGAATTCAGCCCAGCACGGCGCTGCGCAGCCGGGCCACGTCGGCCTCGGTGATGTCCGCGCTGCGCAGGTATCCATCGAGTGAGCCGAAGCTGTCGTCGATGGTCCGCCGTGCGGTGTCCAGGTATTGCTCGCGGACACCTAGGACTTCATCGGACAGCCGCGCCTCGGTGAACGCCATCAGCTCCGGGGTCACTTCGACGTCGGATCGCTCCCGGACCGCGTCCAGAATCCGGGCCCGCAGCTGAGGAACAGCCTGGTTGCTACCCAGGAAATCCGCCAGGATCGCGTCGCGCTCGACGCCCGCGGCTTCCAGCACCAGCGCCACCACGAACCCGGTGCGGTCCTTGCCGGCAAAACAGTGGGTGAGCACCGTGCCGCCGTCGGCCAGCAAGCTGACGACGCGGTGCAGTGCTTGCTGGGCTCCGTTGTACGTGGGAAACCTGCTGTACTCGTCGATCATGAAGCGAGTGGACGCCTCGCTGACCGGTTCGTCGTTGGCCTTATCTTCCAGGAGCCGCCTGAATGCATGCTCGTGCGGCGCGTCCCCGTCCGGGTTGAGTTCGTCGGGGCCGAGATCGGGGATGGGCAGCTGATGAATCCGCACGCCGTCCGGCACCAGGCCCGGCCCGTGGCGCTCCACCTCGCGGCGTGAGCGCAAGTCGGCGACATCGCTGATGCGCAATCGGCGTAACTCGTCGCGGCCGTCGTCGCCGAGATCGCTCAGCTCACCGGAACGAAACAGCCGCCCCGGCCGTAGCGTACCGGTGCTATCCGCAACATCGCGAAAGTTCCAGGCCCCCTGTAGATCCCGCACACCTTTCGCCATTTCAGGTGACCGCCGCGGCGAAAGCGCTTTGCTCGCGGCCGATCTCAGCGCGCGCGATGGAGCGCATATGTACCTCGTCGGGCCCGTCGAAGATGCGCATCGCGCGATGCCAGGCGTAAAGCCGGGCCAGCGCCGTATCCTCGCTGACGCCGGCGGCCCCGTGCACCTGGATGGCGCGGTCGATGACGTCGCAGGCCACCTGCGGAGCCACCGCCTTGATCTGCGACACCAGTAGATGCGCGGCCCTGTTGCCGTATTGGTCGATGGTCCAGGCCGCCTTCTCGCACAACAGCCGGGCCTGGTCAATCTCATTGCGTGACTTGGCAATTGCCTGCTGTACGAGACCTTGATCGGCCAGTGGACGGCCGAACGCCACCCGGGTATTGGCCCGGTGCACCAGCAGGGCCAGCGCACGTTCGGCTCCGCCGAGTGCGCGCATGCAGTGGTGGATGCGGCCCGGCCCGAGCCGGGCCTGGGCGATCGCGAAGCCGGCGCCTTCTTCGCCGAGCAGGTTGGTGACCGGTACCCGGACGTTGTCGTAGACGATTTCGCAGTGCCCGGGCTGGTCTTGGTAACCGAAGACCGATGTTGAGCGGACCACAGTCACGCCCGGTGTATCTATCGGCACCAGGACCATCGACTGCTGCTGGTGGCTTGCCGCCTCAGGGTTGGTGCGGCCCATCACGATCAGGATCTTGCAGCGGGGATCCGCCGCGCCCGAAGTCCACCATTTGCGGCCGTTGATCACGTAGTCGCCGCCGTCGCGCACGATCGAGGTTTCGATGTTGCGGGCGTCGCTGCTGGCGACCGCCGGCTCGGTCATCGAAAAGCCGCTGCGGATCTCGCCGTCCAGCAACGGCTCTAGCCACTGCTTGCGTTGCTCCTCGGTGGCGAACAGGTGCAGGGTTTCCATGTTGCCGGTGTCCGGTGCCGCGCAGTTGGTCGCCTCGGGTGCGATCTCCAGACTCCATCCGGTCAGTTCGGCCAGCGAGGCATAGTCCAGGTTGGACAGGCCCGACTCGGCCGGCAGGAACAGGTTCCACAGGCCGGCCGCTTTGGCCTTGGTTTTCAGCTCCTCGATGATCGGCGGAACGGTGTGGTCGTTCGGGCCGGCCTCATGCCTATAGCGGTCATATTCGGCCTCGGCCGGAAAGACGTAGTCGGTGATGAATTCGGACAGTCGTTTGTGGTAGTCGCTGGCTTTGGCCGACATCGCGAAGTCCATGCTCGAAACGATAGGACACCGCGGCTGGCCCGGGAATGCGGGAGGCAGCGGAGGACGATAGATCTCATGACCGAGACACGTCCTCCGCTTCCGCCGTTCACCCTCGAGACAGCGATCCAGAAAGTGCAGGCCGCCGAGGACCTGTGGAACACCCGCGATCCCGAGCGCGTCAGCCTGGGCTATACCGTCGACTCGGAGTGGCGTAACCGCGACGAACACGTCGTCGGCCGGGACGCGATCGTGGCTCTCCTGACCCGGAAATGGCAGCGCGAGCACGACTATGTGCTGCGCAAGGGCCTCTGGAGTTTCCACGACAATCGCATCGCCGTCCGGTTCCAATATGAATGCCGTGACGCTGCCGGACAGTGGTGGCGCAGCTACGGCAATGAGTTGTGGGAGTTCTCGGGCGCCGGGCTGACCGCCCGCCGCGAAGCCAGCATCAACGACGTGCCGATCGACGAATCGCAGCGCCGCTACTTTGGGCCGCGTCCGGAGTCGGAGTACGGCCAAGATTTCACCCTGTGGTAGCGGGCCGACGGGAGAGCCAGGCCATCGGGACGCCCGGCGACGATGCGCGCCGCGGAAGCTGGCGGGAGGTGGGGGTCCCCCCGCTCGCGGGGGAGAGCCGGGCGGTCGGGTTAGGGTTGGGGCCGATCTAGCGGGGTAGGGAGTACAAGAAAGTAGATATACGCGTCATGACAGATACGCAGACGACGGTCGGGGTGGTCGCCGAGTCCGGGACCGACGAGCGACGGGTCGCACTGGTGCCCAAGGCGGTCGGGCCGCTGGTGAAAAGCGGTATCGCGGTCGTGGTGGAGTCGGGCGCGGGCGAGGGGGCGCTGCTTCCCGACGAGCTCTACACGGAGGCCGGCGCCACGATCGGTGATGCCTGGGCGGCTGACATCGTTGTCAAGGTCGCGCCGCCGACCGCCGAGGAGGTTTCCCGGCTGCGCAGCGGGCAGACGTTGATCGGATTCCTCGCGCCCCGCGACGCCGACAATTCGATCGGCGCCCTGACCCAGGCCGGCGTGCAGGCCTTCGCACTGGAGGCCATCCCGCGAATTTCCCGGGCGCAGGTGATGGACGCATTGTCGTCGCAGGCCAACGTCGCCGGATATAAGGCTGTGCTGTTGGCGGCCTCGGAGTCGACTCGGTTCTTCCCGATGCTTACCACCGCGGCGGGCACGGTGAAGCCCGCCACGGTGCTGGTGCTGGGTGTCGGCGTGGCCGGGCTGCAGGCGCTGGCGACGGCCAAACGACTGGGCGCCCGCACTACCGGCTACGATGTGCGCCCCGAGGTGGCCGACCAGGTGCGCTCGGTCGGGGCGCAGTGGCTCGATGTCGGAATCGAGGCGGCCGGTGAGGGCGGCTACGCGCGCGAGCTGACCGAAGACGAAAAGGCGCAGCAACAGAAGGCGCTGGAAGACGCGATCAGCGGATTCGACGTGGTGATCACCACCGCACTGGTCCCGGGACGGCCTGCGCCGCGTCTGGTGACGGCCGCGGCGGTGGAGGCGATGAAGCCCGGCAGCGTGGTGGTGGACCTGGCCGGAGAGACCGGCGGCAACTGCGAGCTGACCGAACCTGGGCGCACCGTCGTCAAGCACGACGTCACCATCGCCTCGCCGTTGAACCTGCCCGCGACGATGCCCGAGCATGCCAGCGAGCTCTACAGCAAGAACATCACGGCGCTGCTGGAGCTGCTGATCACCGACGGCAAGCTAGCCCCCGACTTCGACGACGAAGTCGTTGCGGAGGCCTGCGTGACCCGGCGCGCCGGCGACGATGCAGAGCGAAGCGATGCGGAGGAGCGGCGCTGATGGCCCAAGCAGGAGAGGAAGCATAGATGCACGGGATGTATGACGAACTGCTGTCCAACCTGGCGATCCTGGTGCTGTCCGGGTTCGTCGGGTTTGCGGTGATCTCGAAAGTGCCCAACACACTGCACACCCCGCTGATGTCGGGGACCAACGCCATCCACGGCATCGTCGTGGTCGGCGCCCTGGTGGTGTTCGGCGAGGTTGAGCATCCATCGCTCGCGGTGCAGATCATCCTGTTTGTCGCGGTGGTGTTCGGCACGCTGAACGTCGTCGGCGGCTTCATCGTCACCGACCGGATGCTGGGCATGTTCAAGGGCAAGAAGAAGGCCCTGCCGGCCAAGAGCGAAGAGGCCGCCAAATGAACTACTTGGTGATCGGCCTCTATGTCATCTCGTTCGCGCTGTTCATTTACGGCTTGATGGGCCTGACCGGGCCCAAGACCGCAGTGCGCGGAAACTTGATCGCCGCGGTGGGAATGGCGCTCGCGGTGACGGCGACACTGATCAAGATCCGGCACACCGACCAGTGGGTACTGATCATCGCCGCCCTGGTGGTGGGCGTCGTGCTCGGCGTCCCGCCGGCGCGCTACACCAAGATGACCGCCATGCCGCAGCTGGTGGCATTCTTCAACGGCGTCGGTGGCGGTACGGTCGCGCTGATTGCGCTTGCGGAATTCATTGAAACGAAAGGCTTTTCAGCCTTCGAGCACAGCGAGTCGCCGACCGTGCACATCGTGGTTGCGTCCTTGTTCGCCGCGATCATCGGGTCGATCTCGTTCTGGGGATCGATCATCGCGTTCGGCAAGCTGCAGGAGATCATCTCCGGGTCGCCGATCGGGTTCGGCAAGGCTCAGCAGCTGATCAACCTGCTGCTGCTGGGCGCGGCCGTCGCCGCCGCTGTCGTCATTGGTCTGGGCGCACGTCCGGGCAGCGGCGGGGTGTCGCTGTGGTGGATGATCGGTCTGCTTGCCGCCGCGGGTGCGCTGGGCCTGATGGTGGTGTTGCCGATCGGCGGCGCCGACATGCCCGTGGTGATCTCGCTGCTCAACGCGATGACCGGGCTGTCGGCCGCGGCCGCGGGTTTGGCGTTGAACAACACCGCGATGATCGTCGCGGGCATGATCGTCGGCGCGTCGGGCTCGATCCTGACCAACCTGATGGCCAAGGCGATGAACCGCTCCATCCCGGCGATCGTCGCCGGCGGTTTCGGCGGCGGTGGCGTGGCCCCCAGCAGCGACGGCGGCGGCGATAAGCACGTCAGGTCCACCTCCGCCGCCGATGCCGCGATCCAGATGGCCTACGCCAACCAGGTGATCGTGGTCCCCGGCTACGGCCTGGCCGTCGCGCAGGCCCAGCACGCCGTCAAGGACATGGCCAACCTGCTCGAAGACAAGGGTGTGCCGGTCAAGTACGCGATCCACCCGGTGGCCGGCCGGATGCCCGGGCACATGAACGTGCTGCTGGCCGAGGCTGAAGTCGACTACGACGCGATGAAAGACATGGACGACATCAACGACGAGTTCGCCCGCACCGACGTCGCGATCGTCATCGGCGCCAACGACGTCACCAACCCGGCGGCCCGCAATGATGCCTCCAGCCCGATCTACGGCATGCCGATCCTCAACGTGGACAAGGCCAAGTCGGTGATCGTGCTCAAGCGGTCGATGAACTCCGGATTCGCCGGTATCGACAACCCGCTGTTCTACGGCGAGGGCACCACGATGCTGTTTGGCGACGCGAAGAAATCGGTGACCGCGGTCGCCGAGGAACTCAAGGCGCTCTAGCGCCGCCGTGGTGATCGCCTAAACGGGCGGGTACGCCTGTGGCGGGTAGCCGTTACCGTCGACGACACCCCGCAGGCCCCACGTCAGGTACCTGAAGTAGAACTCGGCTTCGTCGGAAAAGTCGTAGCTGGGATCGGGATCTGGA
>NZ_JBKQTQ010000247.1:0-3175 GCF_052143115.1 Mycobacterium sp.
CAGCGCCGCGCGAACGCCAGGAATCTTGTTGGCGCACACGGACGCGCCCACGCCACTGCCGCAGATCGCCACAGCGCGCTCGACCTGCCCCCCTGCCACAGCCCGGCCGAGCGGGATGACAAAGTCCAAATAGTCATCGTCTGGGCTCAGGCTATTGGCGCCGAAATCGACAACCTCATGGCCAGCCGCCAGGAGCTGGGCGACCAGTTCCTCCTTCAAGCCGAACCCGCCATGATCAGTGGCCACGCCGATGCGCCCCAGCATACGCCATGGGATACGGCCGCCGCTCACGGCCAGGATGAAGCGGCAGCGGCGACGGCTACCATAGCTTCACGAGAGTGCTTTGAGCTTGATATGCAGCGGGATGCGGCGTTTGACGGGCGCGTGCCGGGCAACGTCTATGCGCAGCCTCTCTACTGGCGTCCGCCAGGCGCGGCGCGCGGGCTGGTCATCGTGGCGACCGAAGACAATGCAGTCGTTGCGCTGGACGCCGTCACCGGAGGCACGATCTGGAAGAGCCGCCTCGGCCCGGCGGTCGCGCGCCATAAGCTTGATTGCGGCAACATCGACCCGGTCGGCATCACCGGCACGCCGGTGATCGACGAGCGCAGCGGCGCGCTTTACCTCGACGCCGTGGTCGATGGCGGCGACGGGCCGCGCCACCTTGTGTTCGGCCTGCCGCTCGCCGACGGCGCGGTGCTGCCGGGCTGGCCGGTTGACGTGGCCAGTTCGCTCCGCGCACTTGGCATGAGCTTCAATGCCCCCGCGCAGAACGAGCGCGGCGCGCTCACCTTGGCCGGCGACCGGCTCTATGTGCCCTATGGCGGCCACTATGGCGAATGTGGCGACTTTCACGGCTGGGTGGTCGGGCTCAACCTTGACAAGCCGGCGGTGTTCGGGGCCTGGCGGACCTCGGTCAGAGGGGGCGGCATCTGGGCACCGGGCGGGATCGCCTTCGACGGAAGCCGCCTGTTCGCCGCCGCCGGCCATACCAGCGGCCTTGAGCAACAATGGAGCGGCGGCAATGCGGTGATCCGCTTGGCGCTGGATTTGCGCTGGCAACCTGTCCCGGAGGATTTCTTCGCGCCGGCCGACTGGCAAAAGCTGGACATGGGCTACTTGGTTCTGGCCTACAACAATCCGATGACCTTCGACCTGCCTGACGGCGGCCCCGGGGCGGCCGTGCTGTTCGCGCTCGACAAGAACGGCACCGCGTACCTGCTCGACCGCGCCAACCTCGGCGGCATCGGCCACCCGCTGCTTGCGCAGAAGGTCGCCGACGGTACGGTCAACACCTCGCCCGCCGCCTGGCGCATGGGCCAAGACATGATGGTGACGTTCCAGGCCGACGGCTCGTCCTGCCCCGGCGATGCAGGGGGGCTCGGGCTGGTGGCGCTGCGCATCTCGGGCGGGGCGCAACCGGCGATGCACACAGCGTGGTGCGCCAAGCTGCGCGGACAGGGGGCCACGATCGTAACGACGAGCGACAATACGGCCGACCCGATCGTGTGGATCGTCGACGCCGAGGGCGACAATCGGCTGTATGGTTTCCGTGGCGACACCGGGCAGGCGGTGTTCACCAGCGATCCGCTCGACGGCCTCCGGCATTACGCGACCATCCTTGCCGCCGCCGGCCGGCTCTATTTCGCGGGCGACGGGCGGGTCTTCGCGTTCGGCTTCGCGCGCTAAGCCTGCGCTCAGACCTACACTGCGTGAACCCAGTGCTGCGCCACCTATTCGCTAGAGGCCGAATGAACTGTGTGGACTAAAACGATCTCATGGGGCTCCGTCGAGGCGGGCTTCTTACGAGGCGTGACGCCGTCGTACAATCAACTGCACTGCCTTGGTTCCTAGCCCGAGGAGGCGGATCACGACCGAACGTCGAGGTCGGAACGAACGATGGTTTTGATGTGTGGCTGTGCGCGGCGGCCGGCCAGCGGCGACGCCTTCCTCTACGACTTCGCAGCGCCGATCGGCCTAGCGTGTTTGCGGCGCGATGCGCTCGGCCCAACAAAGTTCGGCGTCCCCGGCGACAGCAGGCAGGGAGGCGGGTCGTGCGCGATCCGGTCCTCGTATAAAATGGCCGTATCGGTTTTGGTGGGGCCAAGCCCACGCTTCGCCCGGATGGCCGTGCGGACCATGGCTGCGACAACTTTGGCGTGCCATTGCGGGTGCAACGCGCTGGCCGCCAAATCCGAGTGACGGCGACCGAGTTCCGTCTTCTGGAATGTCTGCTTGCGCAAACAGGCCGTGTTTTGTCCCGATCGCAGCTTCGCGATGCCGTCTGGGGACCTACGGCGGACGTCGGCAGTCGCAGTATCGACGTGTATGTTGGACGCCTGCGGCGGGCGCTGTCGCGCGGTAACGAGCGCGACCCAATTCGGACGGTGCGCGACTTCGGCTACTCGTTTGACGAAACCTACGGCCTTAAACAGGTCGAGGCACGGTCGATGCAACGCTCGTGAGGCCGAACACTATACCAAGATGTCATCCGATGTGTTCGGCCGGCGGATCGGAGGAGAGGTGGGCGATCAGGAGAGAGCGGGGGCTATCCGTGCAATCAACTGCACTCCTCGACTGGATGCTGCCCGGAATGTCCGGCTTGGAAATCTGCCGCCGATTGCGCGCAAGCGAACGGACGCGGTTGTTGCCGGTCATCATGGTGTGAGCGGCGGTTTATCCATGAGCGAATTGAGTGTCGCTTCGGCCATGAGCGCCTCGGTGGTTGCACGGGTTCTTGTCGTCGAGGACGACGCCATTCTTGCCGAGCTGCTCGCATACAATTTGAAAGCCGAGGGTTTCGCGGCCGAATGCGTAGATACTTCCTAGCACAGGGGATGCGGATCACCACCGAACCTCGTGGCCCGTGCGGTCAGAAGCCGCAGACCAGACTTTCCAGCCTGGCTGACGATTGCGTCGACGGCCGAGCCCTGATTTGATCAGGAGGAGAGTTGGCCTGTGACAATTGCATTGACCAAACCGACAACGAGCCCGAGCATGGACCCGCCCGGCCCGGTTATGAAAATGCCGTGAAGCGGCCCCTGGTTGGCGTCGGGATGAACGACGATGGGTCCGATGAACCCGAGCAGATATTCGGCCCCTCCGATGATGACTCCCATCGCAGCATCGAACCAAGAATGTCCACGACTTTCTCCCGAGTGATTTCTTATCGCAG
>NZ_JBKQTQ010000248.1:0-13556 GCF_052143115.1 Mycobacterium sp.
CCAAGTATTCGAACAGCTCGTCGGGTGGGCAGTCGACGTAGTCGTTGACCGTGCAGTACTGGCCGAAGACCTCGTCGTGCGGGTACACCGACCGCATCTTCGCCATGAACATCGGGGCGGTCTCCTCCAGTGGCGAGGTCTCGATACGGACCACTCCCTCGATCGGCTCGGGGGTACCGCTATGGACGGCGATATCGTCAAGCGCTGCTAGGGACATGGAATCGGTTCTCCTTTAGGGTTGTGATCTGTTGTTCGACAACCTGATTGGCAGGTTGTCTGTTCAGGAATGCCGCGAATGGCGGGATTTCGTCTGCGGAGCACTCGACGGTGACCACGGACGGACCGTCGACGGCCATTGCCCGTTCCAGTGCTGCGGGTAGTGCGTCGACGTCGGCCACGTCGACCGAAGACAGCCCGGGGAACATGCCCGCCAGACCGGCCCCCAGCTGGCTGGGAGCGAACCGGTTGTAGCTGTACAGGTCGTCGTAGAACAGCTGCTCGCGGGTCACGCACATGGCGTGGGCGTTGTTGTTGAACAGTACGAAAGTCACCGGAAGCCGGTACTGCACCGCGGTGTGCACCTCCATGCCGTGCATGAAGAATGCACCGTCTCCGGCGATCACCACGGTGCGCCGGCTAGGCCCGTTGCTCATCGCACGGCCGAAGGCCATCCCGATACCGGCACCGAAGCTGTAGCCCATGCCGCCCATGCCGAGTGCGACCGCGAACCGACCGTCCCGGCGAACGGGGAGGTGATGGATTGCGGATGCGCCGGTGTTGCCGGCGTCGACGACGATGTCCGTCCCGTCGGGCAACACGCGATCGAGCACGACCATGGCATCGCGGTAGCGCACACCCGTACCGGCGAAGGCCGGCGGATTCAGTTCGGCGTCTGCCACGAAATCGGGCACCCGCAGTCCCCTTGCCCGCCCCCGCCCGGACAACGCCCGGGTCAGCATCGTCAGCGACCCTCGCAGATCTTCGGTGTGCACGTGCGTGCACGGCAGGTACGGGGGTGCCGAGCCGATCGAGACCGTCCGCACCGCCGCGAGCGCGTCGTCGAGGCCGGTGCGGGCGGTCACTGACAGGCGGGTGCCGACCACTAGGCACACGGCGCTCGCTGCCACCGCGTCGGCCACACCGGGATGACCCATCACACCGGTCACACCGAGCGCTGACGACGAACCCGAACCCGGTGTACCGGCTACATCTTTGGCGTCGGGCACACATGCCACCTGCGCGCGCAGCAGGGCCCGCAGCTCCTCGAGTTCGGACCGGGCGCCATCACGAGCCACCTGCTCGCCAGCGATGATCGTGACGGGCCCGTTGGCACGACGGAGAGCGCGCACGATCGGATGTGGATCACCGATGAGCGACCGCGGCGGGTCAACACCACGCCCGTTACGTTTGTCGTAGCCGTTGACGCCCACCATCGCCTGCTGAATATCTTTGGGCAGCAATAATACTGCGGGCCCGCCGGTTCGTGCCGCCGCTATTGCGCGGGGCAACGCCGAGACGATATCGGCGGGTGTCACCACCCGTTGGCAGAAGACTGATACCGCAGAAAATAACGCTTCGGCATTCAATGAACCGTTGCGGCCACTGGTGTCTTGAAAGCTGCCCCGACCGTCCATCGTGGTCGCAGGCTGACCCACCAATGCCAACACCGGCACGCGGCTGGCAAATGATTCCCCAAGGCCCGGAATGAGATTGAGTGCGCCTCCGCCAGACGTCGCCGCCACTACCCCCAAACCGGCGCCGCTGCGACTGTACCCGTCGGCCATCGTGGCCGCGGAAAACTCGTGCTTGGCCAACACCGCGGTGATGTCCGAACTGAAATGTGCGGCGTCGTAAAGATCTTCGATGTTGGCACCGTCGACACCGAATATGTAATCGGTGTCGATTCTCGCGAGGTGCTCGACGATGTGGTCGACCACCCTTTGTTGCCTGGGCATCTGCTCACCTAACTTGTGTGGATGTCGGTAACACGACCTGCGGGTGACTTCAGTTCACACGGTGGCAAGACTCACAGCGAACGCTCAAGGAGCACCTGGCCGTCGTCGGCGGAAACCACTTGCACAGAGGCGATTTGATCGACGGGCGTCGAAATGCTGCCAGCGGGCGTCGCCGTATGGCCCGGATTCGCCACCCAGGTTGCCATCCGAGTGTGGCTACCGTCGCGACCTACCGCGACCATCGCTAGCGTGTCGTGATGGGCGTTCAGCGGGGCCAGGCAGACGCAGTTCATCGAGATGAACGTTCCCCACTGTTGGCTGCTGAGCGAGACCGTCGAGGCCAGCCTGTTGGTCCCGACCTGCGCCATCGGCTGAACTGACACGCTCGCCTGTGGCGGGGTGGGCACGGATGTCGGGTAATGACCCCCAACGCCGACAAGTACACCGATCGCCAGCACCGCGGCGGCGACGGCCCCAGCCGTCCAAGTCACGATGCGGGACCGGCGCCGCCGCCAGCTCACTTTGGCCAGCAGCGACGGCAACAACTCGGCAGGCAGCAACGGTTCTACGCGACTGCCATTGTCGATCGCCGCCAACTCGTAGCGATCCAGCTGCGACAGGAGAGCCCGCATGCCGATGAGCTCGCCAACGGCGCTGCGGCACAACGGGCAGTTGGCCATGTGCGCTTCAAATTCCCGCCGTTCGACGGACGACAGTGATCCCAGCACGTATGCGGCATCCCACATCGCGTACTCGTCATGCCCGGATAGGTCGCCGCCATGCGGCGTTTCGGGCCGCCATCGCGGCATCATCGTGTAACTCCCATCTCCCCTGGCACGTCTTGCATTTCGTAATCCCCATTTCTTGCTTGTGAGTCGCACGGCCCGCACGGCATAGTGCAGCCGTGGCTTCATAGCGCCTTCTGCGATGTCGAGACCGGCGCACCATCGCGCGATGTTCGGCGGCTAGTTGAGCCGTCGCGTCGGCGATCAGTAGTCGGTGTGCGGTGCGGTTATCGCCGATGAACTATGTTGCGGCGACGGCGAACGCGTGTGCGTCGTAGAGTGTCTTCATCAACTCGGCTTCCGCACCCGCCGAACTGGTTGGCATAGCCACTGCGTTCACCTCCTACTGGTGAAACGATTGCAGCGCCTGTTTGGTTCACATGCGGCACACCGGCCACGGCCGGCAGCGGTCAGACGCCGCCCATCCAGCTGTGGAATCGACCATTTGGGTCGTAGGCCGTGCGCACCTTCTCGAGACGTGCCATGTTCGGTTCGGTGATGAATCGCGCCGGACGCCGGCACAGATTCTCATCGGCGAGCGAGATGCCGGTCGCCAAGTGCGACATCGCCGCCATGTTGGACCCGGCCCAGTCGCGGTACCGTTCGTCGTCGGCCGGATCCTGCCAGATGGTGAAGAGCGCCATGTAGATCTCGTCTTCCAAGCCGTAGACCATGTCCGCGCGCTCCGGGGACGTCTTCCAGCCCGTGAAAATGAAGTGCGAGGGGTGCGGCGGCATGGTTTCGATGATTCTGCGGATGCCCGGCAGTAATTCTTCGGCGGAAGCCGATGTGAACATGCTGTCGGCGATGTAACGGTGCCCCTTCGGGTAGCTGGTCATCACGGCGGTATACCAATTCGCCAAATTTGTCGGCGCATAAGGGAGGTTGACGATCGCCTTGTCGATGACCGGGCAAGTGCCCAGCGGGGCAAGGGCTTTCACCGCCTCTTCCTCCGAATCGGCGAATACTGGCGAGGCGATCGTGATACCAGGTTGGTTGAGCCCGGCTCCTGGAAAGCTGCGCGCGGTGTGGATCTGGAGTTCTACTCGGTCGTCGAGTTCAGAACTGATCGAGCGCGCCCAGGTGAACACCTCGTCGGCGACTTCGATCGGGTACATGTACAGGCAGGTACCCCAAACCGCCGGACGCGGGTAAATACGCAGTTTGAAAGAAGTGACCACACCGAAGAAGCCCGGTCCCGAGCCGCGGGCTGCCCAATACAGGTCTGGATGGTTTTCGGGGTCGCAGTAGATTTGTTCACCGTCGGCGGTCACGACTTCCAGTCCAAGCACGCTCTCGCATGCCGGCCCGACCACCGAACTGTTCCAGCCGTATCCGCCCTGTAAAAGATAGCCACCGAGGCGAATGCCTTCACAATGACCCGCGGGGAAGAAGAGCCCTTGTGCATCCAGGTCGGTCGCGAAGACGCTGGCGGCTTTGCCCGGGCCGACGTCTGCGGTCATCCGATCCGGTTCGACAGTGCAGTGATCGAGACGGCTGACGTCCAGCAGCAGGCCACCGTCGCGCAGGTGACTGGCCGCCCAGCTGCGTCCGCCCGAGCATACGCCGACGTGATGTCCGTTGGCCCGCGCATAATGGATCGCTGCGACCACGTCGTCGGTGTCGTGCGCCTGCACGATCACATCGGGAAAACGTTCCGGCAGAAGGCCATTCCATACCGTTTCCCGACGGGCCGTTTCGTAACCGTCTGTGCCGCGAAAGAGGGTCTTTTCGGTGGAAAGTAAAATCATTGTGCCCCTTTGCTTCTCGTGCGCGCCATCTCAGCTTGCATCGCCAAGGAGACACCGCCGTCAAACTTTCGAAACTGGCGCCCTGCTGCTACGAGATCAGCGGACGGACAGTCAAGTGGCGCCCGGACGGATGGACCAATGCGCTTCAGGTAGGCCGCGACATCCCCGGCCAAAGGCGTGGCTGCCAGCCGGATCGCCCGGAGCGGGCCATTGGGCGGAATGCCGTATCCGATCGCGAACATTCCGTCGCCGACCTGCGAGGCAAAGCCGCCGCGCGGGTTGCCGCGCTCGTCGAGGACGCCAAGATGTCCGACCAAACCGTCGAGATCCGTGCCGAACCCGGTGGCGGCGATGATCACCTGCGGCGCCACGGACGTGCCGTCAGCGAGGATCACAGCGTCGGATTCGACAGCCTTGACAGCGCCGACGACCTCGACGCGCCCGACCCGCACGAGGTCGATGAGCTCATCGGCCAGCGTCGGGATGCGACCTCGTTTTTCCACCGTCGCCTTCAGCCCGAGCGGCGGCCGCTGGAAGCCGTAGGCCGACAGGTCACCCCACATCAGGCGGTTCATCCGCGCGATCACCGGATCGATCATGCGCGCGGGAACCCTCGAGAACAGCTCAAGGAAGATATCCGACGGAAACGGTCCGATGGCCCGCCGCACGAGGTGCGGCGGTGTGCGCACCGCAAGCCAGATCCGTCCCGCGCCGTCGTTAGCGAGCTGGACAGCGATGTCGGCGGCCGAATTGCCGGCGCCAACAACGAGGACGTCGCGGCCACGGTAAGGCCAAGCGTTGGTGAAGTCTCCGGAGTGAACGATCTGGCCGTTGAAGCGACTGAGTCCAGGCCATGCAGGGATGATGGGTGTTCTGTAGTTGCCCGTGGCGAGGACGATTGCTGGGGTTCGGATTTCACCCGACGACGTGTCAAGTTGCCAGACTCCCCCGGCACGGTCGACGCGGTGGACTTCACATCCGAGCATGACCGCGATGTTCTGCCGCTGAACGTAGTGATCGAAATACCGGACCATGTCCTCCTTGGTCGGCCAACGGCCGGCGTTCAAGGGAATCCGTTGTCCGGGAAGGTGCGACAAGAACCCGGTCGTGTTGAGCCGGAAGTTGTCATAGCGCGTGCGCCACGAAATCGCCGGGGCCGCTGCGCGGTCCAGAACGAGCGTTTTGATGCCATGCTGATGATCGAGTTGACGTGCGACAGCCAGACCCGCGGGCCCCGCGCCGATGACAACGGCTTCGGGGCTGTCCTGGGTCTCTGTAATCATCCGCGATCTCCTGTCGTCTTCTTCGGTGCGAGGACCTTCGAGCGCCGTGATGTGGGACGGCTCAAGTGGATTCGGCGGCGAGCTGGCGGACGATCCGGTACGGCCTGTTTGTGAGGTCGGCGACACGTTGGTCGTTGGCATCATCGAATCCCCGCCCGCTCTTCACCCAGAGCCGGCTACCACGCTTCACGCGGCAAACTTGCGAACGACCGTTGCAGCCACCAGGCTGACCCGCTGTTCTGCTTTTGGGCGAAGCCAGAACTGCCGCAGCAGCCGTCGATACGCGGCGAACGTCAGCGTGATCGGGTCGCACCACGGCGGTATGCCGCCGACCAGATGCAGGGCTGTCACGAGGATCATCGACGCGGTGGCAATCGGCTGAGACTTGAAGTACCTGCGGGCCGCGTTGGTCAGCTGCTCGTCATCGGTGGCGATCAGGTCGTAGGCTGCCACGCCACCGGCCAGTGTCACCCACGCTCGGTCTGAGTTGCGCACCGTTACCGCCTCCTATGTCTAGAACACGTCGGGCGGGGCTCGGAAGTTCACGCGTTGCGCCGCGCCGTGATCCCAGCTGAGCCGGAGACCTGCATCGTTGACAGTAGGTGTTGAACGAAACGGCCTCGGCCCTCGTGTTATAGGTATGAGTGTCATCGCGGGCGTGCACGGCGCACTACCGCCGCACCGCTACACCCAGAGCGAGGTCACCCAGGCGCTGCTCGAGCTTCCCGGTTACGAAAATCTCGGGGAGCCAATTCGGCGCCTGCATGCGAGCGCCAAGGTCGACACCCGGTACCTCGTATTGCCGCTGGAGGATTACGCGAAGCTGACCGACTTCGGCGAGGCGAACGACCTGTTTATCGAACACGCAGTGGAGCTGGGGTGTGCAGCGCTGTCGGGCGCGCTCGACGAGGCGGGGCTACAACCGCGCGACGTCGACCTCATCATCTCGACGACAGTCACCGGCGTTGCGGTGCCGTCGCTGGACGCCCGCATCGCCGCGAGGCTGGGCCTGCGCCCCGACGTGCGGCGGGTGCCGCTTTTCGGCCTGGGTTGCGTCGCCGGCGCGGCGGGGGTGGCCCGGCTGCACGATTATCTGCGCGGCGCACCCGACGACGTCGCGGTCCTGGTGTCGGTAGAGCTTTGCTCGCTCACGCAGAAGCGCCATCCGAACATCGCCACCCTGGTCGCGGGCTCTCTGTTCGGCGACGGAGCCGCGGCGGTCGTGGCGGTCGGCGAACGCCGCGCCGAACAGATCCGCGCCAGCGGACCCGACATCCTGGATTCGCGCAGCCATCTCTACCCCGACTCACTGCGCACGATGGGCTGGGACGTCGGCGCTTCCGGATTCCAAATCGTCCTGGGCCCCGAGGTCCCGACACTTGTCGAGCGGTACCTGGGCGACGACGTCACCCAGTTCCTCGCGACGCACGACCTGACGATCGACGAGGTCGGCGCCTGGGTCAGCCATCCCGGCGGTCCGAAGGTGATCGAGGCGATCACCGCGACCCTGGGTCTCCCCGACGACGCGCTCGAGCTGACCTGGCGCTCGCTCAGCGAAGTCGGAAACATTTCGTCGGCATCGGTACTGCACGTATTGCGCGACACGATGGCCAAACATCCACCGAGTGGAAGCCCTGGCGTGCTGATGGCGATGGGTCCGGGATTCTGTTCCGAAGTCGTCCTGCTGCGCTGGCACTGACTTGATGGCCTGGTATGTGCTTCTGGTCGTCGCGGTCGCTTTGGAGCGGTTGGCCGAACTGTCCAGACGCAACCTTGCCTGGAGTCGAGCCCGCGGCGGCGTCGAGTTCGGTGCGGGTCATTACTCGGTGATGGCCACCCTGCACACCGGTCTGGTGGCAGCCTGCCTCGTCGACGGCGTCGTCCGTTCATCCCCACACTCGGCTGGCTGATGCTCACAATTGTGGTGGCCGCACAGGTCTTCTCGGTGCTCAACGCCGCACTGCTGAGGACACCGATCAAGGTCGAAAACACCGCGCTCGCGAGTCTGACGTGATCGACCTGCTCGTCGCCGGCGGCGGCCCGGCCGGGCTGGCCACCGCGCTGCACGGCGCACGGGCGGGGCTCGAGGTCGTCGTCGTCGAGCCGCGTTGCGGATCCATCGACAAGGCCTGTGGCGAAGGGTTGATGCCGCACACGATGCGGCAGTTGGAACGCCTCGGCATCGCGGCCCAGGGCAAGCCGCTTCGCGGCATCAGCTACCTGGACGGCGACCGGCACGTCAGCGCGCCGTTTCGGTCTGGCACCGGGCTCGGCGTGCGCAGGACCGCCCTGCACGCCGCACTCCTAGACGCCGCGACAATGGCCGGCGTTCGGTTCGTCCACGAGGCGGTTGGGGAGGTCACCCAGGATTCGACGTCCGTTCGCGCTGGGGACCTACGCGCTCGGTACCTCGCCGCTGCCGACGGGCTGCACTCGCCCATCCGTCGATCCCTCGGCCTGGCGCTGCCCTACGGGGGCCCGCGCCGCTTCGGTATCCGCCGGCACGCGCAGATCGCACCGTGGACCGACCACGTCGAGGTGCACTGGGCCCCCAGGGCCGAGGCATACGTGACACCAGTGGCTGACGACTGCGTGGGGATAACGATCCTCACCTCACACAAGGGTGGATTCGACAGCCATTTCGACGAGTTCCACACCCTCAAGGACCGGGTGCACGGCCTTCCGCATGGCCCGGACCGAGCCGCCGGTCCGCTGCGGCAGAAGGTTCGCCGCCGAACGGCCGGGCGGGTCCTATTGGTCGGTGACGCAGCAGGCTACGTCGATGCGCTAACCGGCGAAGGTCTGGGCATAGCGTTCGGTGCCGCCGAGCTGCTGGTGGGCTGCGTCATTGCCGACCGGCCAGGTGACTATGACCGCCAGTGGCGCAAGATGTCGCGCCGCTACCGCCTGCTGACGGCGGGCCTGCTACAGGCCAGCGCGTACGCACCGGTGCGGAGGCGCATCGTGCCAGCCGCTGCGGCGCTGCCCAAGATCTTCGCCAGCATGGTCAACCAGCTTGCCCAATGACCGCGGCTGAAATCCCATCCAGTAGAACTACCTATTCCAGGTATCGGGTTTGATCTCAGCTGAGAGAATCGCCGACCTGACCGACCCGCTCCAGAAACAGTCAATAATGACTGTTTCATTTTCGACCACAGGACCGTTGCCGGTCAATGTTCAGTTCAGCCAGTCAGCGAGCACTTCGTCGGTGTGCTGGCCAGGCACGCATGGTGGGCCGTCGACGACTGCCGGAGTGCGCGAGAACCGGGGGGCCGGGGACGGCTGGGTTATGCCATTGCCGACGAAAAGGGTTTTGCGGGCTGCCAATTGCGGATGGCCCGGCGCATCTGCCATGCCGAGCACGGGCGCCACGCAGGCATCGCTGTCGCTGAATATCTTCGCCCACTCTTGTTGTGGGCGCGCGGCGAAGGCGTCGCTGATCTTGGTTCGCAGCTGCGGCCACGCGTGTCGGTCGAACTGCGCAGCGGGGTCCGACGGGAGTTCGAGCAGGCGCAGGAACTCGGCGTAGAACTGCGGTTCGAGCGCCCCGACGGCCATGAACTTTGCATCCGAAGTCTGATACACGCCGTAAAACGGCGAACCGCCATCACCGAGGTTGGTGCCGCGTTCATCGGACCAGATTCCCGCCGCGTAGCAGCTGTAGATCATCGTCATCAGATGGGTAGTGCCATCGATGATCGCCGCGTCGACCACCTGGCCACGACCGCTTCGTCGGGTCTCGTCGAGGGCGGCGAGCATGCCTACCAGCAGGTAGAGGCTTCCGCCGGCGAAGTCGCCGACAAGGTTGAGCGGGATCTGCGGGGGGCCACCGGCTTGCCCGATCGCGTGCAGCGCTCCGGTGGGTGCGATGTAGGTGATGTCGTGTCCGGCGGTCTGCGCGATCGGGCCGTCTTGACCCCATCCGGTCATGCGTCCGTAGATCAATTGAGGTCGCCGCAGCAAGCATGGTTCGGGTCCGATACCGAGACGTTCGGCCACCCCGGGGCGGAAGCCCTCGAACAGGATGTCGGCGTGCTCGACCAATTTCAGCACCGTCTCGGCCCCGCCGGGTTTGGCGAGATCGACTGCAATCGAGCGTTTTCCGCGGTTGAGCAGATCCTCGGCCCACGGCACGAGTTGCATGCCCCCGCCACCCGGCCGATCGACACGCACCACATCGGCACCCAGATCCGCGAGCAGCATTCCGCAGAAGGGCCCCGGTCCGATCCCCGCGATTTCGAGAACCTTCACACCGGACAAAGGGCCGGTTGTCATATCCGTCTCCATTCTGGGCTGCAATACTAGTCAATGTTGACTACTATTAAAAGTAGCGCTAGTTTCTGTAGTGTGTCAATTTGCCGCACAACTTGAGGAGTTCGCCTTGACTGCAAGGAGTTCGACCGCTGCCCCGCCCGTCCGGATCAGTCAGCGCGAGCGTCGCCAGGCCGCGGAACGCAAGCTGCTGGACGCCACGGTTTCGATCCTGATCGAGCGCGGCTACGCGGCTACCACGACGCTGGAGGTGCAAAAGCAAGCCGGCGTCTCTCGCGGGGTCTTGTTGCACTACTTCGGCTCCCGGGGCGAGCTCATCAGCGCCGCGGCACGCCGCTTGTATGCCACGAAGGTCGGCGAGGCGCGGCTGCATGCCACCCAGGCGCTCAACGGGGAGGACTGGGCTTCGCTGCTCTGGCAGGTCGTCTCCGGCCCCTTGGGTGGAGCCTCCCTCGAGTTGCTCATTGCTGCCCGACACGATCCCGACATGCGCGACTACCTCAAACCCCTGGAACGCGAGTTCGCGCGCGCGAACCTCGACCTGTGCAAGGCGCTGCTCGGCGGGCAGCGCGCCGGCCACAAACGATTCCCCGAATTCTGCATGGTGGTGATCAATTCGATGCTGGGAGCTGCGGCCAGCAAACCAGGCCATGGCAGCACGGAGGAGAAGCGCCTGCTCGAAGCGTGGCGGCGGATGCCCGATCTCTACTTCGCCCCGGAGGCAAGCGACGCGTGACCGTGGTTTCGGCTACCGCCACGCCGTAATCGCCGCCGGACATCGCGGGCCACGAACAGGCGCAGCAACGCGGCAACGGTGCGGCCTCGCCGATGCGAATAGGGGTACCACAGCAGTTGGTTCTCCATCCTCGGCACGCGTGGCGTGGTGATGGCCTGCTGACGGCAGTACTTCCGGATACCCTGGGGGCCGCCCAGCCGGTACCCGAGGCCGGAACTTTTCCAGCCGCCCTGTGGCAGGGGGAAGCAGAACAGGTTCGAGTAGGCGTCGTTGATGTTCACGGCGCCGACCTCGAGCCGGTGCGCGATGTCGCGTCCGCGATCGATGTCCTTGGTCCACACCGTTGCAGACAGCCCGTACTGGGAGTCGTTTGCCAACCGGATCGCCTCTTCCTCGTCGGCGACCTTCATCACCGGGATCGTCGGGCCGAAAGTCTCGTCGCGCATGCAGGCCATCGAATGATCGACGTCGAGAAGAATCGTGGGCTCAAAGAACCCGCCGTTGCCGGTCGTCTCTCCGCCGGTCGCGATCGTGGCCCCGTTGGCGACAGCATCCCGGACGTGGCTCCTCACGATCTCGACCTGCTGCCCGGTGACCAAAGGGCCGACATCCGCTGAGTACGAACCGTTGTCGATCCCCTGCCTGATGGACCGCACCCGCTCGGTGAGCAGTGCAACAAACCGGTCATAGGCCGGTGCCTCCACATACACCCGCTCCACCGAGATGCAGGCCTGACCCGAGTTGAACAGTGCCGCCCACGCGATGCCGTTGGCGGCGCGCGAAAGGTCGGCGTCGGCCAGGACGATGGCCGGGTCCTTGCCGCCCAGTTCGACGCCGCAAGGGATCAATCGTTCGCCCGCCCGCGCGGCGATGGCCCGTCCGGTCCTAGTTGAGCCGGTGAACTGCACCATGTCCACGGAGTCCACCACGGCTGCGCCCGTTGCGCCCAGACCGGTCACACACGCTAGAACCGGCGGTGCACCGATCTGTTCCCAGCCGCGGGCCAGTTCGCAGGCGGACAGCGGAGTGACCTCCGAGGGCTTGATGAGGACGGCCGCCCCCGCCAGCAGCGCCGCAACGGCGTCGACACCGGGGATGAGTAACGGGAAGTTCCACGGCGTGATCACTCCGACGACCGGGTACGGGCGGTACACCCTGGTGAGCTTTTTGGTGGTGGTGAGCGGGCCGTGCGGCCTGAACTTCTTTTCGGCAAGGAACTTCCGGGCCCGGTCAGCGTAGTAGTTGATCGCGTCGCAGGTGACCATGACTTCGAACGCGGCTTCGACTCGAGGTTTGCCGGTCTCGGCGGTCACCATATCGATGAGCCGGGATTCGTTGTCCAGCAACCAGTTCCGCAGCTTCCGCAACCAGCCTGCGCGGGCGTCGGGACCCAGCGCCTCCCAGGACGGCTGATTGCTGCGCAGTTCGTCTACCACCGCGGCCACCGCCTCGGCGGATTGCACGGCAACGCTTCCGACGAGCTCACCGGTTGCGGGGTTGCGCACGTCGATTACCACGACGCCCGAGGGTGACAGTTGATCGATACTCACGAGGCGCTCCTCGGTTGGTGGATGGCGTTGGCGAACCGCCCGATTTGCCGCAGCGCGGCGCGCGTCTCGGGAAGCCACGTCCCGAGCTGATGCCAGGCGTGCGGAACCTCTGGGAAGACCTCGAGCCATACGGGTACTCCGACCGCCCGCGCGCGCTCGGTCGCGCGCACCGAGTCGTCACGCAGCACCTCGGTGTGCCCGGTCTGGAACAGCAGCGGTGGCAGGCCCGCGAAGTCACCGAAGACCGGAGAAATCAGGGGGTCTGTCGCATCGACATCCGGTCGGTACCACCGCTTCAGGAATGCCAGCCCACGCGCGCCCAGTGCGGTGTCGCAGCCCGCATTGATGCTGATCGACGGGCTGGACCAGGAGAAGTCGAAGCCGCCGCTGATCATGACCGCGCCCGCAGGCATCGGGTGGGAGGCGTCGCGGGCCCGCTGCAACGTGACGAGGGTAGCGTTGGCGCCGGCCGACTCGCCCGCGATCATCAACTGACCGGGTTCCTGCCCTGCGTCGAGTAATGCCTCATAGGCGCGCAGACAATCGTCGATGGCCGCAGGGAACGGGTGCTCGGGAGCCAACCGGTAAGCCGGAACCACGACGCGGGTCTGCAGGTCATTGGCCAGCCGCGAGAGGAATGCGGTGTAGAGGCTGCGGGGGTACATCAGGAATCCACCACCGTGCAGGTACAGCACGGTGCGCCCGGGCTGCGGGCCAGCGGGGTGGAACTCGCGGGTGGTCAGGCCGCCCAACTCCCCATCGACGATTCGGCATCCCGGTGCGGGCCGGGCGAGAAGGCCCGACGCCGCACCGGCACGCTCGAGGAACGTGCGCATCCCGTCGAGGTCGTCGTGGTATCGACGAAACGCCGATTGGCACACCCCACGGAACACCGGGTTGACGAGGCGCAGGGCGACGCTGCCCTGGTGCCCGTTCATCTGGACGTTGCCCCCAGGATGGTCACGGCGGCCACTGCCGCGTCGGGTCCCATGTAGCCTCCCGCGTTTTCTGCCACGGCGATCCGTGCGCCGTCGACCTGACGCTCGCCACAACGGCCGCGGAGTTGCTCGGCGAGCTCGACGATCTGCGCGAGACCGCTGGCTGCGATCGGGTGCCCTTTGCTTTCCAAGCCACCGCTGGTGTTGACCGGCAGCCTGCCCCCAATGCTGGTGTCGCCCTTGCGAATCATGTCCACGGCCCCGCCGGGGTTGGCCAGCCCGAGTT
>NZ_JBKQTQ010000249.1:0-4262 GCF_052143115.1 Mycobacterium sp.
AGGTCATCCCGCTCCACAGCGTCCGGTTGACGCCGTGCTCGTCGAGGTACCAGCTGCTGCAGCCGCCGGTGTTCCAGACCGAGCCGGCCAGCTTGTCCTGCAACTCGGCGTTGAATTGGTCCTGAGCGGAGCGGCTGGGCGCCAGCGCCTGCGCTCCGAACTTCTCGACCGTCGCGATCGCCTCGGCGACATAGTGGATCTGCGACTCGATCATGAAGACCACCGAGGTGTGGCCCAGCCCGGTGTTGGGTCCGAGCAGGAAGAAGAGATTCGGCATGTCGGCGACGGCGATGCCGCGATGCGCCACCACGCCCTCCCGGTTCCATCGGTCCACCAGGTCCTCGCCGCGCAGACCCTTGATATCGACGTAGGTGTAGGAGTCGGTGACGTGGAATCCGGTCGCGTACACGATCACGTCCACCGGGTGTTCGACGCCGTCGCCGGTGACGATGCCGTCGGGGGTGATACGGGTGATCCGCTCGGTGATCAGTGTCGTCTTCGGATTGCCCACCGCCTGGTAGTAGTCGCCGGCGTAAAGGATTCGCTTGCAGCCCGCGCGGTAGCGCGGTGTGAGCCTGCGGCGCAGGTCCTTGTCGCGAACGCTGCGCCGAATGTTCCACTTGCCGACCAATTCGACCGCGCGCAGCAGGCTCGGGCGTTGCGTCATCGCGTAGCCCAGGCCCTCGAGCCCCCAGTAGATCCCCGTGCGCACCGCCAGCCGCAGACCGGGCACCGTCGCGAACGCTTGGCGTACCCGGTCCGGCAGCAGACTGTTCGGCCGCGGCACCACCCACGGCGGAGTGCGCTGATACAGCTGCACCTCGGCCACACCGGCGTCGCGGCGCACCAACTCCGGCACGATCTGAATGGCGCTGGCCCCGGTGCCGATCACCGCCACCCGCTTGCCGGTCAGATCGACGCTGTGGTCCCACTGCGCGGAATGGAAAGCGGCACCGCGGAATTCATCCATGCCGTCGATGTCGGGTAGCCGCGGGATATGCAGCGCGCCGGCACCAGAGATCAAAAACTGGGCGACATACTCCTGTCCGGACTTGGTGAACACATGCCAGCGGTATTCACTGTCGTCCCAATGCGCGCGATCCACCAGAGAACCGAACCGGATGTAGCGACGCAGCCCGTACTTCTCGGTGACGCCCTTGAGGTAGTCGAGGATCTCGGGCTGCGGTGAGAACAGCTTGCTCCACGTGGCCTTCGGTTCGAACGAGAACGAGTACAGGTGCGACGGCACGTCGCAGGCGCAACCGGGGTAGCTGTTGTCCCGCCAGGTGCCGCCGATCTCGTCGGCCTTCTCCAGGATGACGAAGTCCACGCCCTGACGCTGCAGCGCGATGGCCATCCCGAGTCCGGCGAAACCCGTCCCGATGATGACCGCACGGGTATGCACGGGCAGAGCCTGCGCCTCGTGCTGGGTAGTCGACTCGGCAATGCTCATGTGCGCCGCTCCTCCTCATCGCTTCGTTCTGCATCGTCGCCGGCGCGGCTCATTTCGGATCGATCTTCCTTCTCAAGTACCCGGTACCCATGGTATCGGAAAAGTGTTGTCGATGTCCGCGGCGATGTCAACGCCGCCGATGCTCAGCTGGCAGCAGAGTCGTGCGGCACCGCGTTGTGGATGGGCAGATCGGGGTCCAGCTTGATGCCGAGCAGCTCGGCCGTACCACCGACGACACCCATCATGATCGTGGTCAGGTGCTCGACGAACTGGTCGCGGGGCATCCGCCGCGGGCTGTCGGGGTCGGATCCCAGCCACCAATCGGTGGCCGACGCCGCCGAGCCGAACGCGGCAAAGGCCGCGAGTTCGATCGAGGCGGGGTTGAGTTCCATCTCACGCAGCTCGTTGTTGAACATCTCGGCCATCGCCAGCGTGATCTCCCGGCCTTCGTTCAGCGTCCTCATGGTCGACTCGGACTGCTCCGGGAAGCGGCCCTGAATGAAGAACCGCAGCACGTTGGGATGCTCGTCGACCAGGTTGACGTACTCCTCGGCGCTGCGGTGGATGATCTCGCGAGCCGAGTTGGTGGCAAAGTCGACCGACGGGAAGACGGCCGCCCACAGCATGTCGCGCAGACGCTCCCCGATCGCCTGGAACAGGTCGGATTTGTCGGTGAAATGCCGGTAGATCTTGGGTTTGGCGGTGCCGGCCTCTTCGGCGATCTCGCGGACACTGAGGTCGGGCCCCAATCGGTCGATGGCGCGGAAGGCCGCCTCGACGATCTCCCGGCGCACCTTTTTGCGGTGTTCGCGCCAGCGCTCGCTGCGCGCGTCGACCTTCACCCCAGGCTTCGGGCCCGGGTGCGGCAGGGCGGGTCGGGGAATTCTGACCACGTCAAGCACCTTACCGCGTTGCAGCCGCTGACCTGGGCAGACCGGCGCCTCAGCGGTTTCGCGCCTGATGCTCCCGTGTCGATGCAGCCGGTCTGCGCTACGGCAGAGCAGGGCAGCTCGTTTCAGGGCAGGTAGTGGCGAAGTAGAGAGCTATTGCATCTACTGCTTGACCGGAAGCGGCGTGGTGTCGCCGCACCCCTACACTCGCTGGGCCGCTACAGCATGCAGGACACGCAGCCCTCGACCTCGGTTCCTTCCAGCGCCATCTGCCGCAGCCGGATGTAGTACAGCGTCTTGATGCCCTTGCGCCAGGCATAGATCTGCGCCTTGTTCACGTCGCGGGTGGTCGCGGTGTCCATGAAGAACAGCGTCAGCGAGAGCCCTTGATCCACATGCTGGGTGGCCGCCGCATACGTGTCGATGATCTTCTCGTAGCCGATCTCGTAGGCGTCCTGGTAGTAGTCCAGGTTGTCGTTGGTCATGTAGGGCGCCGGGTAGTAGACGCGGCCGATCTTGCCTTCCTTACGGATCTCGACCTTCGACACGATCGGGTGGATCGACGACGTCGAATTGTTGATGTAGGAGATCGACCCGGTCGGCGGCACCGCCTGCAAGTTCTGGTTGTAGATGCCGTGCGCCTGCACTGACTCTTTCAGCTTGCGCCAGTCGTCTTGGTCCGGGATGCGGATCTCTGCGTCGGCGAAAAGCTGGCGCACCTTTTCCGTCTTGGGTTCCCAGATCTGGTCGGTGTACTTGTCGAAGAACTCCCCCGACGCGTACTTGGACTGCCCGAAGCCCTTGAAACTCGTACCGCGTTCGATCGCAATGCGATTCGATGCGCGCAACGCATGGTAGAGCACCGTGTAGAAGTAGATGTTGGTGAAGTCGATGCCCTCTTCGGAACCGTAGAAGACGTGTTCGCGGGCCAGATAGCCGTGCAGGTTCATCTGACCGAGCCCGATCGCGTGCGAGTCGTTGTTGCCCTGCTCGATCGAGGGCACCGACCAGATGTGGGTCTGGTCGCTCACCGCGGTCAACGCCCGGATCGCCACCTCGATGGTCTGCGCGAAGTCGGGCGAGTCCATCGTCTTGGCGATGTTCAGCGAACCCAGGTTGCACGAAATATCCTTGCCCACTTTGGCATACGTGAGATCCTCGTTGAACAACGACGGCGTGGACACCTGCAGGATCTCCGAGCACAGGTTGGAGTGGGTGATCTTGCCCTCGATCGGGTTGGCCCGGTTCACCGTGTCCTCGTACATGATGTAGGGGTAACCGGACTCGAATTGCAGCTCGGCCAGCGTCTGGAAGAACTCGCGGGCCTTGATCTTGGTCTTGCTGATGCGCGCGTCGTCGACCATCTCGTAGTACTTCTCGGTGACCGAGATGTCGGCGAACGGCACACCGTAGATGCGTTCGACGTCGTACGGCGAGAATAGATACATGTCCTCGTTGTTCTTGGCCAGCTCGAAGGTGATGTCGGGAATCACCACGCCCAGGCTCAGCGTCTTGATCCGGATCTTCTCGTCGGCGTTTTCCCGTTTGGTGTCCAGGAAGCGGTAGATGTCCGGGTGATGGGCATTCAGGTAGACCGCGCCGGCGCCCTGGCGTGCACCGAGCTGGTTGGCGTAGGAGAACGAGTCCTCCAGCAGCTTCATGATCGGGATGACGCCCGAGCTCTGGTTCTCGATGTTTTTGATCGGCGCACCGTGCTCGCGAATGTTGCTCAGCAGCAACGCGACTCCCCCACCGCGCTTGGACAGCTGCAGCGCGGAGTTGATGGACCGCCCGATCGATTCCATGTTGTCTTCGATGCGCAGTAAAAAGCAGCTCACTGGTTCGCCGCGCTGCTTTTTGCCCGAGTTGAGGAATGTCGGGGTGGCCGGCTGGAACCGGCCGTCGATGATCTCGTCGAC
>NZ_JBKQTQ010000250.1:0-65812 GCF_052143115.1 Mycobacterium sp.
CACCCCGAACGGACACGCCACAAACCGCGACCCCGTCAACCCCGCCCGGCCCAGATACCCAACGCCGACACCGGCACCGGCCACATACAACTCCCCCACCACCCCCACCGGCACCCACCGCAACCACTCGTCGAGGACGAACAGCGCCGAAGTCGAGACCGGTGCACCGATCGGCACCACGTCGATTCCAACCGACAGCGGTGCGCTCAGCGACGAATACACCGTGGCCTCGGTAGGGCCGTAAGCGTTGATCACCACCCGGCCCGGCGCCCACCGATCCACCACCTCGACCGGGCAGGCCTCTCCACCAAGCAACAACGCCACCGACTCCAATCCCTGCGAGCTGAGTGCGGTTACCGCCGAGGGGGTTTGGGTCAGCACATTGACCTGTTCTGTGACCAGCAAGGCGTGGAAGTCGTCCGGTGAACTGACCACCGACTCGGGCACCACCACCAGGCGTCCACCATGCAACAGCGCGCCCCAGATCTCCCACACCGAAAAGTCGAACGCATAGGAGTGACACTGCGTCCACACCTGCGCCGCCGGCAGGTGCGTCGGCGATGACTCCGCCAAATGGGTCACGTTGTGGTGGCTGATGGCCACCCCCTTGGGCCTACCGGTGGTGCCCGAGGTGTAGATCAGGTAGGCAATGTCATCGGGGGCCGGCGCCGGCAATGCCGAACTGGGTTGGGTGTCGACAGCAGGGTCGTCGATATCGATCACCCGCAGGTCGCGCTCGTGCAGCCGCCCGCACAACTCGGTGGTGGTGATCGCGGCCATCGGCGCGGCATCATCGAGCAGGAACCCGATCCGCGCGTCGGGCAGTGCGGGGTCAATCGCCAGGTAAGCCGCTCCGGTCTTCAGCACCGCCAGCATGGCGACGACAGCCTGAGCCGAGCGCTCCAACAGCAATGCCACGCACGCACCCGGGCGGATACCCTGGCCGGACAGCAAGTGCGCCAACCGATTTGCGGACTCATCCAGTTCCCGATACGTCAGGGACAGGGCCCCGAAGACGATCGCCACCGACTCCGGAATCCGGGTCACCTGCGCAGCAAACATCGCCGGTACCGACATCGGCGCAGGCGCGGGCTGGGTCATCGCCACCCGATTACCCCACCCATCCAGCCGAGCGTGCTCGGCCTCACCGAGCACATCGATCGACGACAACCGCCGGGTCGGGTCCGCGGTCATTGCCGCCACCACCCGCTCCACCCGCTCGGCTAAATCGAAGACATCACAATTGGAAAACAATTGCCCAGCACCCTGCGTGCTGAGAAAAAGCTGATCACCGTCCTTAAAAAACACCAGCCCAAACTGATCCACGAGCCCAGAATGGGTCAGGGTCGCCGATACCGGAGCACCAGCAAAATCACCCATATGTGTAGTCGGAATTAAATTAACAACTACCCGATTCGACGCCTGCCTGGAGTCGCGGAAACGCGCCTTGTTCTCAAGAACGTGTACCGGAAACCGCTGATGCTGCAGCGCTTCTCGCATTCGCGCGTCGACATGTTCACAAAAACCAGCAACCGCAGACCCGGGCCAAGCCTTGAACACCACCGGTACAACCCCGGAAATCATTCCGGGGACCGTCTGTGCCTCCGGACGCACACGCCGGCTCACCGGAAAATCGAGCGCCAACTCCGGACCCTTGACGCCCCACCCACGCACGAGGAGCGCGCAGGCCGCAGTAATCAACGACGAGCTACGCACCCCCAACGCCCGCGACAACTCGTGAATCCCGGCAACGACGAAAGGGTCCAATTGAACCGGTGCGGAAGACTCATCCGGCTCACGCCCGCCCGCGGCGTGCGCCAACCGATAACCTTGTTCGCTTTCCGGCGGAAGGTTCCTCGCCCAATAGGCTTGATCATCGAGATAATCGGTGGACGCTTCATATTCTAACTCACAATCAACCAGATCACTCAGCGACCCAAAAAAAGCAGGAGGAATCGACGCACCAGAAGCAATTGCGGAATAGATGTCTGCGATCCGATGACAAACAACAGCGAGGCTGATTCCGTCTACGACCATATGATGGCAGCAAACGAACCAATAAAATTCATCAACCCGCGTCTGCAACAACGCAAATTTGAACAGCGGACCGCTAAACTGCATCTTTGTGCGTTGGATCGATGATGCTAGCCGATAGGCGTCCCGGACAGGATCCTGTGAGGAGGTGAGGTCGTAGCGAGCAAGCTCAACGTCGGGGTAGTCAACCGCCTTTTGGAAAACCTGGCCGTCCAGCTGGAAAAAGGCGGCTCTCAGTGGTTCGGCCTCGCGTACTACTTGACGGATCGCCGACTCAAACAAGCCAGGGTCGATCGGGCCCGCGATTCGCAGAAGCACACCCAGCTGCCACTTCGCGCCGAAGCGACCCGTTTCCTCCGCAAGCCAAATATCCAGCTGTGCCCGCGTCAGCGGAAGCGCCCGGTCATCAAGTTCAATAAGACTCTCCCTCCGGTTCAGTGATCGAAGTCACGGTCCTCTGCCAGCCTGTCGCGCAGACTCTTTGGCCGTATATCGCTCCAATTCCGTTCTATGTAGTCCAGACATGCAGCACGGTCCGCTTCGCCATACACCACCCGCCAGCCGGCCGGAACATCGGCGAAGGTCGGCCACAGGCTGTGTTGATCCTCGTCGTTGACCAAGACGGAAAAGCTGCCATCGGCGTCGTCGAACGGATTGATGCTCACCGCTTCTCTAGCCCGTCTGTCGACATGGGTGGAAAGTGTTCCAACACTAATGAAGGCCAACAGGGTCGATCCGGAGTTTCGACAAAGTTTCTGAACGTGACCTATGCAACTGCAAATAGGGGCGCATTTGCGCGGGTACAGCCTGTTGTTTGAGGAGCTGCCCCGGCGGCTGCTGTACCGAATAGCAGCCACCAGCACGAGGTTTCGCTCCTGCTGACGCGACTTCGCCGCAAAGGACGCAAACAACGCGTCATTCCTGTCCGCGCCAGCTAACCTGGTAGTGCCCCGCAATCCTGGCACAACTGGAGATGACATGACCAGCACCAAGGACGGGGACGCGCCCCAGGTGGCGGCGAGCTGGCACTGCGAGAGCCGTGCTAGGTCTACCGGTGGGCTTTCGGGGACTACCCTGCTTAGACATTCACGTACCGGTCCACGACGGTGGCCGGCCCTCGGTGAAGGCCCGGGGGCCCTCCTTGGCGTCGTTGCTGCGCTTGCGCAGTTCCTCGCACGGATAGGCCTCGTCGAAGGCGTCCGGCAGCGGCAGGTCCAGCGAGTGCCACATGGCTTGCTTCGCCGCGCGCACGGCCAGCGGTGCGCCGCGCAGCAGGTCGTCGACCCAGGCCTGCGTCGCGACGTCGAGGCGCTCGGGCGCGACCACCTCGTTGACCAAGCCGTAGCGCAGCGCGTCGTGCGCGGTCATGCGTCGGCCGGTGAGCAGGTAGCCGGCGGCCACCCGCGGGGGCAGCTGACGGCCCAGCCGGAACACCCCGCCGGCACCGGCTACCAGCCCCAGGCGCACCTCGGGCAATGCGAACTCCGCGTCGCTGGAGG
This sequence comes from Mycobacterium sp., assembly GCF_052143115.1. Lineage (GTDB taxonomy): Bacteria > Actinomycetota > Actinomycetes > Mycobacteriales > Mycobacteriaceae > Mycobacterium. The sequence continues at coordinate 3,534 of NZ_JBKQTQ010000250.1, forward strand.
CAACGATCAGGTCGCAGGCCAGCGCCAGCTCGAAGCCCCCACCCAACGCGTATCCGCGCACCTTGGCGACCAGAGGTTTGGTGATATCGAAACGGTCGGTGAGCCGCGGTGCACCCGGCTTGTCCCTGCTCCCGAACGACGACAACCCCGCGGCTCCGCGCGCGTCGCGATCCGCGAGTTCTTTGAGGTCCTGTCCGACGCTGAATGCGCGATCACCCGAACCGGTCAGGACGCCGACCCAGACGTCCGGATCGGACTCGAAGTCCTCCCAGACCCGGGCGAGCTCTTCATGCATGCGCACATTCATGGCGTTGAGCACCTCGGGGCGCCGCATGGTGATCGTGGCTACCCGATCACGCTTGTCATATCCGACAAACTCGAACTCACTCAAGGCAGCAGCCATGTCGCCAGACTAGGCCGGGCCGTGGTGGCCCGACCATTGCCGCGCCTCGGTAAGGAAGCCTGATGCAGGCGCGCCTCTGCGCGGTCGGGACCAGCGTCCCGCCGTTCCGCTACACCCAAGACGAACTGATCGACCAGCTCGCCATCGAGGACGACAAGATCCGCTCGCTGTTCAAGAACAGCTCGATCGTCTCCCGGCACTTGGTGCTGCCTCTGCGCGACGCCGACGGCCGACCCGGGCCCGAAAGCCAGGGGCAACTTCTTGAGAAGCATCGCGAGTGGGGCATCAAGATGGCCGCCGAGGCCATGGACAAGTGCCTGGCGAATGTGGGCCGCACTCCTGTCGACGTCGACTACCTGTGCTGTGTGACCACCACCGGTTACCTGACCCCTGGGATGTCCGCGCGGCTGATGAAGCACCGGGACATGCGGCCGGACTGCGCACGGCTCGACGTGGTCGGCATGGGCTGCAACGGCGGACTCAACGGATTGACGCCGGTCTGTGCCTGGGCCGAGACTCACCCCGGCAGGCTAGCCGTGCTGATTTGCGTCGAGACATGTTCGGCCGCTTACGTTTTCGACGGCACAATGCGGACCGCCGTCGTCAACTCATTGTTCGGCGACGGCGCCGCCGCGCTGGCGATCAGCACCGATCCGCATTTAGCCGAGTCGCCGCACCCACTGGTGCTCAAGACCAGCAGCCACATCATCCTGGAAGCGCTGGAGGCCATGCGCTACGACTGGGACAACAGCTACGGCCTGTTCAGTTTCTACCTCGACCCACAGATCCCCTACCTGATCGGCGCCAACGCCGAGACCGCACTGAGCCGCCTGTTGGCCGGCACGGGGCTGGACAACGCCGATATCGAGCACTGGTTGGTGCACTCCGGAGGTAAAAAGGTCATCGACGCGCTGCGGGTCAACCTGGGGTTGAGCCGCCACGACGTCCGCCACACCGTGAGCGTGCTTCGCGACTACGGCAACCTCTCTAGCGGGTCGTTCCTGTTCTCCCTTGAGCGACTGAACCGAGAGAACGTCGTCCAACCGGGGGACCGCGGAGTGATTACCACAATGGGCCCCGGTTCGACCATCGAAATGGCCCTCATCCAGTGGGCATGAGGACGCAATGATCGAGCCGTCCGAGGAGCGCACAAACTCCTTCGCTCTGCCGGCGGGCGACCTCGCCAGCCGCACGCAGGTGGTGGGCGACTTCGTCCGATCCCAGGCGAGCGGCCTGGCAATCATCGACCTGCGCGAGTCCGGGACGGAGCACCTGTCGCCCGGCGACGGCATCACCGATGTCAAAGGCTGGGAACGCGCCCTGCACCTGATCGAGCGCTCGCTGGCGACCACGGTGGCCCTGTTCGGACAACGGGTCGGTGGATGCGCGCTCGAGGTCGGGCTGGCCTGCGACTTCCGTATCGCTGCCCCGGGCTCCGAAGTGATCTGGCACAACAACGGCGCGGTCTGGCCCGGCACCGCGCTATTCCGCCTTGTCCACCTGGTCGGGCCCGCCCAGACCATTCGGCTGGCACTGCTCGGTGAACCGGTGCACGCCCATGCGGCGCTTGTCAGCGGCCTGGTCGACGTCATTACCGACGACCCCGAGGCCGAGGTGGAGAAACTCCGGGCGGCGGTGGCGGGGCTGGATGATCTTCGAGTCGTCCGCCAGCTGGTCGCGGAGGCCACCCACACCAGCTACGACGAAGCCCTGGGAACCCATCTCGCGGCGTGTGAGCGCTATCTGCGGCGGCGCGGGGTGGAGGTCGACTAGATGACCGACAGTGCTCCCGCCGCGGACATCGCCTCGCCGGGCGTCGCGGCCCGACGCAGCCGGCCCAGTCCGTGGCACCGGCCGTCGACAGATGCGGAGCTGCGCGTCGCCGCGGCCTGGTTTGACGAGCACATTGTGGACGTCTACCAAGCCTTGACGGCCACCTACTGCGGTAACCGCAGGCTCGGTGACCTGGTGCGCGCCGCCGGTGACCAGCTGCCCGACCTGCTGCCTGATCGGGTGACCAGGAAGCACGATGAGGAGCTCGCCCCGAGCGAACGGCTCCGCCTGGAGCGCGACCAAAGCCGGTTCCTGCGAGCTCTGCTGCGCAACCCGGCCACCGCTATCCCGGCGCTCGCTGACATGCGCACGCCACTGCCCGAGTCCGCCGCCCACGCCGCGCAGTTCCAGGCCTCCGGTGAGCTCGTCCTGGAGACCGTCACGCTGCGACGCGCGGCCAACTTTGTCGAGCTGACGTTGGCCAATACCAGGACGCTGAACGCGGAGACGAACCAGTTCGTGCACGATCTGGAGGTAGCCGTCGACGTGGTGACCATGGACCCCACCACCTCGGTTGGAGTGATCCGGGGCGCTCCGATGGAGCACGCGTCGTACGCCGGCAAGCGAGTATTCTGCGCCGGGATCAACCTCAAGCACCTCGCTGCCGGCAAGATCTCATACCTGGATTTTTTGATCGGTCGCGAGGCGGGCCTGTTGTCGAAGCTGGCCCGTGGGGTGCATGACCTCGAGACCGGCCACGACGTCGCCCGGCTGTGGATCTGCGTCATCGATTCCTTCGCCATCGGCGGCGGCATGCAGCTCACCCTGGTGGTCGACCACGTGATCGCCGTCGATGACGCCTGGCTGAGCTTGCCCGCCGCGAGCGAGGGCATCGTTCCCGGCGTAGCCAACCTTCGCCTGCCCGGCCGTGTCGGTGTGCCGCTCGCCCGTGAGTTAATCCTGCGTGGGCGTCGTCTGACCGGCGCCGAGGCGATGCAGGCCGGGCTGGTCGACGCCGTGGTCTGCGGAGCAGACGTCGACGCGACCGTGGAATCGGTGGCCGCGGCGCTGTCGGAGCCGGCGGTGGCGCCCAACAAGCTAATGCTCGCCCACGGCATCGAGCCCGAGGATGAGTTCGCGACGTACCTCGCCGACTTCGCCGTCGTCCAGGCCGAGCGCATGCACGCTCGCGACGTGCTTCGCAAGCTGTCGAGTGCTCCATGACGGTCGCGTCGACCGAAGCCCAGATTTTCGGCGCGATCGGATTCCTCAACGAGGTGATGGCCCGCTACCCGCAAGCCATCTCCTTCGCCCCGGGGGCACCCGTGCTGGACGGCATCACCCGCGAGCGCCTCATCGCGGCTGTCGACGATGTTGCCGGCCGCTCCAGCAGCGGGGCGCCAGGGTGGGACGCCCTGTTCCAGTACGGCCCCAGCCAGGGGATCGTCAACGCTGATCTCGCCCGGGTGCTCGCCGCCACCGCCGGCTTCGCTGTCGGCGAATCCGATATCACCATCACCGTCGGCGCACAGGAGGGGTTCATCCTCGTCCTTCGCGCACTGGAACTCCATCGCTCCGGAACCCTGGGCATCGTTGCCCCAGCCTTCGCCGGGATCCGCGGTGCGGCCATCTTCCTGGGCACGCGGACTGCGGACGTTCTCGAGGGCGCCGAGGGCGTCACCACCGCCGACCTCGAGGCCGCGTGTGCCCGAGCGGAGGCCGTTGACGAGCCGCTGCGCGCCTTGTACGTCGCACCCGACTTCGCCAACCCTTCCGGCACCGTGATTCCTCGGCAGGCTCGGCTGGAACTGTTGCGCGCCGCCCGGGAGCGCCACGTGCTATTGATCGAAGACACCACCTACGGCTTCACCGATCCTGGGATCCCGCCAAGCCTGAAGGCTCTGGACAAACATGGGGTGGTGATCCAGGTCGGCACCTTCTCCAAGGTGTGCTGCCCCGGCGTCCGGGTGGGCTATGTGGTCGCCAATCAGCCGTGGCACGGGTCAACCCTGGCGGCCTGGCTGGCCACCCTGAAGAACACCACCACGGTCAACACCTCGCCACTCAACCAGGCCATGGTCGCGGGCTTGCTGCTGTCAGATCCGGCTGCCCTCGCCGACCGCGAGCGCGTGCTGGCACAGGCATACCGAGAGAAGCGGGATTTGCTCTTGGCCGCATTGGACGACGAGTTCCCCGACGCCACTGAACTCGGACTTGGCTGGAACCGGCCCCGGGGCGGATTCTTCGTCGTGATGCAGACCCACCGGGAACAGGATCATGCCGCGCTCGAACGGTGCGCCGAACGCCATGGCGTGCTATGGACCCCGATGCGTGACTTCTACGCCGGCCATCACGGTGACCAGCAGTTGAGGCTGTCGTGTAGCCGCGTGCCGATCGACCAGATCAGGGAGGGGGTTCGCCGTCTAGGCGGCTTCCTACGCGAAAAACCGCAAGAGACGGAGGCCTGGTGAGCACCGATACCACTAACCTGGTCCGACCGGCCGGACGCGACCGCGAGGAGGCGTTCGACCGCTTCTCGCTGATCGTGAACGGCCCGGCGTAGTTTAATGCCATCGTGACAGCGATGGCAGTACACCTTGACGGCAGAGTCGATGATCGCGTACCCCTCTGACGGGGTCGTCAAGGTGTATTGCGTGCGCATCGCGGACACCGCGTCGGTGGCCGTGCTGCCGCGGCTCCCGTCGAAACCAACGGCCGAAGCCAATTGGCCAACGCCCAGCCGACAGCCGACGGACCAGGGATAATGACCGATGCCCCTGACGTCGCCCACGCGCACGACAACTGAGGGCCAGGATCTGCGATGAAATTTGTGCTGGCAAGCGATGGAAGTCGCGGTGATGTCGAGCCGTGCGTCGCTGTCGGCCGTGAGCTGCTGCGCCGGGGACACGAAGTGCGCGTGGCGGTCCCGCCCAACCTGGTTGGCTTCGTCGAGTCGGCTGGGCTTAAGGCGGTCGCTTACGGGCTGGATACCCAGATACTGATGGAAGCGCGGCGCAACTTGGCGTGTTCAACCCACAGCCCCTGGAGGCTCCGGGGTCGGATCAGGTTGTGGCGCGAATCTTGGGAGTTCCGTAACCAATGCTGGCGGGGGATCAGCACGACACTGACGTCGCTGGCGGACAAGGCCGACCTGGTCTTCACCGGCCGGGTGTTCGAGGACGCCGCCGCCAACGTCGCGGAGTATTACGACATTCCTTTGGCCACACTGCACTACTTCCCGGTGCGGCCCAACGGCCAGCTCCGGCCATTCCTGCCGGCGCCGTTGACCCGCTCTGCAATGACGATGAAAGGCTGGCTGGCTTGGCGCCTGGCGAAGAAACTCGAGGACGCGCAGCGTCGTGAACTGGGGCTACCGAAGGCAACAGGCCCATCGCCGCGACGGATCACAGAGCGCGGATCGCTCGAGATTCAGGCCTACGACGAGGTTTGCTTCCCCGGGCTGGCAGCCGAATGGGCGAAATGGAATGGCCAACGGCCCTTTGTCGGCACGCTGACGATGGAGTTGACGACGGATGCCGATGACGAGGTCGCCTCGTGGATTGCCACGGGAACACCGCCGATTTACTTCGGCTTTGGCAGCATGCCGGTCGAATCTCCGGCCGACACGCTCACCATGATCAGCGCGGCCTGCGCGCAGATAGGCGAGCGGGCGTTGGTTTGCGCCGGCTGGAGTGACTTCAGCCGCGTCCCACATTTCGAGCATGTCAAGGTTGTGGGTGCGGTGAACCACGCGGCGATCTTTCCCGCCTGCCGCACGGTCGTCCACCACGGTGGCGCGGGCACCACGGCCGCAGGCCTGCGCGCCGGAGTCCCCACCCTGATCCTCTGGTGGGCGGGCGATCAGCCGTACTGGGCAGCTGCGGTCAAACGACTGAAAGTGGGCACCGCCCGGCGCTTTTCGACCAGTACCCGGGAATCCCTGGTCGCGGACCTGCGCCGGATCCTCGCCCCGCAATACGTCGCCCGGGCCCGCGAGATCGCCACCCGGATGACTAAACCCGCCGAAAGCGTTGCGGCCACCGCCGATCTCGTGGAAGATTTCGCCCGCCTGCGGCGCGTTGGCTGATCGGCGACGGCGGGCAGTCGGGATGGTCGGCGCCGGTCAATGGCGAACGAGTCGCGCACGCATGAAACGAGACACGCACGTATGAGCAGAAGTGAATCAACGTATGACGCCATCGTCGTCGGCTCCGGAGCCTCCGGCTCGTGGGCTGCCAAGGAGTTGACGGAAGGCGGTCTGAAGGTTGTTCTGCTCGAGGCCGGCAGGAACCTGGACATCGTCCATGACTTTCCTGCCGACGCAGAGGTGGGCGCGAACGGGATTGTGGGGCGCGTCAAATCGGCGATTCAGGGCCAGCACGTTCAGGCGCGGTGCTCACCCTTCTCCGAGACCACCAAGCAGTTTTACGTTAACGACAGAGAGAATCCATACACGATGGCGCGGGGAAAAACGTTCCTCTGGTTCAGGGGCCGACAACTCGGCGGCCGCCTCCACACGTGGTCTAGACATGCACCCCGCATGTCGAATTACGAACTCAAAGCCGCCAGCGTCCGTGGAGACGGCGTCGATTGGCCGCTGTCGTACGAAGACCTGGCGCCGTACTACGACATCGTCGAGCGGACGCTCGGCGTCTACGGGAGACCCGCAGGCATTCCAAACTGTCCGGACGGAGAGTTCATCGGACCCGCGAAAACGACAAAGATCGAAGAAGCGTTCCTTACCAATGTCGAGAAACGACTTCCGAACGTCCGCGTGACGTACGCGAGGAACGTCAAGTACGACAACAACAGGGTTCCGCTTCCTATGCGACTCGCTCTGGCAACGGGCCACCTCGAGATCCGAACAGACGCCATCGTGAGCCGACTGCTGATCGATGCGCAGTCGGGGAAGGCGACCGGAGTTGAATACATCGAGCGATTGACAAAGAATACGCGGACAGTTCAGGGAAAGGTCGTCGTCCTCTGCGCGTCGGCGATCGAGAGCGTGCGGATCCTTCTGAATTCGAAATGCGCGAAGCATCCGTCAGGTGTCGGCGGATCGTTGGGCCATCTCGGTCGCTATCTGTGCGACCACGTTGCGTACGTGCAGACCGGCAAGGTGTCTGAAGGGGACGTCGAGCCCGCTCCCAACGAAGATGGGTTCGACTTTGCGGTAGCGGGCCTCTACATTCCGAGCTTCTGCGAAAAGGAATCGAAGAACTTTCCTGGCGGCTACGGCATTCAGGTCTCGATTGGCCGCGGCAGGCCGATGTGGAGCCTAGGCGCATTTGGCGAAATGCAGCCCCGATACGAAAATCACGTGTCCCTCGATCCGACCGTCAAGGACGCATGGGGGATCCCCGTAGCCAGAATCGACTGCAGCCATTCTCACGATGAAGTCAATATGGTTGCCCACATGAAGCGGAAGCTTCCAGAAATTGCCGCCGCCGGCGGCCTGCAGGTCGACAAGAACCTCGATTTTGGTCGCCGGAGTACCCCCTTCCGACTGCTTCGATCCTTGGTCCTGGCAAACTACGGTGCCTTGTGGCCTGGGGGAGCCATTCACGAGACCGGCGGCGCGCGCATGGGCGACAAACCAGACAACTCGGTGCTGAACCCGTACTGTCAGTGCTGGGATGCTGACAACGTGTTCGTGACCGACGGCGCATGCTTTGTCTCCCCCGGATTCCAGAATCCCGCGCTCACGATGATGGCCCTCACGGTTCGAGCGTGTCGGTTCATCGTTCGTGAGTATGCGAAGTGCGTGAACTAAATGGACTACAGGAAGGTTACCGGGATTGATAAGCCAGTCTCCCGAATCGTCTTCGGCACCGATCGATTGCGGGGCCGGCGATTACCGTGGCTGCCCAATCAAAGCCTTGAGCAACAGGCCTTCTCGCTTTTGGATCGGTCATTCGAACTCGGATGCAACGCATTCGACACGGCGCGCATCTATGGGGACAGCGAACGGACGCTGGGGGCCTGGATTCGGGAACGCCGGAACCGCGACAAGGTTGTGGTCATCAGTAAGGGATGTCATCCCAGCCGCTTAGGACATCCGCGGCTTTCTCCGTCCGCCGTGTCGCACGACCTCCACGCATCCCTCAAGGCGCTCGGCACTGATTTCATTGACATGTATCTGCTTCACTACGACGACCCCACTGCGCGAGTCGAACCGCTCATGGAACAGCTCAACCGTCATATCGACGAGGGTAAGATCAGCGCGATAGGGGCGTCGAACCGATCCCACGAGCGAATTGCTAGCGCCAACACGTTTGCCGCCAACAACGGTTTGAAACCATTTAGCGCGTCGAGCGTTCAATTCAGCCTTGCCGACTGGACGCGATCTCCGTGGCCTGGGTCTGTCACACTGGGAGGGGACGGCCAGCGCGCCGCAAGAGAATGGTATTCGACGCACGGGGTGTCGGTGTTCGCGTATTCCAGCCTCGCCCGCGGATTCTTTTCAAACCACTATGATCCGAAGAATCCAGACGCGAACCGCGTGAGCCGGTGGTGCGCAACCTACTTCGGCACCGAAACGAACATCCAAAGGCTGGAGCGCGCAAGGATGTTCGCGCGCCGGCATCACGTCACTGTCGCACAGGTTGCGCTCGCCTACGTTCTGCGCCACCCGCTCCATGCTTTTGCCGTAGTCGGTTGCACGACGTTTGATAAGTTCGCGCAGAACGTAGCCGCACTGTCTCTGAGGCTGGATGAAGCCACGCTCCACTGGCTCGCTACAGGTCAGGCCTCGCAATGAAGACCTCCGAACAAGGCTACGGTACGAATGTTAGATTACCTCATTAAAGTTCCCCGGCTTTTCCAAGGAATCGCGCTCGGAGTAACCGTCTACTTGGCGCGGTTTCCACTGATTCGAAGGATCGTTTCCCTCACTGAGACACACTCTTTAGGAAAAGTTCTGGAGCAAACAACGACGCCCGGACCCAGAGGTGGAGCAATTGGCTACCTGTTCCGAAATCATGATCCCGGGCTATCCGCAAAAGACATCTATCGAGATGTTTTCTCTGCATCGCGGTTCGGACAGGGTTACCAAAGCCAAGTTGGCCAGGATATGTTTCTGAATCGGTGGTTCTTCAAGGACCGGGGGCCTGGCTTCTTTATTGATGCGGGCGCATTCGACGGAATTCTGGGCAGCAATACATCTTACTTCGAAAAGCGCCTGCAATGGAAAGGTGTTGCGTTCGAGCCCAATCCATCCGCATTTGACGTGCTGCGAGCTACTCGATCCTGCCGCGTGATCCAAGGGTGTGCTTACCATCAGGACGGTCCGATCCCCTTCCTTGCACTCTCAGAAAGAGAGCACCGCGAAAGCGGTAAACCACGTCCGCCTCGCAGCCTGCTACAAATGATGCTCGATTCGAGCCATGGGGGCGCCATGCTGAGCGGAATACCTGAACACATGGGCCAAGTTGACCGGGTGGAATGGGCAAGCAAGACCATGAAGCTCAACCAAAGCGTAGCGAGCGTGCCATGCCATCGTATCGATACCGTGCTTAACGATTGCGGTGTGAAAATAGTGGACTACCTGTCAATCGATGTCGAAGGTGCTGAGCTCGAAGTTCTGCGTGGTATTGACTTCGACAGGGTGCAGGTCAATGTCATAGGCGTTGAGCACAGTCCTAGGTTTTCTGAAGTTTATGATTTACTGACGACGTCAGGCTTCGAGTATCAGGGTCTACTTTTCTTTGACGAAATCTTTGTGCACGAACGCCCTCGTTACTCCTGGGATGTCTAGTGCCGGCCTGAGCGGGTTCGGACCGTGTTTTCGGCGGTGATTTCTACGGGTGCGATCGATGATGGCTTGGGTCATGGGGTCTGCCCAAGTTCCACGATGGCCGGTGGAAGGGCCTACGCGTTGACGATTGTGTGAAATGCGCCGCTGTGCAGCAATGAGCGGATTCGGTAGTGGCGCCTCTCTGTGTCAAATGGGCGCGGTGTTCAACTTGGTGGCGTCCATCCGCTGGTGTAAATGGTCACGGGCGTAGGTTCCTTCGAAACCTGCCAAAGCTACGAAGGAGGATCTACACCCGTGACCAACCGCGAGTATCGCCGATCGACCGTGTGCGCGCTGAGATTGACCAGCTGTTCGCCGCTACTGAGCGACCCCTGACCGAGATCTTGGAGGATGTCGGGCGTCTGTCCGTGCGTCTGCTGTTCCAGACGGCCGTGGAGGCCGAGGTGGAGTCGTTCTTGTGCCGGGCGCGCCACGAGCGGCGGGACGAGGACGGCCCGGCCGGGTATCGCAATGGCTACCAACCGCCGTCGACGGTGAAGACGACGATGGGCCCGGTCGAGCTGCAGCGCCCCAAGCTGCGGGACACCGACGAGCGGTTCTGCTCCCGCCTGTTCGGTGACGGTGTGACCCGCACCAACGCCCTCGAAGCGTTGGTGATCTCGGGTTGGGTGCGGGGCCTGTCGGACCGCGACATCGAGGCGGCCTTGGCCGAGGTGCTGGGCGCGCAGGCAGCCCTATCCCGCTCGACAGTGAGCCGGATTTGCTCGGCCATCAAGGATGAGTTTGCCGCCTGGTGCGCGCGGCGGCTGGATGACATCGTCCTGGATTACTTGTTCTTGGACGCGTCAAACTTCCGCATGCATCCCAACGCCCCGGCCGAGCCGGTGCTGGCCGCCTGGGGCATCACCACCGACGGCAAGCCGGTCTTCATCGGCCTGGCCCCCGCGGGATCGGAGTCCACCGACGCGTGGGCCGACTTCCTCGGCGAGCTCAAGGATCGGGGGCTACGCCCGCCGCTGCTGGGCATCTCTGACGGCGCCCCGGGCCTGATCTCGGCGTTGGAGACCACTTTCCGCCAGAGCCTGCGCCAGCGTTGTCTCATCCATCGCTGCCGCAACGCGATCGCCAAGGTGCCCAAATCGGCCGAGGCCGAGATCAAGGCGGCGTTCTGGTCGATCTTCGACAACATCGACCAGGCTCCCGGCGAACGGGCCGTCGCTGAGGCGACCCGCCGCGCCGGCGAGTTCGCCGCCCGCTACCGCAAGCTCTACCCCAAGGCGGTCGCCTGCCTAGAAGACGACTTCGCCTCGCTCACCGTGCACTTGCGCTTCCCACGCGAGCACTGGAAACGCATCCGGCACTCCAACTTCATTGAACGCACCTTCGGGGAATCCCGCCGTCGCGTCAAGGTCATCGGCCGGCTCCCCGGCGAGACCACCTGCCTGTCGCTGGTCTGGGCCGTGCTCGATCGGGCCAGCCGCGGTTGGCGCGGCCTCACCCAGACATCGGCGACCATCCGCCAGCTGCAAGACCTCCGCCACCAGCTCCTTGAACCACCCCGTCAACTCCGTCCCCGCACCACCAAGACAACCAAGACCAAGACCGTGAACGACGAGCACAGAGTGACCGGCATGCTTGAGTGTCACGATCGTGGACGTCAGTCCGTCATCGAGTACCCGCGCGCGTCCGGCCGGGCTTGTTGTGAGCGCTTGGGAGTCTAGGCCGAACGCAAGATCAGTCTTTCGGTACCAATGGTTCAGGTCCGAGATTACGACAATGCCCGGCGGCTGCTCACCCAGCCAGCGCATTACGCTCTCGTACCCCTGTCGACATGCGTTCTTCTTGCGGTTCGGCGACTGAATGAACACATCCTTAAACGGGCAGCTTGGAAGACTGATCACGCTCAGCGGCCTTCCGAGAAGGCCGCTGGCACCGATGGCTGCGTCACTGAAGTGCCAGGCGGTCGAGTCCCCGACGACGTAGATCGGCTTTCCCGCTGTGTTGGCGTTCCAGACGCCGTCGCGAGCCTTCCACTGTGCACCAAGCTCGCATGGATGGATAAGCTCCCCGGAAACGAGGTTGGTGACAGCCGAACACCCGAACCTCATCGCATGGGGTTTGAGAACCGCGTCTTGCATCGCCCGGATCCCTGGCGACCAGTAGCCTGATTGGCCACGAGGTGGATCGATGCAGAAACCAACAGAGGCACGAGCAGCGTGATCGAGACGATTCTCACCACCCGCCAGCCACCAAGTCCTTGAAGATTGCGAATCGGCTTCTCAAGCCAGCGGTAGGAAGCGAGCGCGGGAATGAACGACACACCGGCAGCGATCAGAAGCGCCGTCCGGCTGTCCGGCCAGAGCGCTCGGGCAAACACAATGAAGGGCCAGTGCCACAAGTAGATGGAGTACGACCAGTCGCCGATCCTGACCATTGGATCGACGGCAAGGGCGCGAGTCACGGGGTTCGTAGCACCGGTACCAGCGTGCTTATGCTTGTGTCGCTGTGGATTCGGTCGAACTTCGCAGAGCAGGGAACACTATGGGCGGCGGCCGAACGCCTTACGAAAGCCGGCGTCCCAGCCGCCGAGATTGATGAATCCTGTTGCAGCTGGCCGATGTATCACGGCGCCTTCGACGATTGGCTGGCTGCGGGAACACCAGGCTACAAGCTCTCGCTCGATCGGTTCGATCACAGAACCTTCGCCGGTTCATATTGGGAGTGGATAGCAACCCGTGGCGAGTCCGCCGCTTATCGCATCCGGCATGCGCCGATGTCGGAACCTGGCTGGCGGCTGATCGCGCGTGACACATACCGCGACTTCGCTTTTCAACAACGTGAGGTACTCACCTACCAGGCAGTCGAGGCGAGAAAGAGGTCCAAATCCCCTTAGCTCCACTACGTTTGAGCAGTTCAACAGTGCTTTCAAAGTCACGTCGAAGACCGCGTATACAGACGACGTAATATCAGGGGTTGTGACAAGCATCCACGCCCAGAAGCACTGCGGTGGCCGCGCAGAGCGCGGCCACCGCAGTGCTCGTCTCCATCTCGGGACGCGAGCCGCCGGGGTCGGGAGGTGGTCGAGCGTGTGGACGATTTCGCGGCTGTCGCGCTGGAGCGTCGCCTACTACGAGAAGACCGCCGATGCGGCCAAACAGGCCGCCGGCCGCGTGCATGCTGGCAATCGGTCGCTTGAATTGCCGGGCGTGGCCGACAGTGGATTTTCCGCACTGGCGGACCGAGCAAGCGGTACCGTGTCTCGATAATCAAGTGCTGGCCACCGGTGGCGACGGGAGGCTTGACCAATGGCTACGCCGGAAGCGACCAGCCGCCCGGTCACCGACTGCGAGGACGACGCACTGCGGCCGCCGCGCCGCCCAACGCGCGCGGTGCTGTTCCGCCTGCTGGCGGTTGCCGTCGCCGTCGTGGGCACCCTGGGGACAATCGAGGCCACCTTCCGCATCCACGGCGACCAACCTCTTGGCGACCAGTATCCCAAGTTTTATACCGCCCAGATGGCCGACGAGGTGCTCGGATGGTCGTACAAGCCGGGGGCCAGGGGCCAGTTCGTCGGGCCCTACCCATTGCCGGTCACGGTCCGTAGTGATTTCCGGATCAACTCCCTCGGCCTGCGTGGCCCTGAGCTGACGGCGGTCGTTCCCGGGGGGCTGCGGGTGCTGGTTCTGGGCGACTCGGTGGCCAGCGGGCTTGAGGTGGCGGACAACGAGACGTACTCCGCAGTGGGGGCCCAATTGCTCTCCACGCGCCTCGGCGTGCCGGTGCAAGTGATCAACGCAGGCGTAAGGGGTTATGGCACCGACCAGGAGTGGCTGCTCTATAGGGAGCGGCTGAAGCAGCTGCATTCCGATGTGGTGTTGGACCACACCACGGAGAACGACCCTTTCGACAACCTCGCGCTGCACGGGATGCGACAGAGATTCGGCAAACCGGCCTTCGTCTTGGGCGCCGACAACACGCTGCACCTGGTTGGGCAGCCGGTACCTGACTATCCCCCCTGCTCGGTGGATGTGGCGGTGGACGGTGTGGCCCGCCGGGTGGACGGCGCCTGGGACCGGTTGAAATGCGAGTTGGAGACGAGCCTGCTCAACCACTCCGCCTGCTTCAGCTACGTCTCCCAGCGCATGTGGATGCGGGATCCGTCGCTTGTGTGGACGCTGTCGGGCCCCGCACCAGCGCCGCGCGGCCCGGGGACGCCCGTGCCGTTGGAGTACGCCTTGCGCCTGACCTCGGTGCTGATCAGCCGGATGGCCGACGACGTGCGGCGCGACGGTGCCCGCTTCCTGCTCATGGGGAAAGACGTGGACCTGGAAAGGCTCGATGTGGCCGGCTTTGAGCGGGAGGGCATTCCGCTGGTCCGCATAGGTTCAGCCTTCGGACCGGACACCCTGGTACCCCGCGATCTGATGCACCCCAACGCCGCGGGGCACCGCCGGATCGGCGAGCTGCTCGCCGATCAGATCGAGCCCCTGTTGCGGGAGGTCTTGCAGGAGCGAAGAGACTCCCGATGACGTCCATCCTCGGCATCTCCGCCTATTACCACGACGCCGCCGCCGCGCTGGTGGTCGACGGCGACATCGTGGCCGCAGCCCAAGAGGAGCGGTTCAGCCGGCGCAAGCACGACCCCTCCTTCCCCAGCCGCGCGGTCGCCTACTGTCTTGAAGAGGCCGGAGTGGCGTCCGAGGACCTCGACTACGTGGTCTTCTACGACAAGCCGCTCCTCAAATTCGAGCGGCTGCTCGAGACGTATGTGTCATTTGCGCCTCGCGGCTATCGGTCGTTCGCCCAGGCAATGCCCGCCTGGTTAAGCGAGAAGCTGCACCTGCCGCGAGAGATCCGCCGCCAGCTCGGCGGAGGCTACACGCGACGCGTGTCGTTCCTCGAGCATCATGAGTCCCACGCAGCCAGCGCCTTCTTCCCGTCCCCGTTTGATGAAGCAGCCATCCTCACCTTCGACGGTGTCGGCGAGTGGGCGACGGCGACCATGGGCACCGGCCGGGGGAACCGAATGGAGTTGCACGCGGAGCTACGTTTCCCGCATTCGCTGGGGCTGCTGTATTCGGCCTTCACCTACTTCACCGGGTTCAAGGTGAACTCTGGCGAGTACAAGTTGATGGGGCTGGCTCCTTATGGCGAGCCGATCTACATCGAGACGATTCTCGACAAAATAGTCGACCTGCGCGACGACGGGTCGTTCCGGCTCGACCTGAGTTATTTCGACTACTGCACCAAGTTGCGGATGACGTCGAAGCGCTTTGATGAGCTGTTCGACGGTCCCCCTCGGGCACCCGAGTCGCCGATCACCCAGCGGGAGATGGATTTGGCGGCGTCGGTCCAGCGGGTCACGGAGGATATCGTCGTCCGGGCGGCCCGCCACCTTCAGGCCACGACGGGGATGACAAACCTGTGCATGGCCGGCGGGGTCGCCCTCAACTGCGTTGCCAACAGCCGCATCTTGCGCGACACGCCTTTCGAGCGCATCTGGGTCCAGCCCGCCGCGGGCGACGCCGGTGGCGCGGTCGGCGGCGCGCTATTCGTTTGGCACCAATTGCTGGGCAACGAACGGGCTCCGAGCGACCGAGACCGGCAGCGTGGGTCCTTCCTCGGGCCGCATTACAGCCGGGACGATATTCTCGTCACTCTGGCGGGCCATGGCGCGGCCTACCGCCTCGTCGACGACGAGGTTGAGTTGTGTGACCTGGTGGCCGGCCTTCTCGCCGAGGGGAATGTTGTCGGCTGGTTCCACGGTCGCATGGAATTTGGGCCACGCGCCCTCGGCGCTCGCAGCATCCTGGGTGATCCCCGAAGCCCTCGTATGCAGTCGGTGATGAACCAGAAGATCAAGTTCCGTGAGTCGTTTCGCCCCTTCGCGCCCGCGGTGCTGCTCGAGCACGTCGACGACTGGTTTGTCCGAGCAGCGGGCGAGGAAAGCCCATACATGCTCCTAGTCGCGCCGGTGGCCGCGGCGCGGCGCACGCGGGCGGCGGCCGACACGGCTCGGGGACTCGACCAGCTCGGCGTGGTCCGTTCGACCATCCCCGCAGTCACTCACGTCGACCTGTCGGCGCGGCTGCAGACCGTCGACGCCGAGCGCCACGGCCGCTTCCACCTGCTGCTTGAGCGGTTTCACCGCCGGACCGGCTGTCCCGTGCTGGTCAACACGTCGTTCAATGTGCGGGGCGAGCCGATTGTCTGCACCCCGGATGACGCCTTTCGATGCTTCATGGCGACCGGAATGGACACTCTCGTGCTTGAGGACGCGGTGTTGCTCAAAACCGAGCAGGTTGGCACCGCCCCCGTCGACGTGAAGCGTTACCTTCGCGAGTTCTCTCTGGACTGATGATGAGGATCGACCGGAACCCTGGTGGCCGCGAACTGGCGGTGTTTGCCGCCGTGCTCCCAGCCACCTTCGCGCTGCTGGGGCTCATCGTCGGCCATCGCCTCGGCTTCGCAGGCGCGCGCAACGGGCTGTGGGCGGCCGGCGCCGTATTAACCGGGGCCTACTTCGCGGTTCCCCGGCTGCGCCGGCCGCTATACGTCGGGATGTCGGCGGCCGCGTACCCGATCGGTTGGCTGCTCTCCCACGTCATTGTGCTGACCGTGTTCCTGTTCGTCGTCACCCCCATGGCGCTGCTACTGCGGGTGCGCGGACACGATCCGCTGCACCGTCGATTCGACCCGTCGGCCTCGTCCTACTGGGTGCCGCGCCGTCCTGCCGGCGACCCGCGCCGATACTTCCAGCAATTCTGAGGAGAAACCCGTGTCCGATTCCGACTTCGACCGCGCTGCCTCCGAACGCCCCACCACGTTCATCTGCGAATTCTGGCAGTTCGTCCGGCACAACAAGAAGTGGTGGCTCGCCCCGATCATCGCCACCCTGCTACTTGTTGGGGTCCTGATCTTCTTAGCCGGGTCGAGCGGCGCCGGACCTCTCATGTACACGTTGTTCTAAGTCGAAGTTGCGACGAGGAAAGTAGGCGAGCTCGTAGGTCGACCTCGGCGCCACCACATCCGGGTCATGGGCTCCTAGACCCGGGTCATCGCATAGTAGCCGATGCGCGATGATGGGGTCATACCCACCGCTGAACGGGCCGGCCGAGAACGGGTCATGCGAGGTCAGACCGCCTTTGACGGCAAGTGCAGCGCACGCCGCCACAGCGACGGAAAGCCCTGCCAGCGGCCCGCTGCTCGCGGAGCCACCGTCTGCCCCGTCCACGGCGGATCGGCCCCGCAAGTCAAGGCCGCAGCAAAACGCCGGTTGGACCAGGCCGCAGATGCCTTGGTGCAGAAGCTACTTAAGTTCGCCCTAGACGACGACGCCCCCGACAACATCGTCCTTGCCGCGATTCGCGATGCGTTGGACCGGGCCGGGCTGGTCGCTCCCCGCACGCTGGATGTTGCCCTCGGTCCCGCGCCGTGGATGGAAGTGTTCGACGGCATCGCCTCAGGCAGCCGCAGCCAGTCCAGAGCGGCGCGCGGTGTGCCCGACGAGGACAGCGCCGAGACTCCCGAGTGGGTGACGGCCGAGTTGGAAGCGGCGCAGCACACCACCGCTGCCCCCGAGGTCATCGACGCCGAGGTTGAGCCCGACCCGGACCCGGCACCGCGTCGGCGTTACCGCCCGCCGCCGATCACCGGCCTTGACGCCATCGCCGAGGCCGCACGCGCCCGCCAGGCGGTCCCCGAGCTGCCCCCGCCGCTGGCGTTACCCGCCGCACGTCGGCGGTGAGCCGAAAAGCCAAGCGCCACAAGGCAACACTCCTGGGCTTGTCGTCACGATAGGGCACGCGGTGGCCCCCGCAACGCGCTGACTGGCGAAGATGCGCGATAACCGGCAGGATGTGGGCCTGCCGGGCCGCTTCTCCGGGGCCGCGTCCGCAGCCGTTCGAGCCGGCCCGAGCGAAAATTTCGGCCAACGCCACGCCCCATTTATCGCGCCCGCGCATTGCGCGGGCGTCGGCGGCACCACCTTGAGCCTGGGCGACTCGTAGACTGCGGCTCCTCGGGTCTCGAGGAATGGGCGATGTTTACCTCGCCCAACACCCCCGGTTGCCCGCCGCGACGCGCTCAAGATATTGGCCAATGACGTACCTGCTGACGACGACTATCGCCAGCGGTTCATCAGAGAGGCGGACCTAGCGGTCCGCGCTATTTCATCCGAACATCGTGCGTGTCAACGACCGAGGCGAGTTCAACAGATAGCCGTGGATCTCGATGGACTTCGTCGACGGTTATTGCATTGCCGTTCAATGACCACTCAATCAATTGGGTGTCCGCCCCGGCGCCGATTTTAGCCACAGAGGTGCGACGTGGGCTGCCGCGTCGAGTTGGTGAGAATCTCTGCAACAGTGGACTTCCCGGCACCTAGAGGAACCCGTCAGGCTCATCCAACTCGATCTCGATGCAAAGCAATCACGCGAGCGACCGCGCCACAACCGGTGCAAGGCCGCATATCGCCCGTCAGCGCGGCGGATGAGGTAGTCGGGCGGGCCGTCCTCGACGATACGACCGTGCTCGAGGACCGGTACCCGGTCGCTGACCGCGACCGTCGATAGTCGGTGGGCTATGACCAGCGCGGTGCGGTCTGCCAGCACGGTGGCCAGCGCGCGTTGCACCATGCGCTCACTGGGAATGTCCAGTGATGACGTCGCCTCGTCCAGGATCAACACTGCCGGGTCGGCAAGGAACGCCCGGGCGAGGGCGATGAGCTGTCGCTGGCTGCCCGACAGCCGTGCACCGCGGCTGGCGACGTCGGTGTGGTAGCCGTCCGGCAGCGCGGCAATGAACTTCTCAGCGCCGACCGCATCGGCGGCCCGCCGGATTTCTGCGTCGGTTGCGTCGGGGCGGCCGAACCTGATGTTGTCGACGACCGTGCCGGAGAACATGAAGTTCTCCTGGGTCACCATCACCACGTGGCGCGGCGCAATTCGCTTTGCGCGAGGTCGCGCAGGTCGATGCCGTCCAGGGTGATCGACCCGGAGGTCGGGTCGTAGAACCGAGCTAGCAGCTCGGCCAGTGCGGTCTTGCCAGCACCGGTCGTTCCGACCAGCGCCACCGTTTGACCCGCCGGGACTGTCAGAGACAGGTCGCGCAGCACCGGTCGGCCCGGGGTATAGCCGAAGCGCACATTGTCGAACGCGACTGTTCCTTTTATGCCTCTTGGCTCTGCCGGCGGGAGCGGTGCTTGCGGGTCCTTGATACTGGGCCGTTGGGCGAGCACATCGGCCAGCTTCTCCAGCGCCGACGACGCAGACTGGTAGGCGTTGAAGAACTCGGCGAGCTCCTGCATCGGTTCGAAGAACATGCGCAGGTAGAGCAGGAACGCTGCGAGAGTTCCGATGGTCATCTCACCGTCCATTACCCGATACCCGCCGTAGAGAAGTACGACACCGAAGGTGATGTTGCCGACCAGTTTTACGCCGGGTGTGAAGATGGCGATGAGCTTGTAGGTCTTTTCGTTGACTATCCGATACTGGTCGGCGATGACCTCA
Organism: Mycobacterium sp.; assembly: GCF_052143115.1. Lineage (GTDB taxonomy): Bacteria > Actinomycetota > Actinomycetes > Mycobacteriales > Mycobacteriaceae > Mycobacterium. Next base: position 22,975 of record NZ_JBKQTQ010000250.1, read on the forward strand.
AAGGTCTCCTGGTTGCGCGGCTCACGCCGGTACGCCTGCACGGCCTTAATGCCCTTCATCGTCTCGACAAACTGCACGATGACTCGAGCGGTGCTTTCGCGCACCTTCTGGTAGGTCTTAGACGATTCGGACCGAAACCATCCGGCGAGGACCACCAGGGTGGGGAACGCCACCAGGCACATCAGCCCCAGCCGCCAGTCCAGCACGACCAGCAGGATCGCCGTTCCCACCGGCGTGAGACCCGCGCTGATGAGGCTGTCGAACCCGATCGGTAGCATGTCCTCGATGGCCTCGACGTCGTTGGTCAATCGGCTGACCACCCGGCCGGTGGTGTACTGGTCATGGAAGGCGATGTCGAGCCGCTGAAAGTGCCGGAACACCCGACGCCGCAGATCCAGCAACATCGTTAAGCGGACCTGCCCGGAGCAGTTGAGAAAAAACATACGGCTGGTGGCCTGGACCAAGACTACGACGCACGACGTGCCGATGATGAGCATTAGCTCGCGTGCTGAGCCGCCGTCCACGATTGGCGGAATGCCGTGGTCGATGCCCCACCGGATCAGCTGCGGAACCGACAGCCGCGCAACGTTTTCCACCACCACGACCAGCGCCAGCAGTGTCAGTGTCACGCGAAACGGCCTTAGTAGCGACCCCAACAGGACGCGTGCCTCGCGATGGCGGGCCACGGTCTCGTCGAGGGGCAGGGCGTCGTCTTGGCTGTCGGCGACGCGACCATGCCAACGGTCGGCGGTCTTGTCATCGGTGATGGTGGTGGGTGGGCGCGCCCGTTGTGGTCATCGGCGGTTTCCCGCGAAGTGCCTTGTGGCGCAGGCGGTATCGGTAGATTGTTGCTTTTCGTGGGCGCGCTCCGGCCGCACCATCTCCTCGTCGATCTCCCAGGCGCGGGCATGTTCCCTGCCGTCATCGAGTTCGTCGTCGGCGGCCAGCAGGTAGCGGTACTCGGGCACCAGGGCGAGCAGCTCGGCGTGTGTGCCGAGATGGGCAATGGTGGTGTAGCCGTCGGCCCGGTCGAGCAGCGCCACCTTGTCGGCGAGCAGCACGGTGGACGCCCGGTTCGCGACCACGACGCCGGTAACGGAGTCCAAAACCCGGCGCAGCGCATCGGTGACCAGCGCCTCGGTGTGTACATCGAGGGCCGACTGGGTATCTTCGAGAACCAGGATTTTCGGCGCGGCGACGATCGCGCGTGCCAGCGAGAGGCGCTGCCGTTGCCCACCGGACAGGCTCATGCCCTGTTCGCCGATGCGGGTGCGTAGGCCGAATGGCAGGTCATAAACAAACTGCGCAGCAGCGACGTCGATCGCGCGGGCAAGCTCTGCGTCGGTGGCATTGGGACGCCCGAGCCGCAGGTTCTCGGCCACCGACATCGAAAACAGCGTCGGATCTTCGAAGGCCGTCGCCACGGTCTGCCGAAGGGCCGGCAGGGTCAGGTCGCGGATGTCTTGGCCGTCGATTCGGATCTGGCCCTCCGACACGTCGTAGAGCCGCGACAACAGCATCGCCAGCACAGACTTACCCGAACCCGTGGGCCCGACCAGCGCCAGTGTCTCGCCGGGCTCCACGGTGACGGTGAGGTGCCGCACGGCCCACTGCTGGCTTTCCGGAAAGCTGAAGCCGACATCGATTAGTTCGAGTCGTCCGCGGCGCGGCGGCTCGGCTCGGGGACCATCGGTGATCCTGTTTGGCGCATCGAAGACCTCGGCGATGCGGCTCGCCGCAGTCATCGACTCCTGTGTCATCGGCAACAAGAAGCCGAGCGACGCGATCGGCCACACCAGAGACAGCATCATGGTGATGAACGCGACCAGGGTGCCCATCGTGACCAAGCCGTGGCCTACCGCATACGCGCCGAAACCCAACACAACGATCAGCGCGATATTGGGGATGACCTCCAGCAGTGTCCCAAACTTCGCCGACACCGAAACCTTGCGGACGCCGATGCGATAGAGCGCGCAGGCCTCGTCGTCGAACCGGTCGAAGAGCAAGCTTTCGCGGCCGAGTGACTTCACCACACGCAGGCCAGCAGCGGACTCCTGAACGTGTGTTGCAACGTGGCCGGACTGATCCTGCGCCCGCCTGGACAGCCGGGTGTACTCCCGCTCAAAACGCAGCATGATGGCTGCGGTCGGTACCATCGATAGCAGAACCACTATACCGAGCGGCCAATACGTCACCAGCAGGATCGTCGTAACTACAATGATCTGAAGGGTATTGAGCAGCAGGAACACCACTCCAAAGGACAGGAACTGGCGGATGGTGCCGAGGTCGTTCATAATTCGCGACAGCAACTGCCCGGACTGCCATCGTTTGTGAAACGACATCGGCAAGATCTGCAGGCGGGCATAGAGGTCTTTCCGAATATCCGCCTCGACGCCCATCGTTGCGTGAGCACCCAGCCAGCGACGGATGAACGCCAGCACCGGCTCGGAGATCCCTACAGCCATGGCGGCGGTGCCCAGCATCCAAAGTCCGCGCTGATCGTGATGGCGTACCGGCCCGTCAATCACGGCCTTGGTCATGAGCGGGATCGTCACCGTAGCAACGAGACCCGTGATCGCGCCCAGCATCATCGCGATCCATCGTGCCCGGTAAGGAATCAGGTAGGGTAATAGCCGTCGCAGATCCGAGTTCGCACGCCGGCGCGCCGGTGCTGCCGCGATCGCCGATGCCGAGCGGAACGCCGCCGCGTCCGGCACGCATGCGACCTCATCCACGACGGACTCATCTCCCTATCCTGGCGCCGCCAAAAAACGGCGCCGAGACGCTGGCGGCTGCAACGCCAACGCCGCCCAACGCCTCGAAATGTCTTCGCTTGCCAATGAATTCCGATCATCGCACGGCGACTACCCATAACGGTCGCTGCGCGACGTCGAAGCTGTAACCATTTGAGAAAGGTTCGACGTAACAGCTGCGTGGTTACAGTTGAGATGCCCGGGTGTATTCGATGGCACCTATCGCCGGGGGCCTAGCCCGGATCTTTGCGCGGGTGACGTGTCGGCGTGAGGGGTTCGGATCGGTGTTTTGGCGGTGTTTCTACGGGCGCGATCGATGATGACTTGGGTCAGGGGTCTCCCGACGTTCCACGATCGCCGGTGGGAGGGTCGGCCTGGCAGCGGGCTGGGCGCGGTCATGATCGTTCCTCGACGCCTGATTTCGCGGATGACTATGCATGGAATTCTGGCGCACGCGTTTTGGCGATTTTGGTTGGGCGCACCGATAGGTGAACTGCTTTTCATGCTTGGTGCTGCTGGACAACGGAAGTCGGTTAGCCGTGAGATCACCGGTCTAAGCAAGCTCGACCGGACCCGGCGATAAGCGCGCCCTCGAACGGTCAGGCGATCTTGTAGTTGTAACAGTCTGACGGCTTAATGCGGCGCCAGACCGGCGCGTTCGGCGTACTGCAGGCCGGGCGTCGAGCACGAGGGCGGCCTCGTCGCCGAGCACCTCAAGGCTGCCCGTCATGCCACAGGACACTGTGTTCCGCGGCGAGTGCGGTAACAGATTCGCCCTTGGCCATGTCTTCGTACCAGTCGCCGCCGACGACCATGTCGGTCACGCCTCGGCCTTCGCAGTAGGCGACGAGGTGGGACATCCTGTTGATGAAGCCGTAGCCGCTGAAGTTGAGGCTGGTGTTGCACAGCACGCCGACGCCCTGTCGCTCGGCGACTGCACTGAGGAGTTGGTGCAGCGCCGGGTTCATCTGGCGTGAGACCGTCTGAACGCGCGCGGTACCGTCAACATGGGTCACCGCCGCGAGTCGCTGATCACGGACCCTCCGGAAGTACAGCATGTACGGGTCGTCGAAGTCGGTGTCGAACGCGGACGCGAGATCCTCGGTGCGGGCGGCCGGGGCGATCGGCCGGTAATCCTCTCGTTGTTTGATCTGGTTGAGCCGGTCCTTGCTGGATGATGATTGGGCATCGGCCAGCAGCGACCGGTTTCCCAACGCTCGCGGCCCGATCTCCCAGCGACCTTGGACCCACGCGAACACCCTGCCCGATGCCAGAGCCGCAGCCACGGCGCCGTGGTCGAGGCCTCGGTGACGCCAGCGGGAAGGATCGGGCGTGGCGTCGGTGATGAAGTCCAGACCCGAGTAGACGTTCCAGTCGATGTGGTGCTCACCGGTCAGCGCGGCCTGCGCGTCGATCGCCGTCCCGATAGCCGAGCCGGAGTCGTTGGGGCACGGCGGCACGAACACGTCGGTGAAATGGCCCAGGTCGCGCCATTGCCGGTTCCATTCGCAGTTCAGGCCGCAACCGCCGGAAATCCGCAGCGGCAGCCCCGCAGGCAGCTCCCGCTCCGCGACCTCGGCGAACAAAGTGAAGATGCGCTCGGTAATCACGGCGGCGGCCAGAACGCCGACCTGAGAGGTGACGCCCGCGTCGAACAGCACGGTGTCGCGGAAGTCTTTCTTCGGCACCGGGTGGACGGTGGCTATCGCCAGCACGCGGTCGACCGCGTCCCTGATCTCCTCATCGGCATCACGGGCGTCCGCATAGGCGGCGAGAGCCATCAGCTTGCCGGCATCACCGTACCGTAGGGTAGCGCGTTCGACAGGGAAGTCAGGGTCGAGGATCGCGAATATCGCCGCAAACTTTCCGCCGGGATCATTCATCACGCCAACCCGCTTCACGACCCGATGGGTGTCGTCGACGAGGAAGAATGCCCCGGTGAGGCCCTCCCACACCAGCACCGCCTGCTGCTTGTGGTGGTGTCCGGGCGGGGCCATGCCGATCGCCCCGAGGATGTGGGAGCGGTCGTGTGACGACGAGAAGTACGCGACATCTTTGCCGAAGAATCTGCCGGTCCGCATGATCCCCGGGTCGGTTCCGTGGTAACCCGTTGCGACCGGGATGTGCCCTTCCTGCCAGCCGCCGACGGCGACGACGTCGGGCAACGCGTCGAGGCGTTCGGCGATCTCGAGCACCGTGGCCGGAGTCAGCGGGGAGTATCGGAAGAACGAGTCCTTCTCCGATTCCAACGAATACAGCAGATGACCGTCGCGGATGACGGCCATCCCGCCGTCATGTCCGGGCTTGAAACCAACAATGAGCACGGCGCCCCCTTGACAGCAGGTACGTGCTGTCCGCGATCGGTGCGGAAGACGCTACCGAACAATCTCCCGCAACGCACCCGTCGGTTGACGACTGAAACGGTAACACTGGCTTGGGCATTCGTCGCGGAGTTAGGACTACTTGCTCGAACGAGCACTGGTGAGGGTATCGCGTAACGGGCTGCTAGATCCTGGTCATCGCGTAGTAGGCACCCCGCCGGGCCATCAGCTCGGCGTGGCTGCCGTGCTCAACGATCCGCCCGGCCTCCATCACCAGGATTACGTCAGCATCGCGGATCGTCGAAAGTCGGTGCGCGAGGATGAAACTCGTGCGGTCGCGGCGCAGTTCGTGCATTGCATGCTGAATCAGCACCTCGGTGCGGGTGTCCACCGAGCTGGTGGCTTCGTCGAGGATCAACAGTTGCGGGCGCGCGAGAAACGCGCGCGCGATGGTGATCAGCTGCTTCTCGCCGGCGCTGATGTTGCCGCCGTCGTCGCTGACCCACGTGTCGTAGCCGTCGGGCAGCGTGTGCACGAACCGGTCAACATAGGCGCTCTTGGCGGCTGCGACGATCTCGTCGCGACTGGCTCCCGGGCGGCCGTAGGCGATGTTCTCCGCGATCGTCCCACCGAATAACCACGTGTCCTGCAGCACCATCCCGATGCGCGATCGCAACGCGTGCCGGCTCACCGTCGCGATGTCCACCCCGTCGATCAGGATTCGTCCGGAGTCGACCTCGTAGAACCGCATCAACAGATTCACCAGTGTCGTCTTGCCCGCGCCCGTCGGTCCCACGATCGCCACCGTGCTGCCCGGCTCGGCCACCAGCGACAAACCCTCCATCACGGGTGTGCCGGGGCGGTAGCTGAAGTCGACGTGGCAGAACTCGACCCGCCCGCTTCGGCCCTGTCCATGGGGCGACGGCAGCACGATCGGTGTGTCGGGTGTCTCCTCCGGCGCATCCAGAAGCTCGAAAACCCGTTCAGCGCTTGCCATCCCGGACAGAAGCGCGTTGTACATCGCCGAAACCTCTATTATCGGCAGGTTGAACTGGCGGATGTACTGAAAAAAGGCCTGGAGGCTACCCAACGTGATCTGGCCGGTGGCCACCTGAAGTCCGCCGACCACCGCAACGGCCACATAGCTCAGGTTGCCGATGAACATCGTGGCTTGCGGGACCAGGCCGGACAGGAACTGGGCGCCGAAGCTCGCACGGTACACGTCGGCGTTGATGTCACGGGCCTGTTCCTCGGCCCGCGCTCGGTGCCCGAACGTTTTGACGAGCGCGAAGCCGCTGTAGACCTCCTCGACCTGAGCGTTGAGCCGACCGGTCTCGGCCCATTGCGTGGCGAACAATCGCTGTGAGCGCCGCGCGATGGTCCGGGTCACCAACAGCGACAGCGGCGCGATCACCACTGTGATCACGGCCAACAGCGGCGACATCGTCAGCATTATCAGTGGCACCGCCACCACGGTCAGCACCGAGGTGAGCAGCTGGCTGATCGTCGTCGACAGCGACGTCGCAACGTTGTCGATGTCGTTGGTCACCCGGCTGAGCAGCTCGCCGCGCTGGCAGGAATCCAAGTATGACAAGGGCATTCGGTGCACTTTGTTCTCGACGTCGGAGCGCAGCGCCATCATGGTGCGCTGCACCGTGATGTTCAGCAGCCTGGCCTGCCCCCAAACCAACACGGCGCCAAGCAGGTATAGGCCCAGCGCCAGCAGCAGTGTCCGGCCGACCGCACCAAAGTCCACGCCGACGCCCGGCCTGACGTTCGTGCCGGACAGCAGCTCGGCGAACATGTTGTCACCATGGGCACGGGCGGCGGCGATCGCCTGCTCCTTGGTGACCCCGGCCGGCAGGTGCCGGCCGATCACCCCGTTGAACACCAGATCGGTTGCATGCCCTAGGACTCGGGGGCCGATCACGGCAACAGCAACACCAGCGACACCGATGGCGATCACCGCCGCGGTCAGCCACCGCTGAGGGGTGAGCCGTTCGACCAGCCGGATGGCCGTGCCGCGGAAATCCCGTGACCGCTCGGTGGGGGTCTGCACCTCGGGGTCCATCGGCTGCAGCCCACGCGTCATCGTGATCTCCCCGCCGGGACTACGGCCTGCGAGTCGACGAACTCGGCGTAGGTCGGGCAGTCGGCGAGCAGCGATTCATGGGTGCCGGAACCCACGACCCTTCCGTCGTCGATGACTATCACCTGGTCGGCTTCAACCATCGTCGAGATGCGTTGCGAGACAATCAGGACCGTCGCCTCGGCGGACACCTCGCGCAGCGCTGCGCGCACCCGCGCTTCGGTGTGCACATCCAGCTCCGAGAACGCATCGTCGTACAGGTACACCTTGGGCCGTCGGATCACGGCGCGCGCGATCGCCAGGCGCTGCCGCTGCCCCCCCGAGAAATTGACCCCGCCCTGCGATACCCGCATGTCCAGCCCATCGGGATGCGCGCTGACGAACCCGTCGGCTGACGCCACACGCAGCGCCTCCCATATCTCGGCGTCGGTGGCGTCAGCGTTGCCGTACCGCAGGTTTTCGGCGACGGTGCCCGAGAACAGATATCCGCGCTGCGGAACCAGCCCGATCGCCGACCACAGCTGCTCGAGGTCATAGTCGCGCACGTCGACGCCGTCGATGCTCACCGAACCGTCGGTGACCTCGCAGAGCCGGCAGATCAAAGACACCAACGTTGACTTCCCCGAGCCTGTCGAGCCGACAATCGCCGTCGTGGTGCCGGGCCGTGCGGTCAGCGAAACCCCCTGCAGAACAGCACGATCCACTCCCGGATAACAAAAGGTCGCACCCTGGAGGCGGACCACTCCGTTGACCGCCCGCGGGCGCACCGGGCGCTGTGGACTGATGGTCGAGGCGTCGGTCGACAACACCTCGCTGATCCGCTCGGCACACACCGAGGCTCGCGGCACCATCATCAGGATGAACGTCGCCCTGAGCACTCCGCTCAGGATCAGCAGGAAGTAGGACAGGAACGCTATCAGCGAGCCCACCTGCATCCGACCTGCATCGAGACGCAGGCCGCCGAACCAGATCAGCGCGACGCTGGACAGGTTGATCACCACTGTGTTGACCGGCAGCATCAACGCCTGCCAGCGCCCGGCCTCAAGTGCGGTCTGCGACAGCGCGCGGTTGGCCTCTGCGAAGCGCCGACGCTCGAATGGCTCCCGCGTGAACGCGCGGATCACCCTGATGCCCGACAGCTGTTCGCGCATCACCCTATTAATGCCGTCGATCAGCCTCTGCATGCGGCGGGCGACCGGCAACAGGTGCGACACGATCCAGTAGTTGGCCAGCGCCAGCGCCGGGACGGCGACCAACAGCAGCCACGACAGTCCCACGTCTTGGTGCACCGCCATGAAGATCCCGCCGATGCTAATGATCGGAGCGGTGATCAGCGTAATGCAGGTCATCTGCACCAGCGCCTGGATTTGCTGGACGTCGTTGATGGTGCGGGTCAACAACGACGGCGCACCGAACCGCGCGATATCCGGCGCCGACAAGCCGGTCACATGGTGAAAGATCGCCGACCGCAGGTCGCGGCCGAAGCCCATCCCGGTGCGCGACCCGAAATAGACCGCCCCCACCGAGCACAGCACCTCCAGCCCGCAGACCGCGAGCAATACCGCCCCGAGACGCACGATCGTCGACGTATCGCCCTTGACTACCCCATCGTCGATGATCGCCGCGCCGACGGTCGGCATATACAGCAAGGCCAGGCCGCTGACCAGCTGCAGCGCCACGACAACCGCGATCAGCCGCCGGTACGGCCGCGCGTACTGCCCCAGCAATCTGGCCAGCATCTGCAGAATTCTCCTACCTTTCCGACGGCTGCGCTGGCAGCAAGGTCACCGCCATCCAGTCGGTGCAGGCTTGTCCAAGCTACGGGTTGCGGTCAGCCCCATTCATCGCCATCGCGCCGCTGACTCGGTCAACTCATCCGCGGTCGGCGCGAAAACACCGAGCAGTACGGCCACCTGCGCGGCACCACGGGATCAACAACTGGTGGGGACAGCCCGCCCGACGCCCCCGGCCATCAACGGGGATTACCTAACCCGACGATGAACGCTTCCACGGCGGCAGCCTTGGCCTCCTCCGCCTGCCGGGCGATGTATTCATCGATGGCCGACAGCGCGACCGCCTGCATCGACCGCCCCTCCGCAGCGGCCTGCCGACGCAGCGCTTCTGTCTGCTGATCACTGGCGCGCAGAGTGATTTCCATCGCCCGCATGGTACCCCTGAGCAGGCAGCTTTTCGCGGGACTTTCGCGTCTTATCGTCGGAGGCTAGGCACTGACCGGTTTGGATACCTTCATCACCTTCATCATGTTGCCCCCCATGATCTTCGCGACATCCTCCTGGTCCAGCTCGGTGAGTTCGTCGACGACGCTCAGCGGGTCAACGAGTCCTTCCGGATGCGGCCAATCCGAGCCGAACACGACCCGGTCGGAGCCCATGATCTCGACGATGTCGACGAACCGGTCCTCCCAGAACGGGCTGATGTAGATGCACCGCTTGAACGCCTCGATGGGATCCTCGCGGAACGCGTGCGGCATCCTCTTGTAGACGCCCTCGAGGCCCTTGACCAGGTGCGGCACCCAGTCGGCCCCGCTCTCGATCGACAAGATCCGCAGTTCGGGGTTGCGCGACAGCGCGCCGTGGCAGATCAACGCGCCCATCGTGTCTTCGATCGGGCGATGGGCCATCGCAAGCATCTTGAACGGGGTCGCTTGGAACGGCAGGGACTCGTCGCCGGGTTCCCACACGCTCATAAACTCGGCGTAGCCGCTGTCAGCGGCGTGCATCGACACCGGGATCTCGGCTCTGACGCAGGCCTGCCAGAACGGGTCGAACTCCTCGAGACCCGGGGAGCGGCGGCCACGGTAGCCGGGCACCGGTCCCGGGCGGACCATCACGGTGCGCGCGCCCCGCGCCAGGCACCACTCGAGTTCTTCGAGTGCCCGTTCGACGATGGGCAGGGTGATCACCGGGGTGGCAAAGATGCGCTCCTGGTAGTTGAACGACCAGGTCTCGTAAATCCATTGGTTGAGCGCGTGCATGACGTCGTGGGTCAGCTCGGGGTCGTCCTTCATTCGCTCCTCGAGCAGGCTGGCCAGAGTGGGCAGCATCAGCGCGTAGTCGACGCCGAGCTCGTCCATGACCTGCAACCGCGGGCCCGGTTCGCGGAAGGCGGGGATCGCCTCCATCGGCTCGCCCATGATTTCGCGGTCGCTCTTGTTGCCGCGGCCGTGACGGAAGTACTCCTCCTGCGCTCCAGGACGGGCCACCATGTCGAAGGTCGGGTTGGGGATGTATCTGCTGACCTGGCCGCGGATTACCATCTTGGTGCGACCGCGAACCTGCCAGTAGTCGATCACGTGCTTGCGCTTGTCCGGCAGGAACTTGGTCAGCGCCTCCCGGGTTTCGTACATGTGGCTGTCGGCGTCGAACACGGGAAAAGGAAGCTCACGCGACGGCATGGCGACCTCCTTGTAGCAGTCCTGGTGGGCTAGTGGTAGTGACGTTATTACAGCTTCGCGCCCCAAGGTTAGGGCGGATCACACCGCTCGGGGGACTTACGTAGTTACAAGTTCACGAACGAGGAGGGCTCGCCGCGGGGTCCGACGTCTTCCCGTTAGCCGAGGCACGGCTGATTCCGGGGCCGCCCCTTCCCGTTGTGATAGAGCCGGCGAAAGAGGGGATCGACGCCGTGGCGTGGGCGACGGCGCACCGCCGCCTGCGGCAGAGAGATTTTCAAGCGTGAGTGAGCGCTGGCGCCCCACAGCACCCCGGTATGCGTTGCCCGCACGGTGCCTCTGGGCGTGGATGCTTGCCAAAACCCTGATGTCACGTCGTCTGTTTACGCAGTCTTCGACGTAACTTCGAAAAGCACTGTTGAACTGCTCAAACGTAGTGGAGTTAAGGGGATTTGGACTCCTTTATCGCATCGACCGCCTGGTAGGTGAGCACCTCACGTTGTTGAAAAGCGAAGTCGCGGTATGAGTCACGCGCGATCAGCCGCCAGCCAGGTTCCGACATCGGCGCCTGTCGGATGCGATAAGCGGCGGACTCGCCACGGGTTGCCATCCACTCCAAATATGAATCGGTGAAGCTGTGATGGACCCGATCGAGCGAGAGCTTGTAGCCTGGCGTTCCGGCAGCCAGCCACTCGTCGAAGGCGCCGCGGTACATCGGCCAGGAGCAACGGCGTTCATCAATCTCAGCGGCTGGGACGCCGGCTTTCGTCAGGCGTTCGGCCGCCGCCCACAGCGTCCCCTGCTCTGCGAAGTTCGACCGAATCCACAGCGACACAAGCACAAGCGCGGCCAGCGAGATGGCGGTTGACGACACGGCCATCCGCGGCCTCAATGTCGATCCACGGCACTGGACAGCCAGCAGCAGCAGGCCAAATGGGATGAACGGGACGACGTAGGTGTCGTTGAGTTGGACATAGAACAGGTGCAGCCCGAAGAGGCATAACCCAGTCGCGACCAGCAGGATCGTCTCGGGACTCTGGCGCCGGATTGGCCATAGCTTCTGCGCGCTGACCACTGCGATCGTACCGAGCACAGCGGCTGGGGCGAGGCCGACGAGGTCGAGCGGGCGGAACAGCTTGTCAGGCAGGTGGTCACCCAGTAACCACCCAATACCCAGCGCGGGCCACGGCCTGCGCGGTGCGTCGCTCCCGGACACAGGCGAGCCGGTCAGGAGTATGGCGCAGAGCCCAAGGCCTATCAGGGCGGCCAGCAAGGCAAGCCGCGTCGCTCTGCGTCGTGACCTACCCGCATATGCGAACGCTGCTCCGACCAGCAGCGGCAGCGCCGGCAACACCGAGATGCCCAAGTATTGGAGCACAATCGCCGCCCGCCACAAGAACTCGTGCGCCAGGACCGCCAGCGGCTGGCCCAGGTACAACTCCTGCTGCCCAAGCCGTACGACTTGGGTGAAGTTGGGCTCCTGCAGGCCCATCAGAATCTGCCAGCCAGCCGCGCCTGCGGGCAGGGCAGCGCCGAGCAGCAAGGTGTGCAGGCGCGGTCGGACGTCAGGACGGCAGAGGATCCGCGCGAGCAGCAATCCGACGACGATCGCCAGTCCGAACTGTCGGGTGCCGATGGCGCATGCGGCGGCGACCGAGCCCAGGAAGACCAGTGCGTCACTGGCACGCCGAAGCCCACGGACATACAGAAAGAGCGCCGCGAGCAACCACCCCATGAATTGGACGTCGGACATGAAGGAGAAGCCCAGGCGCAGGACCAGGGGACTCGCCAGCAGACCGAGGGTGGCGGCGAAGCTTATCGAACGGGGAGCGTCAAACTCGCGAGCGAGCCCGTAGAAGCTGGCCAGTACCAACGCCAGCATCCCGACCGTGGTCAACCGCACAAGGCTTAGGGAATAGCCGAAGATCTTCGAGAGTCCGGCCGCCAGGTAGATCTGCACCGGCATGTTCGCCGCAGACCAGGCGTCCAACTGATACTCGCCGGTCTGGAGCAGGTGCTCGACTGTGCGCGCATACGCCCAACCGTCGTCGAGGGGCATCATCTCACGGATCGGGTCGATGATCACGGCGGCCAGTAGCAGGCACACACCGACGCCGACCAAATGCGCCGCCGCGCGCCACCGATAGGTGTTCACCGTCCGCGTGCCCGCGACCAGCCGACCAGTCATCAGGTGGCAGCATATGTTAGCGCCGGAAGTTGGCCACCGCGTCGGGAAGCGGAGTGTGTGCGCCCCGGTCGTTCAGCACGGTCTGAGCCGTCTCGAGGCCAGACGCAAGAGCCGTGCCGGTGGAGAGGGCTGAGGGAAAGGTGCGGTAGTTGCCCGCGAAGTACAGGTTGCCGAAGCGGCTGCTGCGTTCGGGCGGGTTGCTGTAAGTGCGATTGATGACCGGCGAGTACATCGGCACGCGAGTTAATTTGACCCAGAAGGGGTCGAGGTCGAAGCCGAAGATCGCCTTGAAGTCATCGAGATAGGCCGAGAGGATCTCGTCGTCCGGCTTCGAGAAGAACGGATCAGTCCGACTGTTGAGATGCGTGACGAAGTTGATGCACGAATCGCCGGGTGCGCCGATCGATGGATTCAGCGAGTGGAGCTGAAAGATGCCGCAGGCTGCGTAGTCCAGGTCGGCAAGATTCATCCAGTAGAAGTCGGGCTCGACGGCCTTCTTCGAGGCGCACACTAACGACAGCAGTGCGCTGTAACGAATGTCTCGAAGCCTCGGCGTGGTGTCATCGGGGGCGAGGCCGAGGTAGACGTCCGTGGGGACGCTGCTCACGACGATGTCGGCAGGAAGTCGCTCGCCGCTATCCAGTTCGACTTCACTTACCCGCTCACCGTCGGAGTGCAGCCTCGCCACGCTGGTCCGCAGGCGCATGTCCACCCCTGACTCGTCGAGGAGTCGCGCCATACCAGCGCACAGCACCTGCGTCCAGTTCGTGCCTGGGATGTATCCGAGCGCGGCCGAGCCCTCGCGGTGGTGGAGCCGCACGCCCAACCAGGCTGCGTTCACCTCGGAGCAGGGCAGATCGAATTTCAGGCGGGTGAGAGGTTCGAAGAGCGCTTGACGCACGCGCGGTCCGGCCCAGGCGTCGATGAGGTCCTCGGCGCTCTTGTCCAGCCATTCATCCCAATTGCTCTTGACATAGGCGCGCAGCATCAAGATCGCAAAGCGCGACTTGTCGACGAAAGACATTGGGAATCGCAGAAAGTCCACCGGATTCGCCAGGTCGTAGTTCCGATTTTCCCGCCGAAACAGCATCCGGATGCGTCGCCAGCGCACTCGATCGAGCGCATCGATCTGATGGAGGAAGTAAAGCAGGGTTTGGTCGCGATGCAGGATGTGGTGGTAGCCCAGCGGGTAGAAGCGACCTTCACGTTCGAAGCTTCCGGCCAGGCCTCCTACTGCCGGGCCGCGCTCGACGATTCTCACCCGCAGACCGGCCTGCGCAAGGGCATAGGCCGCTCCGCAACCGGAAAGGCCCCCGCCCAGTACCACCGCTCCTTGGCTCACCGGCAAAGTTTATCGGGGTCGCTCGGACTCGCCCCAATCATTTGCCAAGGCCGGCCACCGGCAGCGCAAAGACTCGGGGATCACGGATCGGGTCGTGCACTACCAATTCCGTCCGCGAATATTCCTACGCCCCAGTCGTTTTCACCTTCGTCCTGCCAGAGGTAGAAGACCTGGCCGGCGCCTTGCTCGGTGTTGCCAAGTTAGGAGAACTTGACCCCACCGACCCGTTGAAGTTATCTACCGTATTCGGAGACGATACCGTCATCTTTGAGCTGGTAGAGCCGGGTCGCAGAGATGGGCACGATACCGTCAGCGTTCAGCCAACATGCTTGAGGCGGGCGAAGTTTTCCACAAGGTCGGCGGCGGTCGCAACGCTTTCGGCGGGTCTGGTCATCTGGGTGGCGATCTCGCGGGCCCGGGCTACGTACTGCGGGGCGAGAATGGTACGAAGGTCTGCGATCAGCGATTTCTCGGTAGTGGCCGACAAGCGCCGGGCGGTGCCCATCTTCAGCCTTTTCACCTGAACTCCCCAGACCAACTGTTGGGCCAACTTCCAGAGGATCAACGTGGGGACCCCGGCGCGCAGTCCAGCGGCCGTGATGCCCACGCTGCCGCGGTGCACGACTGCGCGGCAGGCTGGAAAGACCGCCCCGTGATTCATCGTGCCCACCACCTTGACGTGCTCGCCATGGGGGACGCTGCTGAAGTCATTTTCGTCGGCGCAAACTAACGCCCGCTCGCCCAGCTGCGCGCAGGCCGCATCGATCATGGTCAGCGTGTCGGCCGGAGATTCGACACAGAAGCTGCCAAACCCGAAGAAAATCGGCGGTGTTCCCGCAGCAATCCACGACGCGACCTCGTCATCGGCATCCCCCGCCAACCCGAGCGTCAGCGTGCCGACAAAAGGCCGGTGGCCATCAAATTTGGCCCATTCGGCCGCCAGCCCGGGAAATAACACCTCGTCATAGGCCTGAATTTCCAGCGATCCACGGTCTATGATCCGCCGCGACCAGGGACCCGTGGCCTCCGCTAGACCCAGTTGACGACGCTGTGCGTCGTCAACCTTCTTCGACATGCGCCAAGACAGCCATCGGTACACCGTCATCGCCGAGTTGCCCAACGGCGCCGGCAGGAACGGCAGGAACTGTCCGTTGGCCCGCACCAGGAAAAGATGCAACGCGGCCAACGGAATGTCGTGATACTCCGCGACGTTGGCAGCGAGGCCCTCAAAATTGTGGACGGTAATTAGCAGGTCGGCCCCGTCCGCCAGCGGCGTCAGCGTCCTCGTCATCTCCTCCTGGCACTGGGCATTCAGCTCCGAAATCTCGCGCCGCAACCTGATCAGCTCCTGGATCCTCCAGGGGCTGCCGAAGAGACAATTCCGGAATCTGTGCTGCGCCTGTATAAGCGCCATCAAATCCGATCCCCAGGCGACCGCCGACAGCCCAGCCGCCTCGGCGAGGCCAACCAGGAAGGGCGGGACGGCTATGCACACGTCATGCCCGCGGCGCTGCAGCTCACGGCCGACAGCGGCGGGGGGCTCGACATCGCCACGACTTCCCCAGCACGCCAGCGCAAATTTCATCGCGAATCCATAGCCTTTTACCCCCCCGCGGGCGAAATGGAAACGGCAGCCTCACACTCCTGACTCAGCCGCAACCAGCTTAACCTGATGCCCGCGCTATCGACCTACAATCCAGAAGCATTGGGCAGGCAGCCGACAGACGCTGCCACCCAAGGACCTCGTCCAGGGGCGAACGGCCGTTTGCCGGCACCACAACGATGCGCTCGGTTCGGGATACTGTTCCTCATGAACTCTCGGGAGCTTGGCCGCACCGGAATCCAGATTTCCCCGATCGGCTTGGGCTGCATGCAGTTTTCCGGCGTAGGCCAGGGCGCAGCGACGTCCTTTACCCCAATCGAGCAGCGCAGGGTCGACGAGATTGTCAAGGCGGCGCTCGACGGCGGAATCACTTGGTTCGACACCGCGGAAGCCTATGGTCACGGCAGGTCCGAGCGCGCGTTGAGCAGCGGCCTCACTTCTTGCGGGATCAGGCCCGGCGATGTCACCATCGCTACGAAATGGGCGCCGCTCGGACGCACCGCCAAAAGCATTACACGCACCATCGACGACCGGCTCGGCGCGCTAAATCCCTTCCCCGTGGATCTGCATCAAATCCACATGCCCTACGGGAGCTTCTCCCCGCTTAGGGCCCAGGTCCAGGCGATGGTTCGGCTGGCAGAAGCGCACGAGATCGGTGCCGTCGGCGTCAGCAAGTTTTCGGCACGCCAGATGGAGCTGACCTACGCTGAACTGGCTAAACACGGAATTGCGCTGGCCAGCAATCAGGTTCAGATCAACCTGCTGCACCGCAAGATTGAATCTAACGGAGTTCTGGACACCGCGCGGCGGCTCGGCGTCACTCTGATCGCCTACTCGCCCTTACGAAGCGGGATACTGACCGCTAAGTTCCATGATGACCCCGGCCTGGTTGCCAAGATGCCGCGAAGGCGTCGCAAGTTATTTGCCGGCAACCTCGACCGCACCGTGCCCTTGATCGACGGACTGCGTCAAGTCGCCGTCACACATTCGGCGACGGTTAGCCAAGTGGCGCTCGCGTGGCTCACCACCTACTACGGCGACACTATCGTAGCAATCCCCGGCGCGTCTAAGCCGCATCACGCCGAGGAAGCTGCCGGCGCCATGCGTATCGCTCTGAGCGAGCCGGAAACTCAGACGCTGGCGCTCCTGGCTTCGCAACTCAGCCGCTAGTCTGGCTTCACCGAACCGCCCCGAACACTTCCGCGGGCTGACAATTCGCCTTGGGCGACAAGAAAAATGCTCATCCACTGGCGTGAGTCGTGCCGATTCGCCCTACCGGCCCTACATCGACTCGATCCTGGAGAACGCGCGTATGCAGCCGGGCCTGCATCGGCTGCATGAGGTGTCCGCACTGGAATTAATGCTGCAGTGGGATCCCACACATCCACTTGTCGAAGAGCTCGATCACCTCAGCGTTTCCGCCACCCCCGCCAAGGGCCTGCGGTTACCACCCGGCGCTGATCAGGCCACCATCAACGACGCGGCTCAACAAGCCTGCCTGCGGTGTCGACGTGAACGACTCGCCGCATTCTCAGCCGCCGAGCGCGAGGCCTGGACCGTTCTGGAACGCAGCTATCAGCTTCTGTTTGCCGGACGGTGAAACTGCTTAAACGTCAAGAGCTTTCAGCAGCAGGCGCGGCGATGTGGCAGGATCAACTGATCCATAGCATGATGCCGACTATGAAGCACGTGATGACGATGGCGCTGATCGCCACCGCCATGCTGGCCGCGCCAGCGGGCCACGCAGACCCGGACCCCCACAAGCCCGACTTCGGCGCCAATTACTGCCCGGGTGGCGCGACGCCGTCCCCTGAGGCCTCTTGCGACGGCGTGCCCTACGAGGACGGCTCGTACTGGCACGCCACACAGCGCGGCGCGTCAGGGACGAGCTCCTTCGTGGTGGTGCAGTGCATGGTGCCCGCTCCCCCGCCAGGTCCCTTCTCCGGTCTTTTGCCGAAAGTGACCGGGCCGTTACCGGCGCCGCCAGGCGGCTGCGGTCGGTAGCGGCATGACGTTCTGGAAGTGATGGTCATCGCC
The DNA here is from genome assembly GCF_052143115.1 of Mycobacterium sp. Taxonomy (GTDB): domain Bacteria; phylum Actinomycetota; class Actinomycetes; order Mycobacteriales; family Mycobacteriaceae; genus Mycobacterium. The sequence goes on from NZ_JBKQTQ010000250.1 coordinate 40,720, forward strand.
GTAGACAGATCGCGAAGACATCTGCGCGAAAGCGAAGTAGGACTCGGTTCCCATCTCTAGCATGTGCTACGTGACTCACCTGACGCCGAGAACAAAGGAAGGGAATCGAATGCCCTCACCTCGCTGGCTGGCCAGACTTGCCATCCCCATGCTGGCTGGCGCTGCCCTGGTTAATAGCGCAGCGATTGCGACTGCCAATCCCCAGGACGACGCATACCTCGCAAAACTGCGCGCCGTCGGCCTCACCTGGCCGCCCAATTCCGAAGAGGCACTGATCGGGGAAGCACACCTCATCTGCTACGACCTCAGTTGGGGTTGGCAGCCACAAACGATTGCCGACGACATTCACGATCACTTGAACAAGAGGGGCGTCACATTGTTGGACGTCGGAACCATGGTCGACGCCGCACACAGGATCTATTGCCCCGGCAACGTGTGCGACGCCCCCACCCTTTGCACATGACAGCACACCTGGTACGCCAGGCTGAGATACCACTCCCGACTTTGGCGACAATCGCGCGCCGCTAGCCGCCTAGCGGACTGTGGTCGCACCATGCAGCCCGCGACAGTCGGCGGCCGATTCTTCGACCGTTTTTGCCGGAGCGAGTCCACCCCGTTGCTACGGTGCGCATGAAGCTAGGAGGGGTAATGAGCCGCAACGCTTACGCGTTGGTAGCCGAGGCGATGGCGATCGGTTTAGTTGCGTCGGCCGGCTACAGTTCTCCTAATTCGGCGACCACGACAACGTCGCAGGCCAACGCAACGCAACTGCAATCGCTCATACCCACACCGGCGAACACTCAGCGCACCGACGGCCCTACCTCCATTCCAGACAACGGCATCCATATACACTTCCTGGTCAACGGATCGTCGCCCGACGTTCTGGACGCGTACAAGACCGCGCTCGAAGGTAAGGGCTGGACGGTGACCGTGGTGAGTTCAGGTGGCTGGGCAGGAGCAGGCGGCGCCACCTACACCGCGACCCAGGGCGACACCTACGGCGTGTTCAGCGGCGGAGGCTCCGCTAGCACTGCCGACGTCAGTGCCTGCGCATGGCCGTCAAAGCCCTCGAACCCCAACTGCGGTGGCGGCAACCGACAATAACGGCGACGACTGGCTCACCGCGGATTCACGGTCACGTCGCGGTGAGCGTCAGCATCCCGCGTAGCTTTTGCCAGCTATTGGCCAGGCCGGGATGCAAACGCAGGTCGACTACCTGATCCTCGTTAACCCAGCGCAGCTCAGCGCTTTCCGCACAGCCCACCACCGGCAGCAGCTCGGCGGCATCGGCGATGACGGTGGTGTATGTCCAGCGGGTGCCGAACGGCACAGCGGTCACCACCGAGGCGCGCAGTTCGATCTGATCGGGCCGGACGCCGGTTTCTTCGTAGGTCTCGCGGATCGCGGCCTGCTCGGGGGTCTCGTGGCTGTCCCTGGCCCCGCCCGGCAGCCCCCACGTGCCACCCTGGTGGCTCCATATCGACCGCCGCTGAAGCAAGACGGCGCACGAACCGTCGGGTGCCGGGGCGCGCAGTAGGAGCCCAGCGGCCCCGTGCCGGCCCCAATAGCGACTACCGGTGGCCGAGACCACCCACCCATTGCCGTCACCGCGCACACGCCCACGATATGCGCCGATCCCGCTCATGCTGTTAGGCGCGCGAGCGGCGCCTAGTGAAATGCGAATAAAGATAATGCCAACCGCACATTAACGCTTGACAACGTCCATCAGATGCCCGTAGCCCGTCGAAGTTATTGTCTTTCAACGCCTTTGATCTGCATGCGGCGTGGATTTACAGCTGATCTGACTATTGCCGATTTCCACGATTTAAGCCTCAGGTGGTTACCTGCACCCGGGGGAAGCCACGCAGTGGTTTGCCTGATCCCACCGCTTCGTGGCGATTGCGGCGTATGCGCGCCAATTCCGTTGTCTGCAGCCGGATTACGAGCCTCTGACAACGGACGTTCGAGAAGCGGTCTGCATCGCGTCTACTGCAGCAGAATTGGGTGACTTGCGCGCTTCTGCCTGGTCGTTACGCTTCGTCAACAGACGCGCCCTGAGGTCAACCCGATCGAAAGCGAGGATCGATGCAGAAAGACCTACGCGTTAACCCAGATGAGTTGGGCGCTGCAGCCACTCGTTGGCAGATGATTGGTATCGGTCTGGGTGCGGGCGATGCCCCACCGGTCAACCTTGCCCGGACCTGGCCCAGCGCGGCCGCGACTGATGGAATTTATACCCAGGCGGCCGCCGCCACGGCGGCGTTCCAGACGCGTATTGGTGACACCGCCGCAGCGTCCCACGATGCCGCCAACGAGTATCAGACCCAGGACACGAAGGCGGGAGGAGACGCGTTCAAAGACGTGCTCAGCAGTGTCTCGAGCATGATCGGCATGTTCTCCGGCTCAATGGGAAGCGTCAACGCCGTCACTAGCATGCTCGGACAACTCACCTCGACGGCAGTCTCGACCTCCACCAGCCTCGTCAACAACCTGACCGGCACACTTAGTCACGCCGGCAGCCCCACACATGCTCCACCGACGCCTGGGCCCACGGACACGGCACCGCAATCTGGGCCCATTGGCACTGCACCGCCGCCTGGACCGACTGCATCAGCGCCGGTGCCGATTGACCAGCTGCCCAAAGAATTTGGGACTGGAGGGGCCGTATGATCCCTACGCGCAGCCAGGTTGAGGCTTACACCATCGACCACCTGGTCGACGCCGCCGAGTATTGGGACCACCTGGCCGACCACTGGGAGGATGCCCACTGGCAGGTCCGCAACCAGGCCCAAGCGCTGGACTGGCAGGGTGTCGGCGGGGATGCCTTGCGGGCGCGCACAGCATCGGATTACACCGTTGCCAGCAACCACGCCGACCAGCTGCGCGGTACCTCACGCATCGCCCGTCGACAGGCCGGCGAGTTGGAGCGCCTACGCGATCGAGTTCTCTACGCGGTCGAGGACGCTTACAACGCCGGTTTCACCGTCGGGGAGGACCTGTCGGTCACCGATACTCAACCGAGCCGCACAACCGCTGAGCTGGCCGCTCGTCAAGCGCAGGCCCAAGTTTTCGCCGCAGACATTCGCAGCCGAGCGGGTGCGTTGGTCGTCGCTGATACCGAGGTTGCCGGCAGCCTCACCGGATCCGCTGCTGACGTTGGCACTACCACCTGGTCGTAAACCGGAGTCACGCACACAGTTTCAATGCGCCGATTGGCACCCAGCCGCAGCGAGTGTTGGCTAGTGCGATCGCAAGATGACGATCGCGTTGTCGAACTTTTTGAACGGCTTGAACGTGTCTGCGGGAACGCCGAATACGGCGGACAACACCCGCGGTGGAAGCATGCTGAGGGACTCACCTATGCCGATGTTGTCCTTGGATTCGGGCGTACTGGTGTTCTGGATGATCACAATCTTCATGTCGCCCGGGCCCCGGTTCTCGAAATAGTGGAAGGAACCCTGGGGTGCGAACACGACGTCGCCGACATGTTGGTCGAAGCTCTCGTGGTTGCCGTTCCCGTCGACGACCACCCAGGCCGCAACTCCGCTGGTGACTATGTTGATCTCCCACGCGCTGGGATGCCAGTGCGGCTCGCGGATACCTCCGGGGTACAGCGTGAGCGACACGATGCTGGCCTGTTGACCTTTGAGTATCGGAAAATTGTCCTCGTCCGCCTGCTGAAACCAGCCCCCGTCATACTTGTTGACGGGCGAATCGCCGAGATGGAGGTGCGATTTCGAGGTGATCGTCTCAGCGGGTAGGCGGGGATCACCAAACCGTGTCGCATCATCGGCCAGCGACATTTCCTTATCGGTGCGATACCCGGTGACAAGACGGTCAACCCCTACACCGGTTGCGGCCGCTCCGGCGGCCAGGCCCGCTCCACCCAAGACCTTGCGACGATTAATCGGCATCCCCAACCTCGCCGTCTTTATTTGTGCGATCGCAGGATGGTGACCGCGTTGTCGAACTTTTTGAAGGAGTTGAACGTCTCTGCGGGAACGCCGAAGACAGCGGACAAAACCGTGGGCGGAAGCTTACTCAACGACTCGCCGACACCGATGTTGTCTTCGTCTTCAGGTGCACTGGTGTTCTGAATGATCAGCACTTCCAGATTTCCCGTGCCGCGGTTCTCGAAGTAGTGGAAGGAACCCTGGGGCGCGAACACGATGTCGTCGACGTGGGCGTCGAAACTCTCGTGGTTGCCGTTCCCGTCGATGAGGACCCAGGTCGCGACTCCGCTGGTGACCAGGTTGATCTCCCACGCGCTGGGATGCCAATGCGGCTCGCGAATAGCTCCGGGCTGCAACGTGATCAGCTGGATGCTGGCCTCTTGACCCTTGAGTATCGGAAAATTATCTTCGTGCGCCTGCTGCTGTGTACCCCCGTCATATGTGGTGGGGGCCAGGGCGCCGAGATGGAACAGGTGCGACTTCGAGGTGATCGTTTCAGAAGGTATGCGCGGATCACCAAACCGCGCCGCATCCTCAGTCATTCACCCTTCCTTATCAGCGCAATAGCCGGAAGTGCCGCACCGGGATGGTATCGCAGCGGTCAGGATCGGTCTACCGATCGGATGCCGGGCTCCATCTCGAATCCCGCCGCACTGGAGCTGAATTCATCGGGCGTACAACCGCACCCCGAAGTCGGTAATCCTCGTTCGCCGGGTCAGTTCACGGCGCCGCGGGTCACCTGTGGCCCGGGCGCAGCGCGATGTCGCGACAACAGGCGCGCCGCTTGACCCGGTGCACCGAGTTGGAGCATCGCGGCCAACGCCGTTTCGAGCACCACTTCTTGTTGCACACGACTACCGCCAATCGACGGAAGCCCTGCGAGCGATTCGAGGAGATAGTCGAGCGCTGCGCGCGGCTCACCCTCCGTCAACGCAATAAGACCCTCTCCGATGAGACGCAACGTCGTTGCCTGCGCATCGGTCGCACCAGGCACATTGATCGCGCGTATCGCGGCTGGATCATTCGCTGCGGCCAGTACAAGCAGCGCGTGGAACGCGATAAACGGTGTTTGCGGCGCATACGCAAGCGAGCCGACCTCGGCCAGCAACGGCATCGGATCGGGTGGAGTCACCCAGTCCGGATGCAGCCGCGCCCGCCATGCGAGCGAACCGGCATCAACCAGACAGCGCACGTCCTTCGACCGGGGCGGCGCGAGAAATGCGGCGTACCGACGCGCCGCAGCAGCCGCGTCTCCCATCGCGAGCTCGTGCAGCGCGGCATGCCACTGAAAGTGCGGGAGGTAGCGCTGCGTGCTGCCGTCGCTCGGGATCCAGTCCGTCAGCCATTTCAGCCCGGCGCCATGCGCGTCCGTCTCGTAGTGCACGTGCGTCAACGCATGCGCGGCGTTGCCATTGCCTGGATCGAGTTCGAGTGCGGCGTCAGCCAGGTCGGCTGCGTCGTACCAGAGGCCCTGCTCCGTTCGGCCGTAGGCGCGCAAGCCGAGATACCACGGCGCCTCGCCGTGCACGCCAGTGAATCGCTCGACGTACTGCCACGCGTCCGGCAACGCGTCGCCAGCCCCCGCGAACGCAATCGACGGCGCGAGCACAAGCAATGCGACTTCATCGTTCGGTACGCGGTCGAGATGGTCGATTAATGCGTCGGTGCCCGCCGCGTTTCCCTTCTCGCACCACGTCGCGATGGCCTCGACGTGGCTGCGGTCTTCGTCGCTCCCATGTGCAAGCGCCGCGCGCGCTCGAGCGAGATGGCCGGCGACCGCGTCCGGGCCGCCCGCACGGTCGGGCCGTTCGGTGGCAATCATCGCGAGCGCGACGTGCGCACGCGCGTGCTGCGGATCTTCCGCGACCGCGGCAGCGAAGGCGATCGATGCGCCGTCTTGGACGGCGAGCAGGCGACGCACACCCTCGGCATACGAAGCAGGCGCACCGCTCAATTCCGGCGCAGTCGTGATGAGACTGGGCACACGCACCGGACGGTCGCGCTTGTCGTCGGCGAGCAGCTCCGCGATAGCCGCCGCTTGGGCACGGATTTCGGGAATCGCAGTGGTCTCCCACAACTCACCCTGGCGGATCGAGCCGAGACACACGATGTCCGGGACCGTGCCCCCAGCCCCGTCGATGAGGTAGCCGTCCGCATCGACTCGCACACCTACGCCGCACGGGTGCAACGACGCGACATCTGTGGCCAACAGGTTCGCCCAGAGCGCGCAGCGTTGCAGCGACCGCCGATCCCACACCGCGCCAGTGGCGACGACAACCGCATCACCACGGCGACGCACGGAGCCGTCGCCCGTTGTGACAACCAGTTCAACGCCACTGCCGTGCAGCGACACATCGGCGACCTCGCCCGCTTCGATGCTCAGTTGGCCATTGTCGATCGCCGCATGAATCGCATCGGCAGTCGTGGGCGGCATGCGGTGGCGAAGAACCTCCCACTGCCGCAAGTCCTCACGCAGGAACCGGCGCTGGTCCTCCCACCCCAACGAGCGCCACAGCCGGGCGGAACGCGGCCGCACTGCGTCGATCACCTGTCGCCAGTCCGAACCGGCTTCGCGCGCGTACGCGAGATCAGCGCCGAACGCGGCGCGCAATTGCTCAAGCGAGACCTCGGCCGCGAGCGCATCGACGTTCGGCAACTCTGTCGGCGCGCCTGTAGCGCGGAATCGGCGCGGGAGCGCGCCCTGACGCGACAGCAGCGTGACCGTGGCGCCCCGCGCAATGAGATGCAGCGCGACATCTACTCCCGTGAGTCCCGAACCAATCACCAAGACGCTCGCGGGCCGACGCGCACCAAGGGCCGCGAGCGCGCCGGGCGCCCATGGATCCAGCACAACCTTGCCGTCGGTGCCTGCCGCCAAGACCGGAGCGAAGGCGCGTTCCAACGATTCGGGCATGCCGCCCTCGGGGCGTCCAGACGCGAGCACAACGGTGTCGGCCAATACCGAACGCCCATCGTTCAGCGCTACGCGCACGGGCACGCCCGGCACCAACCCGACAACCTCGGCAGTCTCGATCCGGATGTCGGCAACCGCGAGTTGTTCTCGCAGGTAGCGGCCGTACGCAAGACGCGGCGCGAAGCTGTGCACCGGAGTGACAGCTCGTTCATCGAGCCAACGGCAGAAGTGATCGGGATCGTCTGGCCATGCGGACATGCGCTGCGCAGGAACGTTTAGCAAGTGGGTCGGGTCGTCGGTGCCATACGCCGCGCCGGTGCCAGGACGACCGGAGGCGTCGATCAGCGTGATCTGCGCATCTGGTCTGCTCTGGCGGAGATGTACCGCGGCGAGCACGCCCGCGGCACCACCACCCACGATCGCGACGCGCATCATGGCGGAAGGTTATATCTGCAAGGGGGTGCGGTGCTTAATCGCGCCGACGTTTCATCGGGCGCCAACCCTTATGTCGACGGCGTGTTCCCGCGATGCGTCAGGCCAGGCCGGACAGCCAGGCACTCCACTGCTCGGCCCGTCGCGGCCAGTTGTTCTCGGCCACGACATAGGCGACTTGGGCCTGCATATGCGCCTCGACGCCAGCAGGATCCGCCTGCCGGGCCGCCAGCCGTTGGATGACGTTAAGGCTCTACAGACTGCCTAAGTCGTCGGGTACGTCGACGGCGTGTTCCCGCAGCGCCTCGAGGGGTACCACGTCGAGGGTGCGCTCGTGAGTGGACGCCAACACCACGGGGGCGGCGCAGCCGTCGCGGTAGGCCACGAGCCAGTTCCCGGCAGTGACGCACCAGCGGTCTCCGGGTACCAGGCCAGGAAAGCGCAACTGCGGCCTGGGCGTTGACAGGTCGTTTCCTATCGAACGTTGGTGGTCAAGGAACTCGGCGGTCACCACGGCGCAGATCGTGTGCAAGCCCAGATCCTCCGGCCCGGTCGAACAGCAACCGTCGCGGTAGAAGCCGGTGAGCGGGTCACTGCCGCATGGTTCCAGCGGACCGCCCAACACGTTGCGCTCAGACATGGGTTCAGTATCTCGCTCGACGGCGTTGGGCGAGGCGAAGGGCTTCGTTAGCCGCTCACTGTCCTAGATCGCGACGACGACGTCTTCCACCCGTTGAAGTTGCGCGAGATCGGAACTGGTTGGGATGAGCTGGATTTCGTCGGTGCCGACCGCTTCGAACTTGCGCAGCACCGCGACCAGCTCCTCCTCACTGCCGGCAAACCCGGTACTCGGCGCCATCGCGTCGATGTACTCGGCGGGTATCCAGTTCATGTAGCGCCGCAGATGCCGGTGCACCTGCTGGCGGGCCGCACTGACGGGACCAAGCGCGAACCAGAACGATGTGATCAGGTGGGGTTTAGGCTTGCCGGCCTCGGCCCACGCCGCACGCGCCACGTCGAACAGCTCGTTCTGCTTGACGACGTCGAGGTCCAATGTGGTTCCGGCCAGGCCGTCGGCCCAGGCCGCAGCGCTGCGCAGGGTCTTCGGCCCGATGGTTCCGACCAGCAGCGGCGGCCCGCCCGCCTGGACCGGCGCCGGCCCGACCGGCAGCACCGACTCGGTGATCTTCGAGCCCGCCCACACTCGTTTCATGACCGCCACCCGCTCGGCGATGCCACGCATGGTCTGCGTCGCCGGATAAGCGCCGACCGCCTGATAATCCTCAATCCGGCCGCCCACGCCCAGACCCACGCTCAGCCGTCCGCCGCACAGCATGTCCCCGGTCGCCAACGCCTTGGCCAGCATGACCGGGTCGTGCAGCTGCGGAACGATCACCGTCGTCACCAGCCGCACCCGATCGGTCCACGCGGCCAGCGCGCCCATCAGCGTCAAGGTTTCCGGGTTGTCGAAGGCCATCCGCTCGCCCCAACACAACGACGCGAACGGGCCGTCGTCGATCGCATGGGCCCAATCCCGCAGCACGGCGGCATCCAAGTCCGGCTCCATGACCGGCATGGTCATCGATATCTGCACGACGGCGATTCTGGCATGCAGACCGGTCGATGCCCGCACATCGCCGCGTGGCACCATGTCTGGGATGGGAATCACCGCCAATTCCATCGCGCATGTGCGGCTCACCGTCAGCGATATCGAGCGTTCCCGACAGTTCTACGAGAGCGTCTTCGGTTGGCCGGTTCTGCTTGAGGTGCCGGAGAACGCCGACGTGGCGACCCGCAACCAGCTCGCTTTCCTGTTCGGCGGTGTCATCTACGACATGGGTGGCGCGCTGATCGCGCTGCGGCCGGTCGCCACCGACCGCTTCCACGAGGACCGCTGCGGGCTGGACCACATCGCGTTCAGGGCCGTCAGTAAGGCCGAATTATACTCCGCGGCAATGCATCTCGACGATCTGGGCATCGACCATGAGCCGGTCAAGGACATCGGGCCGTTGTACATCCTGGAGTTTCGCGACCCGGACAACATCGCGTTGGAGCTGACCGCGCCGAAGTAGCTGCTCCAACGTTGTCGCAGGGCGGCCGCAGTGGTTGACTGGAAAGCACAATGCCTATCGCTTTCAACCACACCATTGTCGCCGCCCGTGATAAGCGGGAGTCCGCGGAGTTTCTCACCGAGCTGTTCGGGTTGCCCGGTCCGACGCCGTTCGGCCATTTCCTGACCGTCACTCTCGAGCACGGCGCAAGCCTCGACTACACCGATGCATCCGAAGGCGAGGAGATCCGGCCGCAGCACTACGCGTTCCTGGTCTCGGAGGACGACTTCGACGCGATTTACGGCAAGATCCAATCGCGCGGGCTGCAGCACTGGGCGGACCCGGGCCGCCAACGACCGGGCGAGATCAACACCCGCGACGACGGCCGCGGGGTGTACTTCCCCGATCCGGCCGGACACTTCCTGGAGATTCTGACCCGGCCCTACGGCTCAGGCGGCTAAGGGCGAGCAGACGCAAAAGCCCCTCACGCCTCGGCGTGTCGGGGCCTTTTGCGTCTGCTCGCGCAACTAAGCGCTACCCCGCATTTCGGGGGCCGTGGCGCCTGCTTTCCTGGGCGCGATAGTCGTCGGCCAGCTGACCGACATGGTTCGGCAGGGCACCTGCTGCGACGTCGGCGAGAGTCGTTTCCTCCAGCACCGAGCGCATGCTGGCGCGCAGCGCCCGCCAAACGTCGGTCAGCGCGGCGGTCGGACCGGAATACGGCAGATCGCCCAAACCGACGTCGCGGACGCTGGCCAGCGGACCGTCGATGGAACGCAACACATCGGCGATGCTGATTTCGCTACCGGGGCGGGCCAATTCGTATCCACCGTCGCGACCACGGTGGCTGCGCACCAGGCGATCGGTGCGCAGGTCGGACAAGATGTCGACGAGGAACTGCGGTGGGATGCCCTGGGCGTGCGCCAGGTCGTCAGTCTTGACCCGTACGCCGCCATCGACGGTGGCCAACTGGACCATTGCCCGCACCGCATACTCCGCCTTGGCCGACATGCGCATGGACACGATCCTCCCACCGCCGCCCGACGACGATGCGGGCCGGGGACCGGCCCGAGGTGGGGGCACCCCCAGCCGCGTCGCGGCGAGGGGGCGAGTCGGGCAGCCTTTCAAGGTTAAGCGCCGTAGTCGCTCAACCCGTCACCGCCAGCACCGCGTCGGCGTATTCGGGTCGGCACACCACCAGGTCCGGCAGCAGCGGATCGGGCCTGTTGTACTCCAGCGGCGAACCATCCAGACGCGAGGTGTGCAGACCGGCAGCGCGGGCCACCGCGACCGGCGCCGCAGAATCCCATTCGTACTGTCCGCCGGCGTGCACATACACGTCGGCCAGACCCTGAACCACCGCGGCGACCTTCGCGCCGGCCGATCCCATCTCGACCAGCGTGCCGTCCAGGTGGTCGCGGACCTGCAACGCGATCGCCGGTGGGCGGGTGCGCGAGACCACGATGCGCGGTGATCCCGCGTATGCCGGCGGCGGCGCGGGATCGGGTGTGGCCAGCGTGACGCCCTGTGCGGGCAGCACAACCGCGCCCGCGACCAGATCGCCCGATTGCCACAGCGCGACGTGGACGGCCCAGTCCTGACGGCCCAGTTCGGAGAACTCCCGGGTGCCGTCCAACGGGTCGACGATCCATACCCGCTCGGAGCGCAACCGCACCGGGTCGTCGGCGCCTTCTTCGGAGAGCACCGCGTCGGCCGGGCGCTCGCGCGCCAGCGCATCCATCAAATAATCGTGGGAGCGCTTGTCCCCCGCTGCTTTTCGCTCAGCTTGGGTGGCATCGGCAAGCTCGTCGCGCACCGCGAGCAGCAGCCGGCCGGCTTCAGCGGCCAGCCGCGCCGCCACGTTGTCGTCGCTGTGGATGCTCAACTTTTGGACTCGATCAGGTCGACGACTTGCTGCGCCAGCTCGTCGAGGCTGCGGTCCGGCGTCAGACGTAAGTCGGGATTCTTTGGCCGTTGGTACGGGCTGTCGATGCCGGTGAAATGGGTGATCTCACCCGCACGAGCCTTGGCGTAGAGCCCCTTGGGGTCTCGGCGCTCGCAATCCTCGAGCGGGGTGTCGCAGAACACCTCGAGAAAGTCGAGCCCGGCGTCGGCATGCACGCGGCGAGCCAGGTCGCGATGCTCGGCCAGTGGGCTGATCGCCGGTACCAGCACGGTGTGCCCGGAATCAGCGATCAGCGCCGCCACGTGCGCAAGACGACGGAGGTTTTCCGCCCGGTCGTCCATGCTGAAGCCCAGGTCGGCATTCAAACCGTGCCGCAAGTTGTCGCCGTCGAGAACATAAGCGGGGACGCCGTTTTCGAGCAGCTTCTGCTCGACCAGCATGGCCACCGACGACTTGCCGGAACCCGACAGCCCGGTGAACCACAGCGTGCGGCCCCGCGACATCCGGTCCTCAGCGGTCACCAGCGACTTGTGCCGCACCGTGTTCGGGCTCGAGGAGCGAGTCGAAGCCTCCCGCAACACCATGCCCGCGGCCACGGTCCCGTTGGTGTCGGGGTCGATCAGGATGAAGGATCCGGTGCTGGCGTTGCGGGTGTACTCGTCGAGCAGCAGCGGCACCTGGGCGCGCAGCGAGACGCGGCCAAGCTCGTTGAGCTGCAACGCTTCCGCGGTCTTGTCACGGTGCAGCGTGTTGACATCGAGCCGATAGTCCAGCGCGGTGACCCTTACCCGGGTGGTTCGGGTGGTGTGCTTGATCAGGTAGTCGCGGCCAGCCTCCAGCGCCGAGCCATCCGCCATCCAGCACACGGTCGCGTCGAAGTCCTGAGTGACCCTCGGTTCATTCGTGGGCCGGGCGATCATGTCGCCGCGCGAGAGGTCGATGTCGTCGGCCAAGCTGATCGAGACGGCCATCGGCGGAAACGCTTCCTCCACTGGTCCGCTCGGCCCGTCGATCGCCGTGATCCGAGTCGGCTTACCCGTCGGCAGCACGATCACCTCGTCGCCCGGACGCATCACACCGCTGGCCACCGTGCCCGCGTAGCTGCGGTGGTCTTGATGCTCGCGAGTCTGCGGGCGGATGACGTACTGCACCGGGAAGCGGACGTCGACGAGGTTACGGTCGGCAGCGACGTAAACCTCTTCGAGGTGCGACAACAACGCCGGCCCGTCGTACCACGGGGTGTTGTCCGACTTGGTGACCACATTGTCACCGTGCAGCGCCGACATCGGAATAGTGAGCACGTCTTGCACGTCAAGGCGGGTGGCGAAGGCGTGGAACTCGTCGCGGATCGCCTCGAAAGCTTCTTTGTCCCAGTCGATCAGATCCATCTTGTTGACGGCGAGCACGATGTGCTCGATGCCTAGCAACGAGGCCAGGAACGTGTGTCGACGGGATTGCTCGAGCAGACCGTGGCGGGCGTCGACGAGGACGATGGCCAGCTGGGCGGTGGACGCCCCGGTCACCATGTTGCGGGTGTACTGGATGTGACCGGGAGTGTCGGCGATGATGAATTTGCGCTTGGGAGTGGCGAAGTAGCGGTAGGCGACATCGATCGTGATGCCTTGCTCTCGCTCGGCGCGCAGCCCGTCTGTGACCAGTGACAGGTCGGTGTATTCGTGGCCACGTTCCTTGGAGGTGGCTTCCACCGAGGCCCACTGGTCCTCCATGACGGCCTTGGAGTCATACAGCAGGCGCCCGATCAGAGTGGACTTGCCATCGTCGACCGAGCCGGCCGTTGCGATGCGCAGCAGTGTTGCCATCAGAAGTACCCCTGCCTCTTGCGGTCTTCCATCCCGGCCTCGGAGATCCGGTCGTCTGCTCTGGTAGCGCCGCGTTCGGTCAGCCGTGACACCGCCGTCTCGGCGACCACCTCCGCGACGGTGGCTGCGGTCGATTCCACACAGCCGGTACAGGTGACGTCGCCCACGGTGCGGAAGCGCACCGTGGCCTCGAACACCTTCTCGTCGGCGCGCGGCTGCAGGTGGCGGTCGACCGCGAGCAGCATCCCGTCGCGCTCGAAGACTTTCCGCCGGTGCGCGTAGTAGATCGGCGGCAACTTGACCTTCTCGGCGCCGATGTAGGACCAGATGTCGAACTCGGTCCAGTTGGACAGCGGGAACACCCGGATGTGCTCACCCTTGTGGTGTCGCCCGTTGTAGATGTTCCACAACTCGGGCCTCTGCACCTTGGGGTCCCATTGACCGAACTCGTCGCGGAAGCTGAACACCCGCTCCTTGGCGCGCGCCTTCTCCTCGTCACGCCGGGCGCCGCCGAATGCCGCGTCGAACTTGTTTTCGCGGATCGCGCGCAGCAACGTCACGGTCTGAATCGGGTTGCGCGACGGGATGGTCTCGACAACCCGGCCGGCGTCGATGTCGTCTTGCACCTTGGCGACGACCAACCGCACTCCGGTCTCGGCGACCAACTCGTCGCGGGTGACGATGACTTCGTCGAAGTTATGACCGGTGTCGACGTGCATCACCGGGAACGGCAGCCGGCCGGGGCGAAACGCCTTGAGCGCCAGATGCAGCATCACGATCGAGTCCTTGCCGCCGGAGAACAGCAGAACCGGGCGCTCGAACTCGGCGGCCACCTCGCGAATGATGTGGATGGCCTCGGCCTCCAACGAGCGCAGATGGCTTAGTTCGTATTGTCCGGGGACCGGGCGGCGGTCGTTTGCCCCCTCCGCTCGGTTAGCCGTCGCTTGACTGGTCATCAACCCCTCAATTCTGGGTAAAGTTGGTAGTACTGGTCAGGTTTATGAGCATTACCCTGTATAAAACCAGCCCGATCGGCCGCTGTCAATGAATCGGGCGGGGACGCCAATCGTCGAGGGGAACTCGCTGGTCGTCCGCAGCGGCAAAAGCCTCCGTGAGCTGCAGCGCAAGATTCCAACAAGGACCATGTCAGATTCTCGTTTTCGACCACGACGCCGCGGACGGCGCGAGGCGACACGGAACCACCAATGAACGAAGGGTTCGCTCAGATGGAGATTTCGAAGGGCCGAGTGATGGCCGGCGCACTGCTGATGGCAGTCGCCTTCACCACCGTTGGCGCCGGCACCGCATTCGCGTTTCAAGAGCACATGTTTGGCGGCAGAAACGATCTGCAGCAGGCGGTCAACGAGCTACGGGAGGCAGAGCCTGACAAGGGCGGACATCGCGACGCCGCGATCAACCTGACACAACAGGCTATCGAGCAGGTCAACCTTGGTATTCAATACGCCGCGGGCAACCCGCCGTAAGCGCCGCCTAGCCGGTGACCTCGTTGAGCTTGCCGGTTGCGACGTCGAAGATGAAGCCTCGTAACGACTCGTGCTTGGTGACGAACGGACTGTTTTCGATGCGGCGCAACGACTGCCGAACGTCTTCGGCAAGATCGGGGAAGGCCTCGGCAGCCCAAGGCGGTTTGACCCCTGTCTCCTGCTGGATCGCGTGCTTGAAATCGTCGTCGCTGAAGGTGAGCATCCCGCAGTCGGTGTGGTGAATCAGGATGATCTCCTTGGTTCCCAGCAACCGCTGGCTGATGGCGAGCGACCGGATCGCGTCATCGGTGACCACCCCGCCGGCGTTTCGGATGACGTGCGCCTCGCCCTCCTTGATTCCAAGCACACGGTAGACGTCCAGCCGGGCGTCCATGCACGCGACGACCGCCACATGTTTGCTCGGCGGCAGCGGCAGCGGCCCCTTGAAGGAGCTTGCATATTCGGCGTTGTGGGCTAAGTAGTCGTCGGTGACCGTCACGCCAATCTCCTTGTGTCGCAGTGTCGTTTGCTGCACGCCCGACCCAAGTGGCTGATTCTAACCGTCGACACGCGAATTTTCACCGATCCGGATCAACCCGATCAGAACGGTTCGACTCGTGCCGGTGCGGGCCCGGGGTCGGCCGCAACGCTGACTAGCTGCGCCTTTAACCCGCGCCCGCGACTTGTTGGGTCACATCTCTTACCCTGTGCCCATGCGACACGGGAAGGGCAGATCATGATCCGCTTCCTGTTGCGTCGCTTGCTCAACTACGTCGTGCTGTTGGTGCTGGCCTCGTTCATGGCCTTCTGCCTGGCCTCGCTGACGTTTCATCCGCTGGACAGTTTTATCGAGCGTCACCCGCAGCCGCCGGCTGAGGCTATCCACGCCAAAGCCGTTGAGCTCGGCTTGGACAAACCCGTACCGATCCGGTACGCGGAATGGGCTGCCGGGGTGGTCCGCGGTGATTTCGGCACCACGGTGACCGGTCACCCGGTGTCGCAAGAGTTGTGGCCGCGAATCGGGGTCAGCGTTCGGCTGGTGCTGATCGGTTCGCTGGTGGGCACGGTGACCGGCGTGGTCCTGGGCGCCTGGGGAGCGGTCCGTCAGTATCGGCTGAGCGACCGCATGATCACCGTGTTATCGCTGATCATTCTGAGCATCCCGTCATTTGTGCTGGCCGGCCTGCTCATCCTGGCCGCGTTGCGGGTGAACATGCTCACCGGGGTGCGGATCTTTGCGTACACCGGGGAAACCTCGCCGATTCCGCCCGATGGAATCTGGGACCAGCTCGTCGACCGCGCTCGGCACATCGTGCTGCCGAGTCTGACGCTGGCACTGGGCGCGGCCGCGAGCTTCAGCCGCTACCAGCGCAACGCGATGCTGGACGTGCTCGGCGAGGACTTCATCCGGACCGCGCGGGCCAAGGGGCTGACCCGCCGGCGTGCGCTGTTCAAGCACGGCCTGCGCACCGCGCTCATTCCGCTCGCCACGTTGTTTGCCTACGGGGTCAGTGGCTTGGTCGTCGGCGCGGTGTTCGTCGAGAAGATCTTCGGCTGGCACGGCATGGGCGAGTGGGTGGTGCAGGCCATCACGAGTCAGGACACCCACGTCGTCGCGACGATCACGCTGTTTACCGGCGCGGCGCTGCTGTTCGCCGGGCTGTTGTCGGACATCATCTACGCGGTGCTGGACCCGAGGGTGCGGGTGTCATGACGCGCCGCGCCAGCGACGATGCGGAGCGCAGCGATGAGGAGGAGCGGCGCTCATGACACCCGCCGACGATGCGCTCATCACGCAAGAGACCACCACGGACACCACCCCGCTGCGAGTGGGCATCAAGCCAGCCACCTTCACCTCGCGACGAAGCCTGGTCATACGGCGCTTCATCCGCAACAGGCCTGCCGTGGTGGCGTTGATTCTGTTGGTGGTGCTGTTCGTCGGCTGCTACGGGCTGCCGCCGCTACTCCCCTACGACTACAACGCCCTCGACTACCACGCGCTGCTGCAGCCACCATCAGTCAAGCACTGGTTCGGCACCAACGCGCTCGGCCAGGATCTGTTGGCCCGGACCCTGCGCGGCATGCAGAAGTCGATGCTGATCGGCTTTTGTGTGGCACTGATATCGACCAGCATCGCCGCCACCGTCGGGTCGATTGCCGGTTACTTCGGCGGCTGGCGTGACCGGGCGCTGATGTGGCTGGTGGATCTGCTGCTGGTGGTGCCCGGCTTCTTGATCATCGCGATCATCACTCCGCGCATCAAACAGTCAAGCAGCATGTTGTGGCTCATCATTCTGCTGGCCATATTCGGTTGGATGGTCAGCTCGCGGATGGTGCGCGGCCTGACAATGAGCCTGCGAGAACGCGAATTCATCCGTGCGGCAAGGTTTATGGGAGTGCCGGATCGCCGCGTGATTATGCACCACATCCTGCCGAACGTCGCGTCGATCCTCATCATCGACGCGACCCTCAACGTCGGCTTCGCGGTCCTGGCCGAAACCGGGCTGAGCTTTTTGGGATTCGGTATTCAGCCACCCGACGTCTCGCTGGGTACGCTGATCGCCGACGGCACCCCTTCGACCACCACATTTCCCTGGGTATTCCTGTTTCCGGCCGGAGCATTGGTGCTGATCGTGTTGTGCGCCAACCTCACCGGAGACGGACTGCGGGACGCGCTGGATCCGGGCAGCCGATCATCACGCCGTAGGAAGCGGCGCCGAAAGTGACGGCCCTGCTCGAGGTCGCGGATCTCAACGTCACCTTCGACACCGGAGACGCGCGCGTGTCCGCGGTGCGCCGTACGAGTTACCGCATCGACCCTGGCGAAGTGGTCGCCATCGTCGGCGAATCCGGTTCAGGGAAAACCACTGCCGCGATGGCGGTCGTCGGATTGCTGCCCGAGAACACTGACGTGTCGGGATCGGTGCGGTTACACGGCGACGAGTTACTCGGGTTGCCCGACCAGGCGATGTCACGGATTCGCGGCAAGTCGATCGGCACCGTCTTTCAAGATCCGATGTCGGCGCTGACGCCCGTTTACACCATCGGCGACCAGATAGCCGAAGCCATCAGGGTCCACAACCGCGAGGTCAGCCGAGCGGGTGCCCGCAAGCGTGCCGTTGAGCTGCTCGAACTGGTTGGCATCGTCCAGCCGCAAAGCCGGGCAAGGGCTTTCCCGCACGAACTGTCCGGCGGCGAGCGTCAGCGCGTGGTGATCGCGATCGCGATCGCCAATGATCCGGACCTGCTGATCTGCGACGAACCGACCACTGCGCTGGATGTCACCGTGCAGGCGCAAATCCTCGACGTGCTGCGAACCGCGCGCGACGTCACTGGCGCGGGTGTGCTGATCATCACCCACGACCTCGGTGTGGTGTCGGAGTTCGCCGACCGGGCGCTGGTCATGTACGCGGGACGTCCGGTCGAGATCGCCACCGTCGAAGAGCTCTACCGTGACCGCCGGATGCCCTATACGGCCGGGTTGCTGGGCTCGGTGCCGCGACTGGACTCCCCGCAGGGCACCCGACTGGTTCCGATCCCGGGCGCGCCGCCGACGATGACGTCGCTGTCTCCTGGTGCTTGCCAGTTCGCCCCCCGCTGTCCGCTGGTCATCAGCGAATGTCGTTCGGCAGAACCGGATCTCGTCACCATCCGGGACGGTCACTGGGCAGCGTGCATCCGCACCGGCGACGTCGCGGGGCGCAGCGCGGCCGAGATCTATCACGTATCAACACAGCCGGTTTCAGTCGATACCAGCGTCACGGACCCTGCGGTGGTACTGCAGGTCACCGACCTCGCCAAGACCTACCCGCTGACCAAAGGTGTGGTTTTGCGCAGGCGGGTCGGTGAAGTACGCGCTGTCGACGGGGTCAGCTTCACCTTGGAGCAGGGTCGCACGCTGGGCATTGTCGGCGAATCCGGTTCGGGCAAATCAACGACGTTGAGCCAGATCCTCGAGCTCGGCACACCCCAGGCCGGTGCCATCGAGATTCTCGGCGCCGACGTGGCAGCCCTCGACTCGGCGGCCCGTCGTAAGCTGCGGACCGAGTTGCAGGTGGTGTTTCAGGACCCGGTGGCGTCGCTGGACCCGCGGCTCCCGGTGTTCGATGTCATCGCTGAACCATTGGCCACCAACGGATTCGACAGGCGTCGGTCTGAGGAACGAGTCGCCGAGCTACTGGGAATCGTCGGACTGAACCACGCCGACGCCAGCCGCTATCCCGCCGAGTTCTCCGGCGGCCAGAAACAACGGATTGGTATTGCGCGGGCGCTGGCACTGCAGCCGAAGATCCTTGCGCTCGATGAGCCGGTGTCGGCGCTCGACGTATCGATTCAGGCCGGCATCATCAACCTGCTGCTGGACCTGCAGCGACGATTCGGGCTGTCCTATCTGTTTGTGTCTCATGACCTTTCGGTGGTCAAACACCTGGCCCACCGGGTCGCGGTGATGTACCGGGGAAAAATTGTGGAGCAGGGCGCCGGCGAGCAAGTGTTCACCAACCCGCAGCACGAGTACACCCGGCGCCTATTGGCCGCAGTCCCGCGAGCGCACCCGGATGTCGCCGGTGGTTAGCATCGTCGCGACGATCCGCAAGGTTGCGCTGCTGGCGACCGTGATGGTTTGTCTGATCATCACGGGCTGCTCGGACGGTTACAAGGACGTCGTGGGGCGGCGGGCTGTGCGGGTCGGTACCACCAGCGATATCAACCCGCGGGACCCGACGACTCTGCGCGACGGCGGCAACCTGCGGTTTGCGATCAGCTCGTTTCCGGCGAACTTCAACGTATTGAATATCGACGGCAACACGGCCGACGTCGGTTCGATAGTCACGCCGACGCTGCCGGGGGCGTTCATCACCCAGGCCGACGGTTCGCTGAAACTCAACACCGACTACTTCGCCGCTGCCGAGCTGACCAAGGCCAGCCCGCAGGTCGTCACGTTGACGATCAATCCGAAAGCGGTGTGGAGCGACGGCACCCCGATCACCTGGGAAGACCTCAAAGCCGAGGTCGAGGCGTGCAGCGGCCGCGACAAGCGCTACCTGATCGCCAGTAGAGCCGGGTTCGAGCGAGTCAAATCGGTGGCCAGGGGCGTCGACGATCGCCAGGCAGTGATCACCTTCGCCCAGCCGTATGCGGAGTGGCGCGGGATGTTTGCCGGCGGCATGCAACCCCGCAGCATGACGTCAACCCCGGACGCCTTCAACAAGGGCCAACTCGACGCCCCCGGGCCGTCAGCCGGACCTTTCATTGTGTCCCGGATTGACCACAGCGCCCAGCGCATTGTGCTGACCCGCAATCCCCGCTGGTGGGGCAGGAAGCCGCGGCTGAACTCCATCACCTTCCTGGTGCTCGACTCCTCCGCCGTCATCCCCGCCCTGCAAAACAACGCGATCGATGCTGCCGGCGTGAGCACGCTCGACGATATGGTCACAGCCGAACGCACCCCGGGAGTCGTGATCCGCAGCGCGCCGGCACCGACCTGGTATCACTTCACCTTCAACGGCGCACCCGGATCGATCCTGTCCGACGACAAGCTGCGGCTGGCAATCTGCCGAGGCATCGACCGCCAGGCGATTGTCAATGTCGTTCAGCACGGTCTGACCGATGATCCAGTGCCGCTCGACAATCACATTTACGTGGTCGGCCAGCAGGGCTACCAAAACAACAGTGCGCCAGCCGCTTACAACCCTGATCAGGCCCGCAGAGACTTGGATGCGCTGGGCTGGAAGCTCAATGGCGCGGTGCGGGAAAAAGACGGTAAAAAGCTTGTCGTCCGAGACGTACTGTTCGACTCACCGGCCGCTCGGCAGATCGCCCTGGTTGCTCAACAGAACCTGGCGCAGATCGGCGTCAAGCTGGTGCTCGACGTCAAAGCGGGCAACGGATTCTTTAATCAGTACGTGAGCGTCGGCGACTTCGACATCGTGCAATTCGGTTGGGTGGGTAACGCTTTCCCGCTGTCGGCGCTGCCGCAGATCTATACCTCGGACGGTGAGGGCAACTTCGGCAAGATCGGCAACGCCAGCATCGACGCGAAGATCGATCAGACGCTGTCCGAGCTGGACGAAGGCGCGGCGCGCGAGCTCGCTAACAAGGTCGACGCGATGATCTGGCGGGAAGGGTTCAACCTGCCGTTGTTTCAGTCGCCCGGCGACATCGCGGTGCGCAGGGATCTGGCCAACTTCGGCGCGCCCGGGCTGGCCGACGTGGACTACACCGCTATCGGATTCATGCGCGGCTGAGGTAGCCGGCAATTTCCTCGGGCCGCTATCGCGTCCGCAAATCGGCGCGATGGAGGACACCTGCCAACGGATCAATGCCCCGCTGAAGCGCGCTGAGCGCGCGGCGAAGGATCGCTAGGCGCACAGTTCGATACGTTGTGCGCCCTTGACACCGTCGTATCGGGCTGGTGTGCAGGTCAATACGATTACCTGTCCGCGCTCGCCCAGCGTGTCGAATACCTCGGCCATTTTGGCCAACCGTCCCGGATCGGTGAAGCCGAGTGCGTCATCGATCAGAATCGGGACGGCGTCCTCTTTGGCGACCAGCGTTGCTCCGGCCAGCCGCGCCAGAATGCCGAGTTGCTCCTTGGCCCCGCCCGACAGCGATTCATACGGCACGGTGCAACCGTCCAGGGTGCGGTTGAGGATGCACAGGTCGGTGTCGATGTCGACCTCGAAACTGGGGCCGAACACCGGGCGCCCGAGTCGCTGCAATTCGGTGCGGAACGGTTCGACGTAACGCAGCCTTGTGGTGTCGCGGTGGCGGACCATCACCGTCCGCAGCAACTGGACGGCGCGGGCTCGGCTGCCCACCCGGGTGTGCTCGCTTCGGGCGTGTTCGCGCCTGGTCTCAGCGGCATCGAGCTTGCCATTGCGGCCCTCGGTGCCGAATAGTGTTAGCTCCACACCAATCTCGTGCAGTGTGCGGGCGATCTCGTCGTGGCGGGCCTTTATTGCCTCAGCCGCCTCGGTGGCGTCAGCCAGTTCGGCGGCCACCGCGTCAGGTGCCGCGGCGGCCAGTTGTTCGGACAGCTCGGCAACCCGTTGTTTCGCCGCCTGCGCGGTCTGCAGGTCTGCTTCCGCGGCGGCCTGCAGCTTATCGTCGGCGATGGCCGCGCGCTGCTGAGCCAGCCGGTCAGCAACCCCAGCCAGCTCGGCACGTTGGGTAGCCAGTTTGTCGTTCGAAAGGGTTGCTTGCGTGGATATTTCGGTGAGCTTGGCCGCCGCCGCGGCCGCGACCCGGCGATGCGTCTCCAGGTCGGCGCCGGCTTTGACGCGAGCCGCGTCGGCCTCCTCGAGTTCGGCACGCGCGGCGGTGGCGTCCATCCCGATGTCGTCGGCCTGCTGAGCGGCACGCAACTCGGCCAGTTTGGAGCGCAGGTGCTCGACCTCGTCGTCACCGCACAAGCCGACCAGGGTTGCGGTCAACTGATCGCGGCCGCTCAGTAGTTCGCGCCGCCGCTGATCGGTATGCCGCGCCGCTGCCACGTCAGGGACCTGCGCGGCCGCCAGGGCCGCGACCAGATCCTGTTGCGCTGCAGCGTATTCAGCCTGAATGTCGAGGGCCGTCGCGCCCGGAGTGAACCGCGCGGTCAGGACACCGGGAACCTCGACCTCGGTGGCGCCGCCCGCAGTGGTCGTCCAGCTCTGGCCCGCGGGCAGCGACACCCGCTGGTCGCCAACGACGAGTTCGATGTCGGTGGCCGCCACGAATTCCACCGTCGCCGACACCAACGCGAGTCGGCCCTCTACTCTTTCGACGGCCGCGGCGGCTTGCTCGATTTGTCGAAAAAGGTTGTCGGTCAGTGCGATTGTCGTTAGTTCGCCGGAGATCAGGTCACGGTCGCGCTGCGCGGCGTCGATCTTGGCAAGTCGGGTTGCCAACCGATCGGCCTCGTCACGGCGGGCCAGTTCGTCGACCGCGCGCCGGGCCGTCTCGGCTCGCTGCTGGGCAGCGGCCAGGAGCGAGCTAGCCTCCTCGACCACGGCGTCGGCCGCGACGGTGACTTCGCGCGCCGTCGCCTGCGCCTCCGCGGCCGCTCGCGCTTCGGCTTCGACCGCCGCGACCGTGGCGGCGCGCGTGTCGGTTTCGGCGCGCAGCCGTACCCGCTCGGTGTGCGCGCTGGTCGACGCGGTGCTGGTCGCGGCCGCGGCGGCAGCGATCAGCCCGGCTTCTTTTACCTGTTCGGTGAGCTGAGCGATATTGTCGTCGGCGGCTTGGGCAGCGGTCCGCCGGACCGCGGCCGCCTGTTGAAGTGGCGACAACTCGGCCAGCTCGGCAGTCAGTGCGGCGTGCCGATGTACGCGGTCGTCGACCTCGGCGACGGCCGCGGCGCATCGCTGCACCTCGTCCTCGGCGTCGCGGAGCGCGGCGATCGCATCGGACCACTCGCCGGTGGCACGACCCGTCGGGGTGAAGTAGCGGCCGTACTCGGCATCGATCCGCTCGATGAGCAGCGGCTCGGTGCCCGACAGCGCTGCGGTGTCACCCGCCGCGACATCGAGCGCCCGGGTCAGCGCGTCGCAACCCGAAAGATTCACCGCCGCCGTCGACGCTGACTGCAACACCCGTTGGGCATGCCACAGCTCGGTGTCGACGGTCTCGGCCAGCATGGACTGCACGCGGTCATGCGCCTCGTCACCACTGTGCTGTTCGCGGCGTGGCTCCAGAACCGTCAGCTGCGTCTCACACTTCTTGTGGAAGCGCTTGCGATAAACGAAACGATAAGGGCCAGTGCTGATCTCGGCCGTTACTTCGGATCCGACGTCGGCGTGGGTCGGCTTGACCTGCTTGACCTCCTTTTTCGTCGAACGGTCCTTTGATTCCAGCAGCAGGTCTAGCGCCTCGATCATCGACGACTTGCCGATCTCGTTGGCTCCCGAAACCACGACGACGCCGTGGTCGGGGAATTCAATCTCGCGGTAGTCGATGCCGCGGTAGTTCTTCAGAACCAGTCGATGCAACTTCATGCCGCACCTCGACCTTGGTGGCCTTTGTCGGTCAGCCGCAGCAGCAGCGCCAGCGCTGCCTGCGCGTCGCCGGCGACTTCGGCATCCCCGGTGCGTGCCGTCTCGACCAGTTCCTCGACCGCCGCCGCGGCGAAGCCGCCGATGCCGAGGTCGGTGAACTCGCCGTCGGCCGGTATGACCGCCAGATCGCTGTGGCTGTCCCACACGCGCAGCGAAGCGAACAATCGCGAATATTTGTCCAAGCAGGCATCCAGGGCAGCGCGGTCGGTGACCGTCAACGAACCAATCATGGCCAGCCGCAACACCGTCCGGTCCTTGTCAGGCATCAGATCCAAGTTCAGATCCAGGTCGGCGATATCGCGGCTGCTGTCCACCTGACGATGCAGGGTGACAAACCGCCAACGACCGACTTTCTGCGCGTCAACGGTGACCGGGCGCTGCGGATCCGTCTCGTCGACATCGACGACCAGCACATGGCCGGGATCGGGTTCAACGTCATCGAAATTGGTGACTTCCGGGGAGCCGGAATACCAGACACGTCCGCTGCTGCCGACTTGAGTTAGCGAATGCTTGTCGCCGAGCGCCACATACTGCACCACGCCACGGGCCAACGCGTCTTCCAGGCCGGCCAGCCGGATCAGCGAAGGCTTTGTGGGATCGGGATCAAGCACATCGACACCGCCGTGAGCGACGAGTACCCGGGTGACCCCGTCAGAGGGCAGACCCTCAAGATCTCTGAGCACGTCGGCAACCAGGTCGGTCGTCGGCGCCTTGGATCGCCATGGTGCGGCCACGATCTGCAGGCCAGGGCGGACCTCGTGCAACCCGGCACGATCGAGCAATCGCACGTTGGCGGGGCGTTCGGCCTTGAACAGTGCGCTGGTGTACACCGACGACGCATCCAGCGGGTCGTGGTTGCCGGGCAGCAAATAGACCGGAATCCCGATGGCGCGCATGGCTTCCAGTGATTGACTGACCACTTGTGGCGAGAGCTGGTTGTGTTCAAAGACGTCACCGGCCACCACGACGAACTCGGCGCCGACGTCGGCTACCAGTGATCGCAGGTCGGCCACGGCGTCTCGGCGAGCCGCCGAATACCGCGGCTGTGCTTCGCCCGCGAGGAAGTGACGGGTCATGCCGAGTTGCCAGTCGGCGGTATGCACGAATCGCATTGCGACCCCGTCCCTTCTGCTTCATGTCCGGCCGGTCTGCGACCGGGCACCGCGAGTGTAGGACTCGGCGCCGACAAGTCCGGGGACCTCGATCGGCAGGTCCGACATTCGTCGGACGTCGAGCGGCGCGGGTCGTCTCATCGACGCGCAACAGTCACACCTGCCACATCAGTCCCGCGGAGAGTCGGCGCGCGTTGACTCCGCGTTGACTCATCAAATATGCCCGCGTAGCTCCTTCGTTGCCTCATGTGTGAATGCTCGCGTACGGCGTGTCGTTCGGGCCTGTGGGGTGGGGCTGGGCTACCGCCGGATGATGGGGTTGACGTTGGCGCAGCGCAGTGCCGTGACGAGGGCGATCGCGGTTCGCTATCGACGGGCGGGTAAGG
>NZ_JBKQTQ010000251.1:0-14993 GCF_052143115.1 Mycobacterium sp.
TCAACCACAACGAACTCGGCCAGTATCGATCCCCGCCAGTACCGATCGCAACCGCAACCAGCAGCTCATCTTCGCCCGCCCACGGTGCGCCTCGACGAGGCGCCGAAACGCTGAATTACGAAGAGCCCCTAAACCTGAGAATTAGTTAATAGACTTTCCGGTCCGTGCGTATTGAGCCGGCCTGGAGCGGCCGGTCCTGGCGCGGATCATCGTTATGCCACCGATGACCGACACCGATCCCGCCGGCATGCGAGCGACGCCAGTGCGTAAAACACCGTCAAGTCATCGCCTCGGCCATTGCCATATGGCCCTGAAAACCGCACGCCGTCGCCCCAGGCCAAGGCTGACCAAGGAGAGCACCGTGTCCACGCCTATAGCTGATGCGGCCGCGAACCGACGCCGGCAAACCAGAACCGGCCCTGACGCGCAAGCCGCCGATGCCCGGCCCGCTCCGCCATAAATCCGCTCTCACATAGTCCCGGGCGGACCGGTTCCGGCATGCAGCTGCCGAATCGAGCAGACGCTTACGCCGGTGGCTTCCACAACTCCATCGACTCTAATTTCACAGTGTGTACCGACCGGATTGGCTGGCGCGTTCTTGTAAACCGCCACCATGTAGGCCCACTGAGTCGGGTCGTCCATAGTGGTCTCACGCGTCCAGATCTCACCGGGCGACAAAAACAAATTGGAATCGCCGCCACGGGAAGGACTTTGTTGATCGACCGGTTCATTAGTTACGTAGCTGACACTGAAGCCGTTCGGGGCCGGGCTATCCACCCACAGGGTGTAGGTGACGGTGTGTACCTCGGCGTTAGCGGCAGGGGCCGCAATTAGTCCCGCGGCGGTTATGGCGGTGGCACCGATTGTCTTGACGTGCCTCATTATGCAATTTCCTCTTTATTCTTTCGATTTCCTCTTTATTTATTCTTTATAGTGCTGGTGCTGCTGGTGCTGGTGCTGGTGCTGGTGCTGGTGGTGGTGGGGGTGGTGGTGTTGGTGGTGGTGGTGTCAGGTCGCCGAGAATGGCTTCGGCGATGGGTAGGACGACAATTGGAGCGACAGTATTAACAACGTCTTCGGCGGCTTTTTCGCCCGGGATGGGCTGCGTGAACACCAACTGAGGTTCCACCCCTGATTGTGCTAACGAATCTATGACCGCGGCGATGTTATGGGCTTGGTCAAGCGGGCCGACTGGGGAAATGCTGGTGGCTCCGGTAACGGGGTCGGTGGTGACAAAGGGGAGCGCGTAGTTGAGGCCGGGGGCGTTGGGTAGGCCGTTGACTACTGGTATTTCGCGTTGTAGGGCGGTGGCAAATTCGCCTTCGATGAAGTAGTGCTGGACTTGTCCGTCGGCGGCTTGAGCGAAGGTTGCTTGGGGGTCCATTCCGAGACTTTGCAGGTAGCCGGGCGATAGCCCTTGGGCTTCGAAGGTGATGGCGGTGGTGCCGTTGTTGAGAGCCCCGGCGGCGGCTTCTCCACCGCCCATGGAATGTCCGGTGGCGGCGACGTTTCCGGCGCCGAAGTTGTTGAGCAGGCTGCTCATGACCTGGACAGCCATCTGGTATTGGGGTGGGTTGCCGCCGACTTCCTCAACAACCACCGCAGCTTGATCGAACTGGTTTTCGGCCCCGGCGAACGAACCCACATAGTGCCCAGCGCCGTCGGTGAGCACGCCGACGTGCACACCGGAGGCCACGTTGTCCGGGTTGATCCCGGTGAGCTGCTCCACCTGCGCCGAACTGAGCTGCGACCAGCCTGCGGGCAGAGGATGGGCCGGATCGTAAACGCGTTGCACCAGCTGCGCCATGGTCAACGCATTGTCGGCGTTCGGCCTTGTGGGGTCGGGGGTGTTGGTGATTTGCCCCGACCATGAATCCGGTGGTGGTGGCTTCGGTAGTCCTTGGCTGGCGGTCTGGGTGGCGCCTTGCTGTCCGGCTTGTTGGGTGACCTGGCTGACAGCTTGGTCTGGGGCCGGGTCTCCGGAGTTGGCGCCGCTTTGATAATCCGGCAACTGATTGGGCATGCCCGGCGGCTGAAAACCGGAGGTATCCGGACCGTAGGAGCCTTGCCCGTTGCCGCCGCCTCCGCAGCGATCACCACACGGGTCAGCCGCCGCCACCGCCATCCCGAGAGACGATGTACCCGTGCGGGGTAGATAGGAGGATAAGATGGCCAGGCCGAATGCGGTGGCCGAGAACAACGCGATCGCTGACACCCTCTTCCCCCAAGACAACGTTTTCCCCGAAGACAACGTTGCCAGCAGTATTGCGGTCACACCAGGTTTTGGCACCTGCTGAGGTTCTCTGACAGCCGTCAAATACCCATGCGTTGCCAGTTCGCACTGCGCAAACTTTCGGTGGTCTCTTTCGATGGCCATGCGGTGAGATTACTGCCGGTGGACAAAGCGCCTGCTCACAATCGACGCATTGTTACCGACGCGGGGACCTGAGCGGCGCGCGTGGCGGGTGGTGCGTGCTCGGCGCGCCAGAATCAGGGTGGGCAGCAACATGCCTCGGTACCCTGAACCGGCCTGACCAGCGGCAGCAAAAATGTACGAAGAATGCACGCAGGATGCTGGCTGACTGCAGAAATAGCCTCTGAGCTTGACCTGCGGGCCGGGAGAAGCCCAGCGCCGGGGTCGCGTGCTATCTGCGTGCGATCACGTCGCGCCCCAGCGCCGCGCGCAACCACGCGCCCCTGTACACCCAGCCCCCCAGGGCCAGGATGACGATCAAGGGCGTAGCCCCCATTCGCGTTCGATGGGGTCGACTTCGCCAGTGAGCAGGTCCTTAACTCCCCTCCCAGAGTCACTGGCAATGAGGTACTGCGGTCCGCATAGCGGACCGCAGCGCTACACGGCCGCAGTAGCGTCGTTCAGCGCCGCGGCGAATGTCGACAGATCGTCGGTGGTGGTGTCCACGTGCGGCGAGATCCGCAGTACCGGCGCCGTCAACTCCATCGGCGCCCGCTCCACCGACGCCGACGTGGTCAGGATGCGACGTTCGGCGATCAGCCACGCCCGGACCTTCTCCGGGTGGGCCCCGTCGACGGGGGCCAGCGTCGTGATAGCGCTTTGCTCGTCGACGGATTCGACCACCCGCCAGCCGCGCACGTCAGCGAGCGCAGTCCGGCTGATGCGGCCCACCTCGGCCAGACGTGCATGCACCGCAGCCGATCCGAACGCTACGTGCTCGACCAGTGCAAGCGAAAAGCCCACGCGGGCAGCGATATTAGCCTCGCCGAGTTCAAGTCGTTGAGCCACCGACAGCGACGATACCCACTCCGGCGGTGGCAGCCGCGGCCGAAGCCGCTGCATCAGCTTCGGGCGCACCGCGAGGACGCCGACGCCGCGCGGTCCGGCGATCCATTTACGCGACGACGCGTAGGTCACGTCGGCGCCCGCCGCACAGCCCACCTGGCCGAGTGCTTGGGCGGCATCGACGACAAGCGGCAGACCTAATTCACCGCACAGCTGGGCCATCTGGCGCAACGGTTGCACCACGCCGCGATGACTGGCCACCGCGGTCAGGTGGACCAGGTCGGGCGGGTCGATGGCCAGGCCGGCGGCTGCTTTGTCGACCGCGACCCGGCCCTCGCCGTCGGTCGGTAGCGGGCGGCGGGCGAAGCCGTGCGCGGCCATGACGGTCAGGTTGGGTCCGTATTCGCCGGGCAGGCACGCCAGCGTGCGACGGCCGGGTGGCCAACTGGCCAGTAGCAGGTCCAGCGCGTGCAGCGACCCGGTGGTGAACACCACCTCTGCGTCGGGCATGCCAGCGAGCGTGGCGACCGCGGTGCGTCCGGCGTCGAGAACAGGTTTGGCGGCCTCAGCCGCGACATATCCACCGACTTCGGCCTCACGCCGCGCGTGCCGCGCGGCCGCGTCGAGTATCGCGTAGCTCTGCCGTGAGCAGGCCGCGCTGTCCAGATGTAGTCCCGCTACCGGCGGCCGGGCCGCCCGCCACGCGTCGGAAAGGCCTTGGCTCACTTGACCGCCAGCGACAGCCCGAAGTCGCCGGCGTCGTCGATCCACCACCGGGTGGGCCGCAGCCCGGCCCGGGCCAGTTCGTCGGCCACCGCGTCCGCGCGGAACTTGCAGGACACTTCGGTGAGGATCTCTTCACCGGCAGCGAACTCGACGGTCAGGTCCAGTGCAGCGATGCGCACCCGCTGCGCGCTCTCGGCGCGCAGCCACATCTCCATCCGCTCGTCGTCGGCGTTCCAGCGGGCCACGTGCCGGTAGGCGTCGACGTCGAAGTCGGCGTCGAGTTCCCGGTTGATGACGGCCAGTACATTGCGATTGAACTGTGCTGTGACGCCGGCGGCGTCGTCATAGGCCGCGACGAGTCGACCGGTGTCCTTGACCAGGTCCGTGCCCAGCAGCAGGCTGTCGCCCGGACGCAGCACCGCCGCCAGCGCCGCCAGAAATTCCGCACGCGGGTCAGCGGTGAGGTTACCGACCGTCGAGCCCAAGAACACGAACAGCCGACGCCCGCCGTCCGGAATTTCCGACAGGTGCTCTTCGAAATCGCCGCAGACAGCCGCGATTTCGATATCGGGATATTCACGCTGGATGGCTGTCGCGGCTGCTGACAGCATGCTCGCGTCGACGTCAAACGGCACGAACCGGCGCAGTGTGCCGCCGTCGTCCAGCGCCTGCAGCAGGGTGCGGGTCTTTTCCGACGTGCCGCTGCCCAGTTCGACCAGGGTGTCCGCGCCGGTGACCGACGCGATTTCCGCAGACCGGGCACGCAGGATCTCCGCCTCGGCACGTGTCGGGTAGTACTCAGGCAGCCGGGTGATCTGGTCAAACAGCTCGCTGCCTACCGAGTCGTAAAACCACTTCGGCGGCAAAGATTTCGGAGAAGCGGCGAGACCGCCGAGCACGTCGCGGCGCAGGGCCTGATACGCCGAGTCCGCGGCCAGGTGGTTGCACAGCGATAGCGTCATCAATGTCCCTTCGTATGTTCCAGTGCGGTCAATGTGACGCCCTCGGCGGTGACCTCGACGAGGTGGCGGTCCGGCACGTCCTCCCAGCCGGGCTGATCGTCATACGGCTCGCTGGCCAACACCAGGCCGTCGTCGCGGCGCAGAATTGACAGGGTGTCTCCCCAGGTTGTGGCGAGCAGCCGGGAACCGTTGGCCGCCAGAATGTTCAGCCGCGCGTTGGGGTCGTCGCCGCCGACCTTGACGATCGTCTCTCCCAACGCATCGATGCCGCGGTCGAAGATCAGTGCAGCGAGAAGTGCGCTGTCGCAAACTGATTCGGCTGGCAAACTCGCGGGCAGGACACTGCGGTCGACAATTCCGTTGTGCGACAGCAGCCACTGACCATCGGTGAACGGTGCGGTCGCACTGGCTTCGATCGGCATGCCGACTGTCGCCGAGCGTACCGCCGCCACCACGCAGTGGCTGCGCAGCGCCGGCGCGACGGAGCCGAATGAGGCGTCTCCCCACAACGGTGCGACGCTGCGCCAGCGCCGCGGAGTCGCGCCATCGAAAAACCCGACTCCCCAACCGTCGGCGTTCAACAGGCCGTGCTTCTGCCGGCGCGGGGCGTAAGACTGCACCCGGAGACCATGCGGTGGGTCGAGCACCAACGAGGAGACCGAGACGTCGTGTCCCAGCCAGCCGAGGTGGCGGCACATCAGGCGCGGCCCCCGGCTTGATCGTCACCGACGGACCACGCCAACCGGACACCGCTGAAGACCTGCCGCCGATACGGATGATCCCAGTTACGGAAGCTGGGCCGCAGGATGGCCGACTCCACAGCCCATGCCCCGCCGCGCAGCACCCGGTAGTCCCCGCCGAAGAACGGCTCGGAGTAACGCTGGTAGATCATCGGGGTGAAGCCAGGCCATGGTTGCAACGTTGAGCTGGTCCATTCCCAGACGTCGCCGAGCATCTGCTCGACGCCGTAGGCCGACGCGCCAGCCGGGTAGGCACCGACCGGTGCCGGGCGCAGCGCCTCACCGCCGAGGTTGACACGGGTAGCCGACGGCTCCTCGGTTCCCCACGGATAACGACGCCGGGCATTGATTTCCGGATCCCACGCGCAGGCCTTCTCCCACTCGGTTTCGGTGGGCAGCCGGGCACCGGCCCACGCGGCGTAGGCCTCGGCCTCGAAGTAGCTGACGTGCTGGACCGGCTCGTCGGCGGGGATGTTCTCGACCCGACCGAACCGGCTACGGGTCTGCCCGTCGGCATCCCAGAACTGCGGCGCGGTCAAGCCGGCGTTTTGGCGGTGCTCCCAGCCGCGTGCCGACCACCACCGCGGCTGCGCGTAGCCACCGTCGTCGACGAACTGCGCCCACTCGCCGTTGGTGACCGGAACCCGGCCGATGCGAAACGCCGGGACATCGACGACGTGAGCCGGGCGTTCATTATCCAGCGAGAACGGCTCAGTGGCCGCGTCGACGCCCAGGACGAACGGACCGCCGGGTACCAACACCGACGTCCCGGCGAGCCCTGGCCGGCCCGGCGGCAGCGTCGCCGTGTCCGGCAGCAGCGGCGGACCGCCACGCAGATTCAGTGCCTGCAGCATCGTTTCGTCGTGCTGATTCTCGTGGCTGACCACCATCCCGAAGACGAATGTGCGGTCGGGCTCGTCGGGCAGCGCATCGAGAGCATCCAGCGCGGCCGATCGCACGGTCCGGCAGTACGCCCGCGCCTGGTCCGGCGACAGCAGCGGCAGATCGACGCGACTGACCCGGGAGTGCACGAAGGCGTCGTAGAGGTTTTCGACGGCGCGGGGCAGCATCCCCGGCCGGTCCGGGTCACCACCGCGCAGCAGCCACAGCTCTTCCTGCTGGCCGATGTGCGCCAAGTCCCACACCAACGGGCTCATCAGCGGGTCGTACTGACGGCGGAGTTCGGCGTCGTCGAAATCGACCAGCCGCAGGGTCCGTTCCCGCGCTCGGCTCAGATCGCGGGCCAGTGCTTCGGTCGGAGTCACGTCTCCCCTAGCGCCAGCTTGCTGACCGTGGCCTCGATGCCGTTGCCGATGACCTGGTCGGAAAACTCGTCGGCGGGACAGCGGCCCCGTTCAACAGCCGCGACCAGCCCCTGCATCGCCTCGTCGAGTGCGGGCGGCACGAGGTCGGCGGCGGCGGCCACGACCCGGTTGGCTGCGGCGTAGAGCCGTGGGTCGCTCAGCCCGACCCGGGCCGCGATGTCCCAGGCGGTCGCGACGGGTTCGACCGCTTCCGCCGCGATATCGGCGGCAACCGGGTCGTCGAGCAGGGTGACCAGCGTGAACACCACCGCCGGCCAGACGGCGTCGGGGACGCTGTCCAGGTAGCGGATTTCCAGCCACTGCCGTGGACGCACCGGCGGGAACAGCGTGGTCAGGTGATATTCCAGGTCGTAGGAGGTCGGCCGGCGACCGCCGAGCAGCTCGCGGCCATCGGCCCAGTCGGCGAAGGGCAGGTAGTGCATCACCGGCACCGCAGTGCCGTCTGGAGGACTGTGCACCAGCATCACCGGCGCCTTCAGGGCATAGCGGGCCCAGTCGGTCGCCGGGTCCTCGCCGCTGGCGGTCAGAATGGGTCCGCAGCGCGCCGAATCGAGCTGACTCCACACCCGCTGTCGGGTGGATCGCCAGCCGGAGAAGCTGCCGCCCAGCAGCGGCGAATTCGCAGCGATCGCGACCAAGGTGGGCCCCAGGGCGTGTGCCAGCCGGACCCGGTCCGTCCATCCGGTTGCAGGGCCGGCGTCGAGATTGACCTGCACCGACGCCGTCGACGTCATCATCGCCGCGCCCGCCACACCGGTGTGACTGGCCTTGAAGAACTGTTCCATCGCGCGGTAGCGCGCGCCCGGATTGATGCGCTTGGCCGGCCGTAGCGGATCCGCGCCCAGCAATACCAGCCACAGGCCGGCGCGGGCGAAAGCTGCTCGCAGGATGGCCTGGTCGGTGGTCATGGCCTCGATCGCCGGCACCACGCCGTTGACAGGCGGCCCGGACAATTCCACGGCGCCACCGGGTTCGACGGTGACCACGCTGCCGCCCGGCATTGCCGGCAGTGATTTCAGGATGTCGGTGATTTCATCCCAGGTCGGTCGGCGATACGGGTCGGCCGGGTCATAGCAATGCGCCTCGACCTCCAGGCCGACCCGCCCCAGCGGCCCGTCGGACAAGCATCTGTCGCTGATGTACTGCGCGGCGGCCGACGAACTGGCCAGCTCGCTTTCTGCGGGGCGTGCGTGATCCGGCTGCGACGCGACGGCAAACGCCATTTTCCCGATCCCTTCGGGCCCGGACCGTCGGTCGCGGACCGCTGGTTGCGCGCGGCTACCCAACGATAGTCACAAGCTTCCATCTTCCAGAGGGCACCGACATATTCCCGCGGTTGGGAGACGACCGTGGTTTAGGGGCGCCGCGGCTCGCGCCGCCACTCCACCACGGTTATTGACCCAGCGCGTTCTCCATGGCGCCGGCCAGCACGTTTACCGCGGGACCGCCGTTGCCGGACTGACAGACCTTTGCTTGCAGGAGCACGTTTTCCCGCAGACGGGTCTGGGTGAAACATCGACGGTCGCTACCGGCTTCCTGTTTGGTCCATGCCGCGTCGGCCGGGCCTGGCGGTCCGCCGTCGAAAGACCACACTTGCGTGGTCCCGTTGTCCAGATGCATCGGCGTGGTCTGCCCGGAGCAGCCGACCGTGCGGTCGACGACGCGATGAAACGCCGCGCCGGCGGCGACGCCGGTTGCGAAGACACCGGCCGCTTGTTTGACGAAGTGAGTCTGGTCGGTCGGCGAGGTCTGCGAGCTGGCGCCGTTGAAGGACGCCAGGTCGGGGTCGTTGTACACCTCTGGCAACCCGATGTCGGCCCAGTTGTTACACGCCGGGTTGTCGACGAAGTACGACTGGAACGGCTGGGTGAATACCGACTCGTCCCGCATCGGCCCGCCGACGATGTTGCCCACCGAGCCCTTGCCCAAGACCGCATAGCTGACCACGCCCGGATCCGAAGGTTTCGCCGCCCCGAGCGGAGCCGCGAACACCGCCGCGACACCACCGACCACCACACCAATCGTCACCGCCGCGACTTCGATGGTCATGGATCTTGATCATGCCAACTGGGCCACCCAAACAGAAGCCGGAGTTGGCCGTCGTGGCAGCTCGGGCTCACGTCGGCGCGACCGCTAATCGCGTCCACAGGCGAATTTAACAGTGTCGCAGACACTTTCAATGTGCCGCGTTACGGCGCGGCGGGCGGTAGCTGTCCGGGACCGCCATGACCACCGCCACGGCCGCCTGGCCCGCCCGGCCCCATACCCGGGCCGAAGGGCCCTGGCATCATCGGCGGACCGCCGGGCCAACCGGGGCCCATGCCGGGTGGATATGCCCCACCGGGGAAGACGAACGTCTCGTCGGGACCGCCCGGACCGAACATCCCGGGGTGGTGATGACGCTGATGATGCCAAGCGAATGTGGCACCGGAGAAGAAGATGACCGCCACCACGAAAACAATGCCGGCGACGATCACCACCCAGGCCGCAGCCTGGTAGAGCCGAGACGGTTTTGCTACGTACGCCGGCGGAGGCGGAGGCGGGCCGATGGGCGGCGGCGGGATCTGGGGTTCGGGTGCTTGGGTCATCCCTCGATAATGCCCACGAGCGCGCCGACCATCAAACACCCCGCGCATGGAGTCGCGGATGAATCATCAGCCCGACCGGACGCGTTGCCGCCGAGAGCGCAGATCCGGCCGGGTGGCTACCGTCCTAGCAGCACAAGAACCAGGCGAAACGCAGAA
The DNA here is from genome assembly GCF_052143115.1 of Mycobacterium sp. Lineage (GTDB taxonomy): Bacteria > Actinomycetota > Actinomycetes > Mycobacteriales > Mycobacteriaceae > Mycobacterium. The sequence goes on from NZ_JBKQTQ010000251.1 coordinate 9,757, forward strand.
TGACCACGGCGATGAGCACGACTCCGGCAATGATTGCCACCCACGCCGCTGCCTGATAAAGCCGCTCAGAATGCGGTGGCGGCGGTGCGACGGGTGGCGGCGTGGCGGGAGACGGCGGAATCGACGGCTGACTTGTCTCGCTCATGCTTCTTCATCATGCCTCAGGTAAGCATGGGCCGCGAGTGGACGCGGCCGAGAGTAGCGGTGACCCCGCCGTCGTCGCCTGCAAAACTCGGAGCCCGGCGCCCCGCTGCGGGGACGCCGGGCTCATGGCAATGGTGATGGCCCGCGGCTTTCGCATCCTGGTGCTGTCCCGGAAATCCTTCACCGGGACCGGATTACGGGCTACGGGAGTGCCGGAGCCAGCGACGGAGCGACGGACTGCGGCGGCTGTGACGGACCCAAGCTGGCAGCGCCACCCGGGCCACCAGGCCCACCGTGGAAACCAGCGCCCGGGCCGCCGTGATGCATGCCACCTGGGCCCATGGCGTGGGCGGCGTGCTGGTGCCAGTGATGGCATCCGTGGTGGTGGTGCCCGGCGAGTTTGAAGCCGGCGAAGAAAATGGTCGTGACGATGAACAGGATGCCGGCGACGATCACAACCCACGCCGCGAACCGGTAGAGCCAATACGGTTTAGCGGGCTCAGTCGGATGCGTAGTGACGACCGTGGTCGGCCTGGTTGGGGTTTCAGGTGTTTCACTCATGCTGAAATGATGCGTGGGCAACGAATAGGGTGCGCTGGGTACTAGCTATGAAAAACATATGAGTGGCCCGCAAGTGAACCCGGCAGCGTCGGCTAAGCCGAACGTGCCGTCAATTGTCATCTGACCAGGGTTTGAATGGGTTGACGGCGAACTGGGCCCATGGTGTTTGCACCGCCAAGTTGTGTTGGCAGTGCTACGAACCTGCAGGTCAGACGGTTGGCTCTGACGGTTACGAAAAGTTGCCGCCAACTCTACTGCGGACTGGCTGCGGACTGGCCGGTCCGTGCGCCCAGCCCAGCAAACAGGCCTGAGCCTTCCACTCCGGGGACGGGTTCCCTGTCGACGGTCGGGGTGCTTCCCGGATGGCAGCCGGAGCCGACCACGGCTACCGGCTGTGGCCGCGTTCGGCGGCAATGTAGTGGGCGCGGTTTTGGGCGCGGGCGTGTGTGCGGATCGGCATCATCACGGCGGGGGTCTCCGGATCGGTCGGCGCGGGCCGGATCGGCTAGAGGTAGCTGGCCGGTGGGTGGCGCACAGCGTCGGGAACAGCAGCGCACTGCCGTGATGTAGGTCTGCGGGACGGGAATGTTCGGATTATGCACCGATGCGCCCGACGTGGCCTGGTAACGGCCGCCGCTTGTGACGAAAGTCTGCACAGGACGACAATGTCCTGGGAACCGACGAAGGGTGGATCTGATGGGACTGCGCGACAAAGTGAAGGATCTACTGTCGAAGAATGCCGACAAGGTGGACACGGCGATCGATAAGGCGGGCGACGTCGTAGACCGCAAGTACGAAGGCACCGTCGACAAAGTCGAGGAAGAAGCGAAGAAGTTTGGGATCGGGGAATAGATAGCGCCCTTGTCCGGGTTCTCGGGCAGACATATTTGCGGCCGGAGGGCAGCGTCCAGATCAATGTCCCGTCGGATAGTTGTTGGTGGCGCGCCGCTGCACACCTCCGTGCATTGTTGCTTTCAACATCGTGAAGAGACTGATGTTTGCGACGGCAAGATGGGGAGAGTCACTGCGTGAGTCCCTCGCCGAGTCGGCATACTCGACGTCGCCGATAGCCGGTGCCAAATCGTGGCGGATCTCGTGGCTCACATCCTGTCCTGATCAGCTCTAATGGGCGACCAACCGCCTATCCTTTAAGGACCCTGGAAACGCTGGGGCGGTAAGCGGCGGAGGGTCGGATGACGACCGTAGCGGCGTGCCGGACGTGTGGCACTGAGCCTTTAGAGAACGCCCGGTTTTGTCATGGGTGTGGCTCACCAGTCGACGAAGTAGATACCCGCGCGGAGTACAAGCAGGTCACCGTCTTGTTCGCCGACGTGGTCCGCTCGATGGATCTCGCGGCGGTGGTTGGAGCGGAGCGGTTGCGCGAGATCATGGCCGACCTCGCCGACCGTTGCGCGGCAGTTGTGCAGCGGTACGGGGGCACGGTGGACAAGTTCACCGGCGACGGGATCATGGCGGTCTTCGGCGCACCTATGGCGTTGGAGGACCACGCCGTTCGTGCCTGTCTGGCTGCCTTGGGCGTTCAGGAGGAGGCGAAGCGGCTTGCCGTCGACGTCCGAGAGCGCGACGGTGTGGATCTGCAGTTGCGGGTGGGACTTAACTCCGGTGAGGTGATCGCCGGTGAGATCGGTTCAGGTGCTTTGGGTTACACCGCCGTTGGTGAGCAGGTGGGTATGGCGCAACGGATGGAGTCGGTCGCTCCACCCGGTGGAGTGATGGTGAGTGCATCTACGGCGCGGCTTGTCGAGGGCGCTGCGACTCTCGGCGAGCCAGAGATGCTCCGCGTCAAAGGTGCCGACGAGCCTGTGACGGCCGAGCGGCTGTTGGGCATGGGCGACGGGCATCGGGCCGCCGGGCGTGCTGAGTCGACTCTGGTCGGTCGGCGCTGGGAGATGGCCGCTGTCGAGGGCTTGTTGGACCGCGCAACCGACGGACACGGCGCGGTGGTCGGCGTGGTGGGCTCGCCGGGCATTGGCAAGAGCCGTCTGGTGCGCGAGGTTGCCGCGATGGCAGCAGCCCGGGGTGTCGACGTGTTCACGACCTTCTGCGAATCGCACACCAGCGACGTCTCCTTCTATGTGGTGGCGCGGCTGCTGCGTGCGGCCTTTAGGGTGGGTGATCTGGACGCCTCGGCCGCGCGCAGGCAGGTACGAGCTCGGGTGCCCGATGCCGAGCCGGAGGATTTGGTGCTCTTCGATGATCTGCTGGGCATCGCTAATCCGCAGGCGAAGCCGCCCAAGATCGATCCGGATGCGCGGCGGCGGCGGTTGACGGCGCTGGTCAATGCCATGTCGCTGGCCCGCACCGAACCGGCGGTCTTTGTGATCGAGGACGCGCGCTGGATAGATGAGGTCAGCGAGTCGCTGCTGGCCGGGTTCCTCACGGTGATCCCGCAGACGCCCTCGCTGGTGCTGGTCACCTACCGCCCCGAATATCGGGGCGCGTTGACCCGAGTGACAGCTGCCCACACCGTTGCCCTTGCGCCCCTGAGCGATTCAGAAACCGCTGCACTGGTCTCGCAGCTCCTCGGCCACGACCCCTCGGCTGGTGTGCTGGGCCAGAGGATCGCCGAGAGGGCCGCCGGTAATCCGTTTTTCGCCGAGGAGATGGTGCGCGACCTGGCCGAGCGAGGCGTACTGCGTGGCGAGCCGGGCGCATACATGTCGGCGGCAGAGGTTAGCGAGGTGAGCGTGCCGGTCACGCTGCAGGCGACCATCGCGGCGCGCATCGACCGCCTCGACCCGAAAGCCAAGCGCACGCTGAGCGCGGCAGCGGTCATCGGCTCAAGGTTCAGCCTCAACTTGCTGGAAACGCTGGGGATCGATCCTGCCCTTGAGGACCTGGTGGCGGTCCAGCTCGTCGATCAGATCAGGTTCACCGGACAACCCGAGTATGTGTTCCACCATCCGCTGATCCGCGCGGTGGCCTACGAATCCCAGCTCAAATCTGATCGCGCCGAGCTACACCGGCGCGTCGCGGCCGCCATCGAATCACGTGACCCGGCAGCGGCCGGTGAAAATGCTGCCTTGATTGCCGAGCATCTGGAGGCCGCCGGTGACCTGCACGCCGCCTAGGCTGGCACATGCGGGCCGCAACGTGGGCGACCAACCGCGACATCGCCGGGGCGCAACTGAGTTGGGAGCGCGCCCGAGCGATCGCCGACGCGCTACCCGCCGATGACGCCAACCGGACAGCCATGCGCATCGCCCCGCGCACCATGTTGTGCGGTAGCGCCTGGCGAGTCCACGGAACCGTTGCCGGGGACCGGTTTGATGAACTGCGGCAGTTGTGCACCGCCGCCGGGGATAAGGCGTCGCTGGCGATCGGCATGGCTGGGCTAGTGATCGATCACGCGTTTCAGGACCGGGTGCGCGAGGCGTCGCAGCTGGCCTCTGAAGCCTGGGACCTCGCCGAGTCCCTCGGTGATCCGACCTTGACGGTGGGGCTGTCCTTCCCGGCGATCTACGCCAAGATCGAGTGTGGTGGGTGGCCTGACGTGCTGCGGTGGTCACAAAGGGTCATCGACCTGGCCGACGGTGATCCATCTAAAGGCAACTTCGTTATCGGGTCTCCGTTAGCGCTCGCCTTCACGACGCGGGCTCTGGCCCGGTATTACCTGGCTCGTCCGGGATGGCGAGACGACCTGCGCCACGGCCTGGCCATGGCCCGCAGCGCCGACCCCATGTCCTACGCCACGGCCGTCACCTGGGTGTACAACCCGGGGATATCGCTTGGCGCGCTGAGGCCCGACGATCGCGCGATGGGCGAGATCGAGGATGCCCGACGGATTGCCGAACGATCCGCTGATGATATGACGTTGGTCGTCGCCCGGGCGACGCTGGGCCTTGCGCTGGTGCACCGCCACACGGATGCGGAGCGTTCCAGTGGACAGAAGCTGCTGGCCGAGGCCAGCGACGAATTCCCGCGCCAGGGACACTTCCTGTGCGATTTACCGATCGTCAACGTGTTATTGGCACGTGAGAGGGCTCGCCGTGGAGACCGCGATGATGCCATACCGCTCATGCGCGCCGCTGTCGACCATCTATTCCGCGAGGGACGAATGCCGGTGTGGGGCCCTGCAGCGATGGGTGTTCTGGTGAAGACACTGCTCGATCGTGGGGCCGACAGTGATGTGACCGAAGCCGAGGCCGCGATCGAGCGGTTAGCCGCCGCGCCAGCCGAGGAGGATTTAGCTTTGCGCGACATTTGGCTGCTGCGGCTGCGGGCTCTGCTGACGCGGGCTCAGGGCGATGACGCGGCTTATGCGCAGTTACGGGATAGCTACCGCGACATGGCGAAAACGCTTGGCTTCGAAGGCCATATCGCTTGGGCCGAGGCTATGCCATGAGAGCGGGCATCCAGAGGGCCGCCCGCGTTGTCTTGAAAAAGACCTTGAGCTCAGCCGGTCAGTGCATCGATTGGGCTAGATTAGCCGCTCGGTTAGCCCCAGAAGATGGGGTCGGCTCGGTCGTCGAGGTAGTCGAGCAGGTCTTGGACTTGTGGGCTGGGGTCGA
>NZ_JBKQTQ010000252.1:0-75799 GCF_052143115.1 Mycobacterium sp.
GTCGACGGGATCGCGGGGTCCTACCAGGACCTACTGCGCGCCTTCGACCAAGTGCTGAAGCCCGACAAGCCAGACCAGCTGGAGAAATTCTTCGCGGCCAATGCCGAACGAATCTACCGAGTCTAGCTCTAGCCGCTTGAGGATCCCCTTACGGGCACCACCTCGCCGCCATTGTCGCGGTCCGCTGACCCGCGCCGAGCGCCCCGATATGTCCGACTGAACCGGTTCTGAACGTTGCCATCACGGACTACGCTCAGGACCAGATCGGGAAGCACACCGGTCTCACGAAATGAGGTGTGCATCGAACCCGGGATGCTCCAGAACATAGGCGTTACGAAGTTTCGGCGAGCGGCACCGCGAAGGAGGGCTTAACAAGCTCGAGCGTCGCCTCGCCGGTGGGCTCCCAGGTGAGGATGTCGGGTGTGCGGTGGTGCGGAGATAGAGGTAGGTGGAACCACCCTTTGAACTGTGCCGGTCCGCACTGGTTCATGATTGCCGTGGCCCTAAAAGCGTTGGTTTTCTTACTTGTTGAAATGCTGAGTGGACGTTTATCTGGTGAACCTGATCGACGATTTGTGCTCAGTTCCAGTTGGGGAGCATGCCTTCAACGAATCGGAGTCGCTTGAGGTCGTCCCACAGCCAAGCTATTGCCAATCGGGTTGCCGGTGTTGTGCTGAGCACGTCGATCTTGCCGATGGTGATCGTGAAGGCGCCGGCGAATGGTGCGTATTCCGGTTTACTTTCGAGATATGACCGGAATTCGGCGTAGAGGGCGTCCTTGTCGTCCATGATCTGTTTGTGACGGTCGTCATTGATCGTCAAGGACACTCGGTTCGCCGTGGGTGGGTCGTCGTGACCTGAGCCGCGGTGCAGCGGCTTGAGCAGATAGCTGACGGTTGGCTCGCGGGGGCCGAAGAACTCATATGGGCTGCGTGGCTGGCTTGCTGAATAATGCATCACGCCAAAGAATTCCACCGGCATCAGGCCCCGGCGGGCCAGGGTGATACCGAAGTTGGGTAGAACCGCATTGGACAGCTCGAGATAACAGGTCATCGCGGCTCCCACAACAACCTTGACGCGCTGCGCCATGGTGTCGACGTTGAACGAACCCCAGGGGTTTCCGGGAGTGGGATCGATGTCAGGGTAGGGGTACCGGGGATTCTCAATCTTCCAAGATTGCTGACCCGTGGGGTCTGCGGCGGCGGCCCGATGTGCCTGCCAAGCTGCATCGAGGTCGCGCTTTTCTTCCTGCGCGACTCCCGGGAGCTGTTGGCCTGTATGGAGGAAGATGTTCAGAAATTCGCCGCTGATGTCGTTGGCCAGCTCTTCTAGCGTGCGGTTCCAGACCCAGTTAATCCCGCCGGACACCGGCCCGTGCCGAAGGACTCGTGGCTTCACATCCTTGACACGTGACTGCTGCACCACCCGTGGCAGAGGTTCTAAGCGACCGGCGTGGGAGGGCATCCAGGCGATGCTCACCTGGCTTGGTCCATCGACCGACACCGCGACGGTGGTCTCATCGAATTGTGTGCAACCGCGTTGGCGGAACGGGAAAAATGCTTGGGCAACAACGGGCCCGACGCCGTCCAGCCATGCGTGCGTCGCCAGCCGGATGCGGTTGCCGACGTGTTCCCAGTCCTCACGCGAGAGGTTGGGTCGCGGACGGGTCAGTCCGCCGCGTTGGGTCTCCATCACGATCCAGGAGGCAGCGCCTGGATTCCAGCGCGCGACCGCGGCTATGATTTCGTCGGCGTGGCTGGGCTCCCCGGCGGCGAGAACGATGGCGAGGACATATTTCCACCGGTCGAACGATTGCAACGACGTCAGGATCTCCGCGGGCAGCACCTCACCTTCCAGGAGGGCTTTGGCGGCGAACCACTGTTCGAATGTGGCCAACGCAAAAGAACAGTGCCGGCCATCCGAGGACACTAGCGGCGAACGCCGGATCTTGGCTGCGGTGTCTGCTGTCGTGAACGACGTCGGATCGACTGCACGGCCAGTTCGAACGGATTGCACTGCCAGCGTGCGTAATTCGCTGTAAAGCTCGTAGCCTTCAGCCTCGACGACATCAGCGACGACTAAGTCGATCAATTCCGAAATGCTGGTCGCGCCGTGTAGTGCTCCGGCATGTCGGCCGACGAGCACCGCGAACAACGGGCGGGTTATGGCCTGCTCGAGCTGTGCACCGAGATCACCAACATCCGAGCCGGCCACTGTCGTGATGATTTGTTCGGCCTGGGACTTGGGCAGATCGTCCACGCGAATCTGCAGCCGGGTGTCGAAGGCACTTTTCAGCATCTCAACGGGCATTTCCCGGGACGTCAGCAGCACCCGGCATTGCGGCCATCGGCCAACGAAATCCGAAGCCTGACTGAGCATTGTCGCCGCGTCTTCGGTGCGCTCGTCGAGCCCATCTACTACGACGTCACATCCTGATGTGCTGAGCACCTCGTGGCCAATTTCGCCTGCGAGCGCGGCTTCGAGCGGGCCATCCAGTTCTTTCATCTTCAGCCACACGGGCACCCGGGCAGCAGCATCGGCGCTCGCCTGCGACACGAGTTCCCCGAACCACTCCTCAGCGACGTCTGATTTTCCAGCGCCCAGAGGCCCGGTGAGAACGCGGAATGAACCCGGGGGAAACTCGTCGCCGCTAAGCTCACCTGGCACGGGTGACCGAAGCGACAAACTGCGGCTGAGTTGCTCGTCAGACAATCCCGCGCCGCGCCGGCGGGCTCGAGTTCGTTCAATCGCTGTCGCGGTGCTGCGCTCAAGATATGTTGCGCGCCCCATGATCTCGTACGGAGTACGCGGTGCTTGAATGACCGTATCGATGTTGGTGGCAGAGACGCCGCCGCGATCAGAGACGTTGACCTGGGTGCCGGCCGGCTCCACGGCTCGGCGATTCTTACGACCGAAGACACTCACGGCTTCGACGTGTCCTCCGGGTCGGGCGGCGGCTGCGACGTGCGCACGCCACCCTCGATGTTGATCGCCGAGACGCCACCGCGATCGGACGACAAGTAAGTGCCACCGGTCGATTTGGCTGATTGCTGAACCGCGGACTGCTGACTTACCGTGCCGGCGCTCGGCCCGCTGGTGCTTTGCTGGAGGCGGAACGACCAGATCGCGCCCACGACCGCACCGATAAACCCGGCCGCGACAACCACCCACCACCAGTGGTGGCCGGCCTTGCCTACCTCCGCCAACGCGTACGTAGTGAGGATCCCCGACCCCGCGATCAGCGAAGACGGCATCCAGTACCGCCGGACCAGACCCTGACCAGCCATCTGCCACACCCATCTGTCGGCAACAACCACCACGCGGCATGCAACGTGCCATACATAACTTAAGCCTGGGGACCGACATATTGACGCCACGACACGCTGCTCACCGCGGCTTTATTGTGCGCATCGTGGCTCAGAAGGGCAGATAACGACGGATCGTCGGCATTCCGGTTCTTGGTCACGCCCATCCGCATCGTCTGCGCAAACACCCAAAGCGCCGCGATCGGTTCCGCCAAAGCCAGTTTCGCGATCCGCCACACCGGCGGGGCACGCGCCTCCATCCAGGAGGCCCGCAACGCCCTCAAGCTCAGCTGGCGCTACGTGGAGGCCTTCGAAGCCGAAGCCGCCGAGCTCTACGCGCAACCGATGAATACCGAGCAGGTGCGCCGCTTCGCCGACACCCTGCTCGAGGTCGACGCCGCCGGCACCGAGCCACCGCCCGCCACCGCCGCGAGCGGGCCACCGGCATCGTCAAGCTGTGGACCTCGTTTCCCACCATCGCTCCGATCGCGGGAACCCGATGGGCCGCCTACAACGCCGTGACCGAATACCTCGACCACGTCGTTCCCATCCGCGGAGCACGCACCGCCGGCGACGCCAGCGCAGCACGCGCACTGCGCAACATCACCACCGCCGGCAGCAGCCAATCCCTGAAAGCCCAAGCGTTCCGGATGCTGCAAACCCTGTAACCGGCCCCACCGGCCACCGGGGCCCGGCCAGCTCCCCACCCACCGGGGGCTGGTCGGGCCCCCTTTTTTCTTCGGGTACATCGACATCACCAATCGCCCGCCGCCACCGTCCGCCACCAGGCCGCCAACCGGCCACCATCAGCTCCGCCTCGACGGCGCGCCGCCATGCGGTGCGCCCGTCCCGCTTGTAAGGCCGCAGTTACGCCCCGGCGACACGGCCCGCCCCGCTCCCGCGGCGCGACCCGCCGACGCCGCACTACGCGATTCCCCGCCCCGGCCGCGCTAACCGGAATTGCAGTGGGCGCGCCGCGATCCGCCACGCCGCGCTCACCACAGCGTTGGTTCCTTCGAGCCCAGCAATGCGGCGGCCACCGCATCGGCATCCCAACCATTGCGCACCGCATCGCGCAATGCCACCGCCCTAGCCCGACGTGCCTTCACAACGTTGTCTCCGCGGCGCACCGCCACGCACCCGCCGCCGCGGCCCGCCCGGGCCATCATCACCATGATGTCACGCTGCGACCCGGGCACGACATGAAGCAAACCCGTTTCGCCCGCTGAACTCACGCAGACGCACACTGTGTTGTTGCAGCCGTCCAGCGCCCGCACCCACGGCTCTAAAGGCGCGCCATCCACTGCGGACGCCAACGCATACCGGTTGGCGCGCACCATGATCCGCATACCGCCGCGGCGCACCCACCACCGGCCGTACCCATCGCCCCCGAGGGACGCCCGCCAGATCGCGCAGTCATTTGTCTCCGGGCCTCGTACCACGTTCGCCTCAAACCGGTCCAACTCCTCACCGTGGATACGCCGATCCACCACGAGCCGTGCGGTTGCGAACGCCCCAATCTCCCCGACGCTTTCCAGTACCGTGCGGCCTCGTTCGCCGCGATCCGCGTTCATCATCGCCGCGCCCACCGACACCGGCCCGTCACGCCGGCGGCCGCGCTGCCAATCCGTCGTTCGCGGCGACGCTCACCGGTGACATCGACGCGCCAACATCCGCGATTCCCGGCCCCGAATCGACGTCGGTCGGGCCAGCCAGTTCAGCACCCCCAGCCGCCGCTTCCGGCATCGCCGCGGCATCCGGTGCCGCATCGGCCTCCCGAATCAGCTCGCGCGCAGTCTTTTCCGCCACACCGGCCATCCTTGCGATCTCCCGCAAGCTCTCCCCGCGATCACGCATCGCCCGCAAAGCCCCACCCGCCGACACGCGCGCCTTGCTGCGCCGTCGCGCGGCCTGCGCAAGCACCCCGTTTACCCGCTCAGTCAGCCATGCCTCTACCGCATCTTCGCGTTCCCGCGCCGAAAAGAACGCAGCCAAATCCTCAACATTCGCCCGGGTCCGCCGCAGCAACTCCTCCTGGGCCACCGCCGCGGCCTCGCGCGCCGCCCGCCGCGCTTCCTTCGTATCGCCTTATTTCCCATCAATTACACGCTAAAGCCCTCAAACCCCTTACGCCGCGGCCGAACCCAAAAACTTTCCCCGATGCCCCCCCCCCACTCACCAGCCCTGCACCCGACCACTCGCCACACCAGCCCACCGGCACTTAGGCCACCCTAACTTCACCGCCTCACCGAACATCACACCTCTTGCACTCAGGTCTCGGGACAGTAACTTTTCGTCTGGACGGTTTAAGATGCCGGGTATGGAAGCCCATGACAGAGGCCCTTCGTGTCCCCGCTGCGGACTGCCGATTGACGCGCCACTACCCGGCGACAGACCGCGCCGAGGTCGACGCAGAATCTGGTGCTCAACTGCCTGCCGACGAGCGGCACACGCCGAGCGGGCTGCCGCCGAACGCGCCGGAACCGCGGTTCGCGTCGTCGAGGTTCCCCGACACTCCCCTGCGGTTATTCGCCCGGTGCTGATCCCTCGCCCGCCGACGACTGAAGACATCGAAATACACGTACTCAACAACCCCGACCACTGCGTTTGGGTACTTGCTCGGATCACTGCCCGCGCCCGCAAAAAAGAGCTCGATAAGCGAGTGTTACGAGCGGCCAGGAAGCTTGCGCACGTACTACTGCCGAACGCCGCACGGTACTGACAACCCATGCGGAACCGGACACCACCGGAACGAATTTGGATCTATCTGCGTGGAAGTTTCAGCACCGCTAACGAGCGGATTGCTCGACGCGCGCCCTAGTCGGCGATCCGCAACACGGTACAAGCCGCGGCTTAGTTTGACGACACTCTTGAGCAGGCCCGGCAGGCGGGAAGCGAAGCGAATACCCCAACGAAAGTGGTGATTACCGCACACGCCGCAGACCTCAAGCACGGGGCCGATATGCCCGAACGCGACCGCCACCGCATCGCCAGCGAGTGCTTCCATGCACTGGTTGACGGACTCAAGAAATCAGCTCTTGGCGCCACGTGCAGTCAGCGCAAACGACGAGCTGAGCTTCGCGACGCGCGGCGTCGCAATGATGACCAACATCCACTAATACGGCACTAGCACAGCCGATGTCGCAACGCAGCAGAGGTGGCCATGCGCCCACTAATCCGCTTCGGAACAGACCATCGATGCGACCTCCTGGAAGAGGTTCAGCTTCTTCCAATCTAACCCCGAACACCGTCGTTAGATGACCCGCTAAGTCGCCATAGCGGCCGCTGTAGCGGACCTCTCGAACATCATGCTCGGCAGGGTTTCGGACCTTCGCGGCGTGCCTGTCGAGATAGGGCCTCAGAGGATTTGCACTACCGCGATTCACTCAGCTGGCGAAGGTTGACCCACCGCGCATGAGCATCGTCGGCGTCGATCCCGAATCGCTGATTTGTGTCATCAAGCGAGAGGTAAATGCCTTTCAAAGCGGCAGCCCGTGCGGCGTTTTGCTGGCGACGTTCAAAGTCTGCTAACGCCTTGAGCGCGATTCGGTACCTGGCGAGGTGAGAGGCTACGTTGGTGAGCAGCACGGCCCGCTTGCGTGCCGTCTCCACGACATTCGGTGATGGTGCAACCGGGTATGGCCGCCGGCGCGGATCCAGAGCCTCCGATTCTCTCACCATCTTCCGACCTTAACGACTCCGGCCGCGGCCACGCGACGGTCGAGACGTGTCGGTTTGGCAAGCGATCAGCCTCGCGTGGCGGATTTCTTTCAAGGTAACGCTCAACCGGGAATCAGCGGGAATTACTGCAGCGCACCAAATTTAGCCCGTGCTTCGCGCATCGATATCCTGCGGAAAAAGTTTCGTGCGACCGTCGCCTCAGCTCTTCAGTCTTCGTACAGTAGGTCAATGAGCACCTCTATTAGTCGGCACGACCTGGTTGACCCGGTCACCCCGACCACGCGCACGCAACTGTTGACTGTCAAGGACGTCATCAATGCACTACGAATCAGCCGGTCGTCTGTGTACCGGCTATTCGACAGCGGCGAACTACCGTGGATCCAGATCGGGAGTAGCCGCAGAGTTAGACCCGAAGACCTCGCGCAGTTCGTCGAACAGCACAAGCGCCTCGCGTCCTAGTTCCAAACCTTCAGCAGTCAGAATCGGACGATGGCTGAACGTCGTCAACTTCCTCCTCAAATCCGCCGCGTCGAAATCAAACAACGCGGCAGCGCGAAGCCGGTGATCTGCTATCAGTTGACCGTCGACACGGGGTACGTCGATGGGAAACGCAAGCAGCTCCGTCGCCGCTACGAGACGGAGCAAGAGGCGCGCAAAGCTCTCGCAGAAGTGCAGGGCAAGGTTGCTTCCGGGACTTATGTTCAGCCGACAAAGCTGACCGTTGAACAGGCCTGGGCTCAGTGGCTCGCGTCGCGCCACAGAATCAAACCGACGAGCGCAGCCGGCTATGAATATATGCTCAGCGCGTGCAGCGCGTCCGATAGCCCCTTATCCGACACGACTCTTCGGAGGGTGGTGAATAAAATTGGAAGACAACCTGTTCAACGATCTGCCCCTTCTGCTCGCGGTGCCCCGAGCCGCGCAGCTGCTGGGAATCAGCCGGGCCGCGGCATACCGATTGGCGGCCTCTGGAGAGCTGCCGGTTCGCCGGCTCGGCGGCCGCGTCTACGTGGTGACCGCCGGCCTTCGTGAGCTGGCCTCGTGAAACGCTCTGTTTACCAGCGGGGTTCCAAGTGCTACTACAAATTCCGCGTTCCCAGCGTGATCCGCCGACTTGGCAGGTACCCATGGATCACCATGGGCGGCTACGACATCCAACGCGACGCCTGTTGAGTGATAGCTGTCTGGGCAATTCGGTTAGCTATCGTTTTCTCGTGACTTCTGATAGCTCCCGCCCAATCAAGGGCGACGTCATCCCCGAAAGCATCCGACACGTGAAGGGCAGGCACGGTCAGGACGACGGACTGATAGAAATCGCTCTCGTCGGTCACGCCCACCGCTATCGCGTGCGGATCGAAAGGGGCAGCGGGGCACCGCGTCTGGTGGAGCTCCATCTGATCTCCGACAACAATATCGGGATGAACCCGCCACGATCCGGCAGGTGCCCGTGCGCCGCCTGGCGAAGGCCGCGGCCCGGTTCATCTCCCGTGTTGACGGTGCGATTGTCATACCCGATGAGCTCGACGACCCGACATTTCTGCTCCGGCCCGAGCAGCCACCAGACGGCGGCCTGCGCCGCAAGCTCGATGACCTGCACTATCGACAGGTCAGCAACCTGCTCATCACCGCACGCGAAAACGGCTTTGCCCCACACGAGTACGTCGCTAAACGCCTCCGCGGCTCGCTACCCACCGTCGACCGGTGGATCGCCGAGGCAAAACGCCGCCAGGTATTGCCACGTGACTGGTGCACCACAACCGAGGAGACCGACCGATGAGGACCGAAAACGCGGCCGACCCAACACCCGCCGATCGCGAAGAGACCAAGCGCACCCGTCGCGCACTGCCGATCACCAAGCGCGTCGCTCGCAACGGGAAAGTCAGCTACACATTCCAGATCGACGCGGGCGCAAAGCCGGATGGCTCGCGCGACCGGCGGCGCTACACCTACCCAACGCTGGCCGAGGCCAAGCGTGAATACGCCCGTATTATGACCGAGGCGGCCGCGGGCACGCTGGTCCGGCGCGACAAGGTGACCTTGGGCGCCTTTTTGACCGAGTGGCTCGACAGCCGCCGCGTGCGACCCAACACGCTCGACGGCTACCGCGCAGCCCTCAAACCGGTTATCGACCACCTCGGCACAGTGCCGTTACAGCACCTCGACACCCCACACCTCGACGAGCTGGTGACGCTGCGCCTGACCGGCGAACCAATTCCCCAGCGCGCCAAGCGCGGACGCCGTTCCGCTGAGGTGCTGGCCTACCTGCGAGTGCGCCCTGAAGGTGCAGCTTATTCCGAGCTGCTGACCACATTCGGCGAGCCCGGCATCAAAGCACTCGACCCTCTGGTGTCATCCGGTGATGTGCTGCGGCCGCAGCGGGCGCGATAAGTCGCCGCACTGCCGACCGAACCCGAGCGCCCGAAAGTACCTGGCGGCGTGAGTAACCGGACCGTCTGCGCCATGCTGACGGTCTTGTCGATGGCGCTCACCACCGCCATGAAACGCGGTCTCGTCGCCCGCAACGTCGCCCAACTTGCCGACCGCCCGGCCATCGAGCACCGCGAGATGTCCACGTGGACGCCGCAGCAGGTCGAACGGTTCCGCGAGTATGTGCGCGGCGACCGCCTGTATGCGTGCTGGCTGCTAACGCTGGCCGGCTGGCGACGCTCAGAAGTGCTCGGCCTGGCGTGGTCAGCGGTGGACTTCGACGCCGGGACCGTCAGCGTCGCCCAGGGCCGCGTTGTCGTGCGCGGTGCGGGCACCACGACCGGCGCACCGAAGTCCGAACGCTCGCGGCGCACACTGCCGATGCCCGCCGACGTCATGGCCGCGTTGCGAACGCTGAACGCACACCAGGAGCGCGAAAGGCTGGCGCTCGGCCCGACATGGATAGATACGGGGCTCATCGCGGTCAACGAGGACGGCTCTCCGATTCGGCCCGAGACCTACTCGAAGGCATTCCGGCACCACTGCACCGCCGCGGGCGTACCGGTGATCCGGTTGCACGACACCAGGCACACCGCCGCAACGCGGATGCTCGACAGCGGCACCACGGTGTCTGCGACGGCGAAGTGGCTGGGCCACGATCCGGCGATGACGCTGCGGGTTTACGGCCATGTGTACGACGACGCGCTGGCGTCGGCGGGTGACGTGCTATTCGGCGGGATGTCCTCCCCCAACGGTGAGCGTTGATTCAAGCCCGCAATCTTCGCAATCGACCGGGTGTGCGAACCCAGCTGGCACACTCTTGGCACAATGGGGGTTCGCCCGTCAAGCCCAATTGGATCGCGGTATGACGCTGACCTGCATGAACATGGTGGGCGCGGACGGTATCGAACCGCCGACCGCTGGTGTGTAAAACCAGAGCTCTACCACTGAGCTACGCGCCCGTGCGGCGCAAAGATACCGCCCCGACCACGCGGCGCCCAAAACGCCGACCGGCCGTTCAGCCCTTGCACGCGGCCAGCGCCTCGGTCCAAAGCCGCTGATCGCGGACTTCACCGGGCTGCTTCATTTCCGCGAACCGAATCACCCCAGATCGATCGACGACGAAAGTGCCGCGGTTGGAGATGCCGGCGTCATCGTTGAACACACCGTAGGCCTGGCTGACCGCGCCGTGCGGCCAGAAGTCGGAGAGCACCGGGAACAGGAAACCGCTCTCGGCGGCCCACACTTTGTGGGTGGGCGGCGGCCCCACCGAGATGGCCAGTGCCGCACTGTCGTCGTTCTCGAAGTCAGGCAGATGATCACGCAACTGGTCTAGCTCGCTTTGGCAGATGCCAGTGAAGGCCAACGGGAAGAACACCAGCAGCACATTTTTGGCGCCGCGGTAACCGCTGAGGGTGACCGGCTGTCGGTTCTGATCGCGCAGCGTAAAGTCCGGTGCGGTAGAACCGACCGTCAGCATCAGCGGCGGCCGGCGCGCGACTTCGGTTGCACCAACCGGCTCGCGCTCCAGTCCCCCAGGTTGACCGAGGACGTCGGCATCAGTCCGGCAGTGGGCGCTGACTCCGCGATCTCAGCGGGTAACACGTGACCGGGCCGGCCGGTCTTGGGGGTGAGCACCCAGATCACTCCGTCGTCGGCCAGCGCCGCGATCGCATCCATCAAGGTGTCCACCAGGTCGCCGTCGCCGTCACGCCACCACAGCATCACGACGTCTATGACTTCATCGGTGTCTTCGTCGAGCAACTCGCCACCGCACGTATCCTCCACGTCGCCGCGGATATCGTCGTCGGTGTCTTCGTCCCAACCCCACTCTTGGACAACCTGCCCTCGTTGGATGCCCAGTTTGCGGGCATAGCTCGGGGCGTCATCCGCCGCCACCACCGTGCGACCTCCTTGTCAGTTCCAGAGCCTCTCGAGCGTCAGCACGCCGCGCGATGGCATTTATCGTCGCATAGCACGTAGCGTTGCACATCCGGCGATCTCATAGGGACGCCCGGCAGAGCTTGATGGCTTCGGTCTTGGTGTCGTTTAACTGATTCACGCGCTGATTGAACTCTGCCATCGCCCCATGCGCACGGATGGCGCTCGCCAGGTCGCGCGCCGCGTCGGCATACGCGTTGAGCGCCTGGTGCAGATCCTGCGACAGCGGGCCACCGGAGTTGCCTTCGACCAGTTCGGCGCTGTGGTTGAGGGCCTCGATGGCGGGACCTTCGCTGGATGTGGTGTCTCGGCCCTGGTTGTACGCGGCGACAAAGTCATTCACCTTATCGACGGCGTCTTTGCTGGTGGCGGCGAACGACTCGCAGGCGCGGACCACGGCCTGGGTTGTCAGCGACTGCTGACGTTGCGATTCCCGCAGACTTGACGTGGCGGCCGACGCGGATACCGACGCGGATACCGACGCCCGGTATGCCGGGGCAATTGCGGTGTCGACGGTCGGCGCGCCATCCGTGACGCTGGTACACGCGACGATGCCCATCAGGATTGTCGCCACGCAGCCGATCGCCCGCGCTCCGACCCGCAGTCGCCGCGAGGCCGGCGTGGCAGACGCCCATCCGATCAGCACAGTTTGTGACGTTACCGGGTCACGATTTGCGGCGCCCTCGCCCGCCGACCTGATAGCGCCGTGGGCCGGCTTCGACCGCGACTACGCGGCGCGATCGAAGGTGCGGCACGATAGGAGGTGGCCCGACCGGGCCACAAGACCGATAGAGCACCGACCCAGGACCGAGGACGTCAATCGGCGACGTCGAGATCAGCCAAAAGCAGACGACCCGTCAAGCAAGGAGTGGTGAGTTGACTACCGAGTTCGTACGCCACGATCTGGCGCAAAACCCAACCGGTGCAAGCGAACCCGATCGGGTGCGGGTAATCCGCGAAGGTGTGGCGTCCTACCTGCCCGACATCGACCCGGAGGAGACCGCCGAGTGGCTGGAGTCCTTCGACGAGCTGCTGGAGCGCTCGGGGCCGTCGCGTGCGCGCTACCTGATGTTGCGCCTGCTGGAACGCGCCGGCGAGCAGCGGGTGGCGATCCCGGCGCTGACGTCCACTGACTACGTCAACACCATCCCGACCGAGCTGGAGCCGTGGTTCCCCGGTGACGAGGACGTCGAGCGCCGCTACCGGGCGTGGATCAGATGGAACGCGGCCATCATGGTCCACCGCGCCCAGCGTCCGGGAGTCGGCGTGGGCGGCCACATTTCGACCTACGCCTCGTCCGCGGCGCTCTACGAAGTCGGCTTCAACCACTTCTTCCGTGGCAAATCGCATCCGGGTGGCGGAGACCACGTCTTCATCCAGGGCCACGCCTCGCCCGGCATTTACGCGCGCGCCTTCCTGGAAGGCCGGCTCACCGCCGACCAACTGGACGGTTTCCGTCAGGAGCACAGCCATCCCGGTGGTGGCCTGCCGTCCTACCCGCACCCGCGGCTGATGCCCGACTTCTGGGAGTTCCCGACGGTGTCGATGGGCCTCGGGCCGATGAACGCGATCTATCAGGCCCGGTTCAACCACTATTTGCATGACCGGGGCATCAAGGACACCTCCGACCAGCACGTGTGGGCATTCCTCGGCGACGGCGAGACGGACGAGCCGGAGAGCCGCGGTCTGGCCCACGTCGCCGCGCTGGAGGCGCTGGACAACTTGACCTTTGTCATCAACTGCAACCTGCAGCGCCTGGACGGCCCGGTGCGCGGTAACGGCAAGATCATCCAGGAGTTGGAGTCGTTCTTCCGCGGAGCCGGCTGGAACGTCATCAAAGTGGTCTGGGGGCGCGAGTGGGACGCCCTGCTGCACGCCGACCGTGACGGCGCACTGGTGAACCTGATGAACACCACCCCTGACGGCGACTACCAGACTTATAAGGCCAACGACGGGGCCTACGTACGGGACCACTTCTTCGGACGCGACCCGCGCACCAAGGCGCTCGTCGAGCAGATGACCGATTCGGAGATCTGGAACCTCAAGCGCGGTGGCCACGACTACCGCAAGGTCTACGCCGCCTACCGCGCCGCCGTCGACCACAAAGGACAGCCGACGGTGATCCTGGCCAAGACCATCAAGGGCTACTCGCTGGGCGCCCACTTCCAGGGCCGCAACGCGACGCACCAGATGAAAAAGCTTGCGCTGCAAGACCTCAAGGACTTCCGCGACGCCATCCGGATCCCGATCAGCGATGCCCAGCTAGAGCAGGACCCCTATCTGCCCCCGTACTACCATCCCGGTCCAGAGGCCCCGGAGATCCGCTATCTGCTTGATCGGCGCCGCGCGTTGGGCGGCTTCCTGCCCGAGCGGCGCACCAAGGCCAGGGCGCTGGCCATGCCGGGCCGAGACGCTTACAAGGCGCTGAAGCACGGGTCGGGCCACCAGGAGGTGGCCACCACCATGGCCACGGTGCGCACCTTCAAGGAACTGTTGCGCGACAAGGAGATTGGGCCGCGGATCGTGCCGATCATCCCCGACGAGGCGCGCACGTTCGGCATGGACTCGTGGTTCCCCTCGTTGAAGATCTACAACCGCAACGGCCAGCTCTACACCGCCGTCGACGCCGACCTGATGCTGGCGTACAAGGAGAGCGAAATCGGCCAGATCCTGCACGAGGGCATCAATGAGGCCGGATCCGTCGCTTCGTTCACCGCGGCCGGCACGTCCTATGCGACGCACAACGAGCCGATGATCCCGATTTACATCTTCTATTCCATGTTCGGGTTCCAACGCACCGGCGATGGCCTGTGGGCCGCGGCCGACCAGATGACGCGCGGCTTCCTGCTCGGGGCCACCGCCGGGCGCACCACGCTGACCGGCGAAGGCCTGCAGCACGCCGACGGCCAGTCGCTACTGCTGGCGGCCACCAATCCGGCGGTGGTCGCCTACGATCCCGCCTTCGCCTACGAGATCGCCTACATCGTCGAAAGCGGGCTGGCCCGCATGTTCGGGGAAAACCCGGAGAACGTCTTCTTCTACCTCACCATCTACAACGAGCCGTATGTGCAACCGCCGGAGCCGGAGAACTTCGACCCCGAAAGCCTGCTGCGGGGCATCTACCGGTACCAAGCCGCCAAGGAGAGTCGCGCCAACACGGCCCACATCCTGGCTTCCGGGGTGGCGATGCCCTCGGCGTTGCGAGCCGCCGAGATGCTGGCCGCCGAATGGGATGTCGCCGCCGATGTCTGGTCGGTGACCAGTTGGGGCGAGCTGAACCGAGACGGCATTGCCGTCGAGAAGGAGAAGCTGCGTCACTCTGACCGCCCGGCCGGTCAGGCTTACGTCACAAAGGCTCTTTCAGGCTGCTCGGGGCCGATCATCGCGGTGTCGGACTGGATGCGGGCGGTGCCCGAACAGATCCGGCCCTGGGTTCCGGGCACCTACGTCACGCTGGGCACCGACGGGTTCGGCTTCTCCGACACCCGGCCGGCCGCCCGCCGCTACTTCAACACCGACGCGGAATCTCAGGCAGTCGCGGTGCTGGAAGCGCTGGCACGCGACGGCCATATCGACCCGTCGGTACCGGTCGCGGCTGCGCGCCAATATCGGATCGACGACGTCCAGGCCGCGCCGGTGCAGACCTCCGATCCCGGTCCAGGCGCCTGACACGCGCGTCTTTGGCGGAATCATCCACAAAACTGGCGTAGATTTTACGAGTGACTGACAAGCAGTTTGCGACGCCGCGGTCGACGCTCGAGCTGCTGGACAGCGTTCCGGAGGCGCTGCTGCGGCGGTTGAAGCAGTATTCCGGTCGGTTTTCCACCCAGGCGGTGTCGGCAATGCAGGAAAGGCTGCCGTTCTTCGCCGAGCTGGAAGCCTCCCAGCGGGCCAGCGTGGCGCTGGTGGTGCAGACCGCCGTCGCGAACTTCGTGGAATGGATGACCGACCCGAGCAGCAACGTCAACTACACCGCCCGGGCGTTCGAACTGATGCCGCAGGATCTGACCCGACGGATCGCGTTGCGCCACTCGGTGGACATGGTCCGGGTCACCATGGAGTACTTCGAAGAGGTCGCTCCGGCGCTGACCCGCTCCGACGAACAGTTGACCGCGCTGACGGTCGGAATTCTCAAGTACAGCCGCGATCTCGCCTTCAGCGCCGCCACGGCCTACGCCGACGCGGCCGAGGCGCGCGGAAGCTGGGACAGCCGCATGGAGGCCAGCGTCGTGGACGCGGTGGTGCGCGGCGACACCGGCCCCGAGCTGTTGTCCCGCGCGGCCGCATTGAACTGGGACACCACCGCTCCGGCGACGGTGGTGGTGGGAACTCCGGCGCCGGGCCGGGAAAGCCACGCCAGCCAGGATGTTCGGGATATCGCGATAAACCATGGCCGCGCCGCGCTCACCGACGTGCACGGCACCTGGCTGGTGGCGATCGTGTCCGGTCAGTTGACACCGACCGAGAAGGTCTTCGGCGATCTGCTGGATGCCTTCTCCGACGGCCCGGTGGTGATCGGCCCGACCGCGCCGATGCTGACCGCTGCCTGGCACAGCGCCAGCGAGGCCATCTCCGGGATGAACGCCGTGGCCGGCTGGCGGGGGGCGCCACGGCCCGTGTTGGCGCGCGAACTGCTGCCCGAGCGGGCCCTGATGGGCGACGCGTCGGCCATCGCGGCGTTGCACACCGACGTAATGCGGCCACTGGCCGACGCCGGTCCGACCCTCACCGAGACCCTGGATGCCTACCTCGACTGCGGCGGTGCGATCGAGGCCTGCGCCCGCAAGTTGTTCGTTCATCCAAACACCGTGCGCTACCGACTGCGGCGTATCGCAGACTTCACGGGCCGCGATCCCACGCAGCCGCGCGACGCCTATGTCCTTCGGGTGGCCGCGACCGTGGGCCACCTCGCGTACCAGGCCCAGCACGCCAGCGTGGCCAGCGACGTTGTGACGCCTGTCACGCCGACGGTGGAAAAGGACCTGATCGTGCCATCGCAGGCAACGGCGACCGGCTGATAGATCGCGGCAGGGTATCGAATACGTCGCATCGCGTGCCTTTTTGTGGAGTTTCCACAAAAACCTAAGACAAGGTTCATAATCTGTTACACCGCGCAAAACCGTCTTCACAGTGTTCTCTTAAAGACGTGATTGCGTTGCTTGCGCCCGGACAGGGATCGCAGACCCCCGGCATGCTGTCGCCGTGGCTGGAACTACCCGGCGCCGCGGAGAAGATTGCGTCGTGGTCGACGGTCAGCGGTCTGGACCTCGCTCGCCTGGGCAGCACCGCGTCGACCGAAGAGATCACCGACACCGCGGTCACCCAGCCACTGGTCGTCGCGGCCACGCTGCTGGCTCACCAGGAGCTGACCAGGCGCGGTGTGCTCGCAGGCGCCGGCGACGACCTGATCGTGGCCGGCCACTCGGTCGGTGAGATCGCCGCCTATGCGATCGCAGGTGTGATCTCCGCTGACGACGCCGTCGCTCTGGCCGCCACCCGCGGCGCGGAGATGGCCAAAGCGTGCGCCAATGAGCCCACTGGTATGTCCGCCGTGCTCGGTGGTGACGAAGCCGAGGTGCTGGCACGCCTCGAGCAGCTTGACCTGGTCCCCGCCAACCGCAACGCCGCCGGTCAGATTGTGGCCGCCGGTCGCCTCACCGCGTTGGACAAGCTTGCCGAAGACCCACCGGCGAAGGCCCGGGTGCGTGCGCTGGGCGTCGCCGGAGCCTTTCACACCGAATTCATGGCGTCCGCTCTCGACGGGTATGCCGCGGCGGTAGAGAACGTCGCGACCGCGGAAACGACCGCTGTTCTGTTGTCTAACCGCGACGGCCAGCCAGTATCGTCGGCTGCCGACGCCATAGAAAAACTTGTCGCGCAGTTGACCCGCCCGGTGCGGTGGGACTTGTGCAGCGAGAGTTTGCGTCAGCGAAATGTCAAGGCGATTGTCGAGTTCCCGCCTGCGGGCGCTCTGAGCGGCATCGCCAAGCGTGAACTTCGCGGGGTACCGACGCATGCCGTCAAGGCTCCCGCAGACCTGGATGGTTTGGCAGAACTGTAAAGCCCCGGGTGCGTTGCCACCCAAAAGGCAAAGCCGAACCTGCCCGCCCCTACAACCGCATACCGCACGTCAAATCAGCAGTAACACAACACATTACGAAGGGAACTGAACGTGACTGTCAGTCAGGAAGAAATCATCGCCGGTATCGCCGAGATCATCGAAGAGGTCACCGGTATCGAGCCCTCGGAGATCACCCCGGAGAAGTCGTTCGTCGACGACCTCGACATCGACTCGCTGTCGATGGTCGAGATCGCGGTGCAGACCGAGGACAAGTACGGCGTCAAGATCCCTGATGAGGACCTGGCGGGTCTTCGCACCGTGGGTGACGTCGTCAACTACATCCAGAAGCTCGAGGAAGAGAACCCCGAGGCCGCCCAGGCGCTGCGCGCGAAACTCGAGTCCGACAACCCCGAGGCCGTCGCCAACGTGAAGGCCAGGCTGGAAGCCGACCACCAGTGACCAAACCTTCCACTGCTAACGGCGGTTTCCCCAATGTTGTGGTAACCGCCGTCGCGGCGACGACCTCGATCGCGCCGGACATCGAGAGCACGTGGAAGGGTTTGCTGGCCGGGGAGAGCGGCATCCGCGTGCTCGAAGACGAGTTCGTGACGAAGTGGGACCTGCCCGTCAAGATCGGTGGGCACCTCAAGGAATCCGTCGACGACCACATGAGTCGACTGGAGTTGCGCCGCATGTCCTACGTCCAGCGGCTGGCCAAGTGGCTCAGCGGTCAGCTCTGGGAGAACGCGGGTAGCCCCGAAGTCGACCCCGACCGTTTCGCGGTCGTTGTCGGCACGGGTCTTGGCGGCGCCGAGCGGATCGTCGAAAGCTACGACCTGATGAACGAGGGCGGCCCCCGCAAGGTGTCGCCCCTGGCCGTGCAGCAGATCATGCCCAACGGCGCCGCGGCGGTCGTGGGCCTGCAGCTTGGAGCCCGCGCCGGGGTGATGACCCCGGTATCGGCTTGTTCGTCGGGCTCGGAGGCCATCGCCCACGCGTGGCGGCAAATCGTCATGGGCGATGCCGACGTCGCCGTGTGCGGCGGTGTCGAGGGTCCCATTGAGGCCCTGCCCATCGCGGCGTTCTCGATGATGCGGGCCATGTCGACCCGCAACGACGACCCCGAAGGCGCGTCCCGTCCGTTCGATAAGGACCGTGACGGCTTCGTGTTCGGCGAAGCGGGTGCGCTGATGCTCATTGAGACCGAGGAGCACGCCAAAGCACGCGGAGCCGAGCCGCTGGCCCGGTTGATGGGTGCCGGCATCACGTCGGATGCCTTCCACATGGTGGCGCCGGCACCGGACGGCCTGCGTGCCGGACGGGCGATGACGCGCGGGCTGGAGCTGGCGGGCTTGTCTGCCAAAGACATCAACCATGTCAACGCGCACGCGACCGCCACACCGATCGGTGACACGGCGGAAGCTAATGCGCTGCGGGTGGCCGGTTGTGAGCAGGCCCCGGTCTATGCGCCAAAGTCGGCGCTGGGCCACTCCATCGGCGCGGTGGGTTCCCTGGAATCGGTGCTGACGGTGCTCACGCTGCGAGATGGCGTCATACCGCCGACACTTAACTATCACACGCCCGATCCCGAGATCGACCTCGACGTCGTCGCGTGCGAGCCACGTTATGGCGACTACCAGTACGCCATCAACAACTCGTTCGGCTTTGGCGGACACAACGTCGCGCTGGTCTTTGGGCGGTACTGAGCAAAGACGTCCGGCGACGATGCGGGCCGCGAAGGGCCCGAGGAGGAGCCGGACAAGTAAGAAAGGAACGTTAGTGAGACCCATGTCAACATCGTCATCGTTGGCTACGGGGAACGGTTTCCCCAACATCGTCGTCACCGGCATTGCCTTGACGACCGCCCTCGCAACTGACGCGGAGACCACCTGGAAGTTGCTGCTGGACGGGCAAAGTGGGATCCGTACGCTCGACGACCCGTTCGTCGAGGAGTACAACCTGCCGGTCCGCATCGGTGGGCATCTGCTCGAGGAGTTCGACAGCCAGTTGGACCGCGTCGAGAACCGCCGGATGGGTTATCTGCAGAAGATGTCCACGGTGGTGGGCCGGCGGGTGTGGGAGAACGCCGGGTCGCCGGAGGTGGATACCAACCGGCTGGTGGTGTCCGTCGGCACCGGCATGGGCTCCAGTGAGGAGCTGATTTTCGCCTACGACGGCATGCGCGCACGTGGTTTGAAGGCGGTCTCTCCGCTGGTCGTGCAGATGTACATGCCCAATGGCGCGGCCGCCGCGGTCGGGCTGGAACGGCACGCCAAGGCCGGGGTGATGACCGCGGTGTCGGCGTGCGCGTCGGGTTCGGAGGCCATCGCCCGTGCCTGGCAACAGATCGCGCTCGGCGAGGCCGACATCGCGATCTGCGGTGGCGTCGAGACCAAGATCGAGGCGGTGCCCATCGCCGGGTTCGCCCAGATGCGCATTGTGATGTCGACCACCAACGACGACCCGGCCGGTGCCTGCCGGCCGTTCGACAAAGACCGCAACGGGTTTGTGTTCGGCGAGGCCGGCGCGTTGATGGTGATCGAGACCGAGGAGCACGCCAAGGCGCGTGGCGCCAACATCCTGGCCAGGATCATGGGAGCCAGCATCACCTCGGACGGCTTCCACATGGTGGCGCCGGATCCCAACGGCGAGCGGGCCGGCCATGCCATGACGCGGGCGATCCAGCTTGCCGGTCTCACGCCGGGGGACATCGACCACGTCAACGCCCACGCCACCGGCACCTCGGTCGGCGACCTGGCCGAGGGCAAGGCCATCAACAATGCCCTCGGCGCGCATGGCGGAAACGCGGCGGTGTACGCGCCCAAGGGCGCGCTGGGCCACTCGGTCGGCGCGGTTGGCGCGGTAGAGTCGATCTTGACCGTGTTCGCATTGCGGGACCAGGTCGTTCCGGCGACCCTGAACCTGGTGAACCTGGACCCGGAGATCGACCTCGATGTGGTGGCGGGCAAGCCGCGGGCGGGTGACTACCGCTACGCCATCAATAATTCGTTCGGATTTGGCGGTCACAACGTGGCGATCACCTTTGGCCGGTACTAACCGAAGCACGACTGATCTAGGAGAACTGCGATGACGACCTTGGCCCCGGAGGCGGTTGACGAGTCGCTCGATCCGCGCGATCCGCTGCTGCGCCTCAGTAGGTTTTTCGACGACGGCAGCGTGGAGCTGCTGCATGAGCGTGACCGCTCCGGGGTGCTGGCCGCCGCCGGAACGGTGAATGGCCTGCGCACCGTCGCGTTCTGCACCGACGGCACCGTGATGGGCGGTGCCATGGGTCTCGAGGGCTGCACGCACATCGTCGACGCCTACGACACCGCCATCGAAGAGCAGAGCCCGATCGTGGGCATCTGGCACTCCGGCGGCGCGCGGCTGGCCGAAGGCGTGCGGGCGCTGCACGCGGTGGGGCTGGTGTTCGAGGCGATGATCCGGGCGTCCGGATACATCCCGCAGATCTCAGTGGTGGTCGGCTTCGCCGCCGGGGGCGCGGCCTACGGGCCGGCGCTGACCGACGTCGTCGTGATGGCACCGGACAGCCGGGTGTTCGTCACCGGGCCCGACGTGGTGCGCAGCGTCACCGGCGAAGACGTGGACATGGCCTCGCTGGGCGGACCGGACACCCACCACAAGAAGTCCGGGGTGTGCCACATCGTCGCCGACGACGAGTCCGACGCGTACGAGCGTGGTCGCCGTCTGGTCGGATTGTTCTGCCAGCAAGGGCATTTCGACCGCAGCAAAGCCGAGGCGCATGACACCGACCTGCATGCGCTGTTGCCGGAATCGCCACGCCGCGCCTATGACGTGCACCCACTTGTCGTCGCATTGCTCGACGACGACGCGCCGTTCGAGGAGTTCCAGGCCAAGTGGGCACCGTCAATGGTGGTCGGCCTGGGCCGGTTGTCGGGCCGTACGGTCGGCGTGCTGGCCAACAACCCGCTCCGGCTCGGCGGTTGCCTGAACTCCGAAAGCGCCGAGAAGGCAGCGCGTTTCGTGCGGCTCTGCGATGCGTTCGGCATCCCGCTGGTGGTGATCGTCGACGTTCCCGGTTACCTGCCCGGCGTCGACCAGGAATGGGGCGGCGTGGTGCGCCGCGGGGCAAAGCTGCTGCACGCGTTCGGCGAGGCCACCGTTCCTCGAGTCACCCTGGTTACCCGAAAGATCTACGGCGGGGCCTACATCGCGATGAACTCACGGTCTTTGAACGCCACCAAGGTGTTCGCCTGGCCGGACGCCGAGGTCGCGGTGATGGGCGCCAAGGCGGCCGTCGGCATTTTGCACAAGAAGAAGCTGGCCGCCGTGCCCGACCACGAGCGCGAGGCGCTGCACGACGAGCTTGCCGCCGAACACGAGCGGATCGCCGGCGGCGTGGACAACGCCATCGACATCGGCGTGGTGGACGAGAAGATCGACCCGGCCCACACCCGCAGCAAACTCACCGCGGCGCTGGCCGAGGCGCCGGCCCGCCGCGGACGCCACAGGAACATCCCGCTGTAATGCTTCGGGCGGCCTACCGCGTGGTGTAGCCGCCGTTGGCGAAGATGGTCTGACTGGTCACCCAGTGACCTTCGTCGGCCAGGAACACCACTAGCGGTGCGATGTCCTCGATCTGCGTCAGCCGGTTGCCCATGGCCTGCGACTTGTGGAACGCGACCCGCTCCGGTGTCTCCTCGCCGTAGAAGAACGGCGTGTCCATCGGCCCGGGTGCCACGTTATTCACTGAAATACCGCGTGCAGCAAACTCTTTCGCCGCAGCGCGGGTGAAGTGCTCAACCGGGCTTTTGGCGCCGGCATAGGTGGAGTAGCCGTCGGTGAAGGCGGCCAGCAGCGCGGTGACGATGGTGATCACCGAGCCACCGTCGTTCAACCGCTTTCCCGCCTGCTGTAGGAAGAAGTACGCGGCCTTGGCGTTGATGTCGAACATCGAGTCATACTCCTCCTCGCTGGTTTCGACGATGGGCTTACGCAAGACCTTGCCGACGGTGTTGATCGCGATGTCGACACCACCGAAGGCGTCCACCGCCGCGTCGAACAATGCGCTGACGATGCCCGGCTTGGTGAGATCGCCCTGCACCTTGATCGCTTTGACTCCGGCATCTTGCACGGCGGCGACGGTTTTGTCGGCATCGGGCTCGGTGGCCGGGCTGTTGTAGTGCACCGCGACGTTGACCCCTTTTCGGCCAACGACGTGCTGATCAGTCCGCCGAGGTTCTTAGCCCCGGCAGCCACCACCGCTGACTTGCCGACCAGGCTGGTATGACGGTCCTTCCTATTTGACCAGGGCGGAAATCAATGCCCTGCCGATTTGCGATTTGGCGCGGCTGGTTAACCGGTACTAGGTATCGCCGACGTCGGC
Organism: Mycobacterium sp.; assembly: GCF_052143115.1. GTDB lineage: Bacteria > Actinomycetota > Actinomycetes > Mycobacteriales > Mycobacteriaceae > Mycobacterium. The sequence continues at coordinate 22,784 of NZ_JBKQTQ010000252.1, forward strand.
CCGCGGGTGGCTATCGTCGCCGGGCTGGGCGTCAAGCTTCAGCAGTTTCGCCGCGGTACGGTGCGCGAAGCGCTCCTTGTCCTCGACCGAAAGGTCGCACCGTTGCAGGAACTCCATCGCGGCGAAGTTGTCCTGGAACGGGTAGTCGACGGAGAACATCAAGTTATCGAGGCCCAACATCGCTCGGGCACAGTCGAACACCGGCACGTCGAACACCCCGCTGCTGGTGATGAAAACGTTCTCGCGCAGGTAGTAGCCGACGCTGTTGCGCATCGGTGGGTCGTCCGCCTCGGGCGCAAGCAACCACCCGGCCATCGTCAGCCCGACGTTGAGCCTGCTGAAACAGAACGGAAGCAGTTCTCCCATGTGTCCGACGATCACCTTTAAATTCGGATGACGATCGAACACGCCAGCGCAGATCAACCTGAGCAAATGCGTTCCGGTTTCCACCGGCCAGCCCCAGGTGGGTACCAGCGCCGGGTCGAAAGGCGCGTAGTAGCAATCCACCACCGCCCGCGGGGGGTCGGTGGGATGGATGTAGATGGGCACGCCCAATGATTCGGCCCGGCCGAGCAGCACATCGAACGACGAATGGTCCAGGTAATGCCCGTTGATCAGCGCGCCTTTGAAGCCGAGGTCGCGAACGGAGCGCTCCAGCTCCTCAGCGGCGTCAGCCGGTGACTGGGTCGGCAGCATGGCAAAGCCTGCGAACCGGGCCGGGTGCGCGGCGACCGCCGCCGCCAACCAGTTGTTGACTTCGCGGCTGACCGCAACCGCCAACTCGGCCTGCTCATCGGCGAGCGTTTGGACACCGGGCTGGACGTGAGAGAGCACCTGCACGTCGACCCCCGCGGCGTCCATGAGACGGATGCGCTCCGCTCCGACGTCGCTGAGCCGGGCCCGTACGGGCTGGTATTTCCGTTGCAGCGACTCGGGAAACAAGTCCCACACTCGTGGGTGGACGAACGCTTCTTCCAACGCCACCACTCGGGAGACTGACTTTGTGCTCACCGCATTGGCCCGGGCTTGGTCGCGGTGACGGCGTGCGTACGGAAGAACGGCAGTCCCCACCAGGCGCGCCAGCGAAGATCTTGGCGCCTGACGTCGGCCATGCCGGACTGCCGAAACCTGTTGGCATACAGGCGAGTGAAGGCGAGGTCAGCGATCACGACATGACCGCCGGGGCGCAGCACACGCACGGCTTCGTCAATCGCCGACTGTCGCGCGTCGTCGTCCGGCAGATTGTGAATCGCGAGGTTACTCACGACGAGGTCGAAGGACGCTGAAGGAAACCGAAGATCGGTCATATCCTGGGTGTGCAGTTCGACCCGGTCGGCGACACCCTCGGCATCGGCGTTCGCCAGTGTCGCCTGCATGGAGTTGCCGGTCTGGTCGGCCCGCCAGATATCCACTCCCACTGCGGTTCCACGCGGCACCAACTTGGCCGCGGTCAACAACACCGCGCCACGCCCGCAGCCGAGGTCGAGCACCCGTTCGTCGCCTCGCAAGCCTATCCCCGTGAGCAGGCGCGCCCAGACTTCGAACTTTCCTCGCCGACTGAACCGCCGGACGCTGACGCCGGCGGCGATCAACAGGACGGCGACCACGGCGGCCCCGAGTCCCGACAGCGTTCGGTCGGTTACCAACCACAGGCCGGCCAAAACCGCTGCGGCAAAGCATAACAGCAGATAGCCGGCGAAGACGACCGGCGCCGGAATCAACCCGTAGTTCCCGTCTACCCCATACCGCCCCCACGGGCGGACGAGATCAGTTGCCAGTTCAATCATCGTGATCGCCTCCGTAGGTTCCTGCCCGGTGGTCTCGGGCGAGTCGCTCAAGAATCGGAAGAGCTTTCGCCGCAGCGCGTTTCATCGTGTCGCTGCTCGGCGGATCGGTTGGCTCGAAAGCCCGTCGGACCGTCTGAGCCAGCTGGTCGGCCTTCTGTTCCAAGGTCAGCCCGATAGCCGGCGAATGAAACGGTTCCGCCGCGAAGAATCCGAACACGATGGTGGGCAAGGTGTAGTCGAGATCCTTCAGGTGCAGGTCCGGCCGCAGCATGGACTCCGCGGCGAGCACACCCAGATAGTCGCGGTTGACATCGAGCTTGCTTTCTTCCAGCCGATGATGATGCGTCGCGGCGAGAAAAGTGCCAAGGGTCTCGGCGTCGCGAGTGTAGAGCGCACGCAGCACGGGACGGTTCATCGCCTCGACGAACAACCGCCGCAGGTAGCGGTGCAGCGCAACCTCGGCCGGATCGGTGCGGATCGCGTCAACAATCGCCTCCGCCATCGCCGCCGCCTCGCGCGCGCTGACCGCGAGGAACACTTCCTCGCGAGACCGCCAGTGCAGGTAGATCGTGCCCTTACCCACACCGGCGCGCCGGGCCAATTCATCGATGGTCACCCGCCGATAGCCCCACAGCAGCAGCAACTCCCGGGCGGTATCGAGGATCCGATCGGCCCTGTCTCGCCGATCGACTCCAGAACGTTCCGCCATCACCGACCCCTTCGAAGTCGCACCGGAGTCACTCTATGACCAAAATACTATTTTGGTCAACAGTCATCTGAGGGCGATTCCGAGGGCGATTCAGCGCCCGGGGTCAGCTTCGGGCGAGGATGGCCGAAAGCGCTTGGCGAAGCTCACGTTCGGGGTCGGCCGGAAGCCGCGCTGCGCGCCAGCCGACGAAATCGTCTGGCCGCACCAGCAGAGCCCCGTCGGCCGCGAGTCCGGTGGCCTGCGCCCATGCGCCGTCGGGGTCGCGGGCATCGCCCGCAGGCCCGATGCGGCGGACCGTGATCGGGACGCCCAGGGCAGCCGATGCCGCCGCGCCGGCCTCGGTCCACGGGGCACCGTCTTCTCCGGTGAGCAGGGCGAAGCCGCGGCCAATCAGGTCGAGCGTCGACACCCGCCGGCCCCCGTCGTGCACCCAGGCATGCGGGACGCGGGTGCCGGGTTGCGCATGCAATTCGTCCACCAAAGATACGACGTCTGGGTCGGCCGGAGCGGGCTGGTCGGTCACTACCGCGGCCGAGCGGTACTGGTATCCGACCAGCAAGGAGAACATCGACGCCACTTCTTCGGGCGGCAAACCCGGACCCTCGTCTTCCAACCGGAGCAAGCCCACTGTCGGCCCGGTCAGCGACTGGTGAGCGGCAAACCGCCCGACGGGGTGCCGCTCGGCGTGGAATGTGTTCAGCAACGCCGGATGCGCCGTCCCACCCAGGACCGCGGCCAGCTTCCACGCCAGGTTGTGTGCGCTTTGGATGGCAGTGTTGGCTCCCCCAGCCTTGAACGGCGGCATGGTGTGTCCAGAGTCTCCGACGAAAAAGACACGCCCGCAACGTAATTGATCGGCCACCTGCTCGTAGGGTTGCCACGCCGCGGTTTCGATGATCTCGAGGTCGATCGGCTCGCCGACGGCCTTGGTCAACAGTTCGCGGCAATATGGCGGCGTGAATTGTGCTGCCGTCTCTCCCTTGCCGGGGAGGTAGGTGGTGATGAACATGCCGAGGTCGTCCTTGGCCACCAGGAATATGCCGTCCACGTCCGGGTTTTTCACCTGGATGCCATCGCCATCGTTCAGGTGCGAGACGAACTTCCGCCAGGGTCCGCGAAAGTAGATGAACACGACATAAATCGGCAGCGCACCGTATCCAGAGGTGGCGACGCCAAGCCTGTTACGGACCGGGCTGTGCACCCCGTCGGCCGCCACGACATAGTCGGCGCGGATCGTCTCGGACTCGCCGGAATGTAGGTCACGCAGCACCGCCGTGACGCCAGTGTCATCTTGATCGAGAGAGCACAATTCCGTCCCGTAGCGCACTTCATTGCCCCGTCGCCGGGTTTCGGCGAGCAGCATCGGCTCGAGGCTGCTCTGCGGGCAGTACTGCACGGCCGGTTCCGGGCTCAGCTGATCCAAACCGGCGAAGAACGTGTCGATGTCAATGGCCAGTTTTTCTTCTGCGCTGTTCAGCGTCGGCTTGACGACCATGTCTGAAACACGATCCGCGACCGCATGGACCTCGTCGTCTAGGCCTAGACCGCGGAGGATCTCCAAGCTGCGACAACTCAGGTTGCGGGCCTTCGGATAGATGAAGATCTCGCGTCGCTTTTCGACCAATAGAGAACCAACCCCGTGCTTGGCCAGCAGAGCCGATGTGGCAAGCCCACCGGCGCCCGCCCCGACGATCAGAACCGGAACACGTAAGACGTTCATGCTGGTCACCGCCTTCCCCGCGGATATACAAAAACAACAGTAACTACTATATAGTAGTGACTGTCACTTTTGGCTCAGCATCTCTAGAATCTCCTGGGCCACTTCGACCACTCGCTGCCGATCGGCGGCCACCAGACCGATCCGGGTGCGACGATCCACGATGTCGTCGACGGTCAGCGCGCCCTCATGGGTGATGGCGTATTCGAACTCCGCCCGGATCAGGTCGATCCCGTCAGCCACCGGGTCGACCGGACGCTCACACGTGGCAGCAGCGATGACGTGGGCGGCCTCCGCCCCGTAGCGCAGGACCAGCGATTCCGGCAAGCCGGCCAGCCTCTCCTGCGCTGCCACCGTCCACCCTGGATTTGCCGGCGCGCCGACCAACGGCAGGTTTCGGGTCCGGCACTCTCCGGCTGTCAGACCCCGCATTTCGATGGCCCGGTCGAGGACGTCCTGGGCCATATGGCGGTACTCGGTCAGCTTGCCGCCGACCACGCTGATGACGCCGGAGGGCGACTCGACAACGGCATGGTTGCGCGAGACGTCCGCGGTGCGGCCGGCCCCGGTGTCGATCAGCGGCCGTAGCCCAGCATAGGCGCCGATCACATCGGCACTTTCCAGCGCGATACCCAGCGCAGTGTTCACCACGTCCAGCAGGAAGCTCACCTCAGTCGAGGTCGGTTGTGGCACATCAGGAATCGGGCCGGGTGCTTCCTCGTCGGTCAGTCCAAGGTAGACGCGTCCCAGCTGTTCGGGCATGGCGAAAACGAAGCGGTTCAGCTCGCCGGGTATCGGAATCGTCAGCGCCGCTGTGGGATTGCCGAGCGTTGCGGCATCGAAGACCAGGTGGGTGCCGCGGCTGGGACGCAGCTTCAACGATGGGTCGATCTCACCTGCCCATACTCCGGTGGCGTTGATGACGGCGCGCGCCGACATATCGAATGATTCGCCGGTGCGCTGGTCGCTCAACCGCAGCGACGTGCCGGTGACCTCGGATGCGGCGGTATAGGTCAGGATTCGGGCACCCTGCTGTGCCGCAGTACGCGCGACGGCGGCGACCAGTCGGGCGTCGTCGATCAGTTGTCCGTCGTAGGCCAGAAGGCCACCGTCGAGACCGTTGCGCCGAACGGCCGGAGCCATGTCGCTGACACGCTGTGCGGGAATGCGGCAAGAGCCGGGCAGAATGGCCGCCGGTGTGCCTGCCGTCTTACGCAACACGTCGCCGGCAAGGAACCCGGCCCGCACCAATGCCCGTTCCATTCGACCCATCGACGGCAACAGCGGGACCAGTTGCGGCATGGCCCGGACCAGATGAGGAGCGTTGCGCGTCATCAGGATTCCACGCTCGACGGCACTGCGTCTGGCGATGCCGATATTGCCGCTCGCCAGATAGCGCAGCCCGCCGTGTACCAATTTGGAGCTCCACCGGCTGGTGCCGAATGCGAGATCGTGCTTTTCCACCAACGTCACTCGCAGACCACGGGACGCGGCGTCCAGTGCGATGCCGGCGCCGGTAATGCCGCCACCGATCACGACGACGTCGGTCGGCTCGCCATCGGCCAACGCAGTGAGGTCAGCGGTGCGGCGTGCTGCGTCGAGGGCAGTCGACATCATGAGAGGTATCCGTTCAGCGAGTAAGCGAGTTCGGCGGCCAGCGCATCAGCGTCCAGGATCGGGCGGACGATCTGGGCGGATTGAATGGTCGATTGGGTGATCAGCAGCACCATCGCGGCGAGCCGGCGCGGGTCGCCGGGTCGCACGCTGCCATCGCCTTGGGCCGCACGCAGATCATCGGCGAGCGCGTCGATCAGCATCTGCTGGCTGCTGCCGAGGCGTTGGGCGATGTAGACGAGCGCGATCTCCGATCGCAAAACCGCCATCACCAGCTCGTCGCGGCGCAGCCGTTCGGCCACCGCCACGACCCGGTTGACCAACGCCTCGCGGCCGCTTCCGCCCGCCGGAACCTCACCCAACGCGGCGGTGATGTGCCTGGTCAGCAGCGCTGCCAGCACTGAACGGGTGTCTGGCCAGCGCCGATAGACGGTCGGCCGGCTCACGCCGGCCCGCCGCGCGATCTCGGCCAGCGTCACGCGCTCGACCCCGAAATCGATCACACAGCTCGCGGCGGCCGCCAAAATCCGATCCGCGATCTCCACCGGTGCGTTACTGATTGACAGCATATGTAATACTGTAACGGATGTCTGAACAGTTGCTGCCTCCGATGAAATGGAACGCGTGGGGTGACGCGCGCCAAGCCAAACCGCTCTCGGAGGGCATCCGCTCGCTGTTGAAGCAAGCGCTGGGGGTGACGGACTCGACCTCGGCCGAACTCGACGCGGATCAGGTGAAGCTGCGTCCGTCGCAGCTGGCCAACGATCACCGCGAAGCGTTGGCCGCCATCCTCGGATCGGACTACTGCCGCGTCGGCGACCGCGACCGACTGCTGCATGCCGGCGGCAAGTCCACCCTGGATCTGCTGCGGCGCAAAGAATCCGGCGTGCAGGAGGCGCCCGACGCGGTGTTGTTGCCCGGCGGCCCCAGTGGCGAGGACGACATTGCGGCGATTCTGCGGTACTGCTCGCGGCATGGCATCGCCGTCGTCCCGTTCGGCGGCGGCACCAGCGTGGTCGGTGGCCTCGATCCCATCCGCGGCGAGTTCGACGCTGTGGTATCGCTGGACCTGCGGCGCTTCGACCAACTGCTGGCTTTCGACGCGGTGTCCGGAGAAGCCGAGTTCGGCGCCGGCGTCACCGGGCCGCGGGCCGAGCAACTGCTCGCTGAGCACCGGTTTTCGCTTGGGCATTTTCCGCAGAGCTTTGAATTCGCCAGCCTGGGCGGTTTCGCCGCAACTCGATCGTCGGGCCAGGACTCCGTGGGATACGGCCGGTTCGACGACATGATTCGCGGGCTGCACGTCGTTACGCCCGCAGGCGTGCTGGATCTGGGCCGCGCGCCGCAATCTGCGGCCGGTCCGGATCTGCGGCAACTGCTGATCGGGTCGGAAGGCGTCTTCGGCATCATTACCCGGGTGCGGGTTCGGGTGCATCCGTCGCCGGACGTCACGCGCTACGAGGCGTGGTCGTTCCCCGACTTCGCCACCGGGACAGCCGCATTGCGCGCCGTCACCCAGACCGGCACCGGCCCGACGGTGATCCGACTCTCCGACGAAGCCGAGACCGGCGTCAACCTGGCCACCACCGAGACCATCGGCGAGACCCAGATCACCGGCGGCTGTCTAGCGATCACCGTGTTCGAGGGCACCGCGGCGCATGCCGAAAGCAGGCACGCCGAAACCCGGGAGCTCATCACAGCTTTGGGCGGCACGTCGCTGGGCGAAGCCCCGGCTCGGGCTTGGGAGCACGGCCGGTTCGGCGCGCCGTACCTGCGCGACTCGTTGCTGGCCGCCGACGCGCTCTGCGAGACGCTCGAGACGGCCACCGACTGGTCCAATATCCCCGCGCTGAAGACCGCCGTCACCGACGCGCTGACCACCGCGCTGGCCGAATCCGGTACGCCAGCGCTGGTGCTGTGCCACATTTCGCATGTGTATGCCACCGGCGCCTCGCTGTACTTCACCGTCGTCGCCGGGCAACGCGGGAATCCGATTGACCAATGGCGCGCCGCCAAGACCGCTGCTTGCAATGCGATCGTGGCCACCGGCGGGACGATCACTCATCACCACGCGGTCGGAGCCGATCACCGGCCCTGGATGCGTGACGAGGTGGGTGATTTGGGCGTACAGGTGTTGCGGGCGGTCAAATCAACACTGGATCCCGCGGGAATTCTCAATCCCGGCAAGCTCATCCCGTGATGAAGCGCGAAGTCGGCCGGGTGACCGTGCTGACCAATCCGGCATCGGGACACGGAAACGCACCACACGCCGCCGAAAAGGCGATCCAGCGACTGCAAAAGCGAGGCATCGACGTGGTGGCGATCGTCGGCAGCGACGCCGAGCATGCACGTCGGCTGCTGCATGCTGCGGTCGAAAAGGGCACCGATGCCCTGGTGGTCACCGGCGGTGACGGAGTGATCTCCGATGCGCTGCCAGCGCTGGCTTGCACGGATATTCCGCTGGGAATCATTCCCGCCGGTACTGGCAACGATCACGCACGCGAATTCGGCTTGCCCACCAAGGATCCCGCCGCCGCCGCCGATGTTGTCGCCGACGGCTGGACCGAAACCGTCGACCTGGGCAGGATTCGGGACCGCAAAGGAATTACCAAGTGGTTCGGCACCGTTGCTGCCGCAGGATTCGATTCGCTGGTAACCGATCGGGCCAACCGGATGCGCTGGCCGCGCGGTCGGATGCGCTACAACCTGGCGATGCTCGCCGAACTGTCGGCGCTGAGGCTACTGCCGTTCCGGCTGGTGCTCGACGGACGCGACGAGATCGTCACCGATCTGACCCTTGCGGCGTTCGGCAACACCCGCAGCTACGGCGGCGGAATGCTGATCTGCCCCAACGCCGATCATGCCGACGGCCAACTCGACATCACCATGGTGCACTCGGCGTCACGCACCCGGCTGATCCGCCTGTTCCCGACCGTCTACAAAGGCCGCCATGTCGATCTCGACGAGGTGACGACGGCGCGGGCGACATCCGTCGACGTGGAATCAGCGGGCATCAACGCCTACGCCGACGGCGAATACGTCTGCGCGCTGCCCGCTGAAATCTCGGCGGTGCCTGGCGCGCTGCAGATCCTGCGCCCGCGCAGAGCAACACCCTGACCGGGCTTATCCGACCCCACGGCTGAGCCAGGACACCTCGGCGCCGTCACCGCCATCGCGATACAGCTCGAGCGCCTCATCCCAGGCGGTACCCAGCGCCGAATCCAGCTCGGCGGCCAAGGCGTCGGCGCCATCGGCCATCATCGCCCGCAACCGCATCTCGCCGATCATCACGTCGCCGTTGGCGCTCATCGCTGCGCTCCACAATCCCAGCTGGGGCGTGTGGCTGAACCGCTGCCCGTCGACGCCGGCACTGGGGTCCTCGGTGACTTCGAACCGCAGCACCGACCAGGAACGCAAGGCATTGGCCAACCGGGCGCCGGTGCCCACCGGACCGACCCAATTGGTCACCGCACGCAGCTGTCCGGGCATCGCCGGTTGCGGGGTCCACTTGAGGTTGGGCTTGGCTGCCAGCGTCGACGACAACGCCCACTCAACATGCGGACACACCGCGGCGGGCGAGGCGTGGATGTACACCACGCCGGTCGTCACGTCGGCGAACTGGTTCGACGCGCGCATCTGTTGCTCCTTCGGCTCCACGAGGGACGTCTTCCCCAACGACCTGGTGAACCCGACGAGCAGGATGTAACGAATAATTTGTGTCGTGCGTGTCTATTGTGCCTCGTGAGACCCCTGTTGCGCTAGTCCGCGAGGCACTCCGATATCACGGCATCGGCGAGCGCCGGCCAGATCGGCAGTGCCCACTGGCCGAAATCGCGATCTGTGAGCACCACCAGCGCGAGCGTCGCTTCCGGATCTGCCCAGATGAACGTGCCCGTTTGACCGAAATGGCCGAAGGTCCGCGCCGAATTCTTCGCGCCGGTCCAGTGCGGTGTTTTGGCGTCCCTGATCTCGAATCCCAGCCCCCAGTCGTTGGGGCGCTGCACACCGTATCCGGGTAACACCCCTTCCAGGCCGGGAAACTGCACGGCGGTCGCCTCGGCGTGCATCTCCGGCGACACCGTCGCCGGACACAACAGGTCACCGGCGAACGTTGCCAGGTCTGCGACCGTCGACGTCGCCCCGAAGCCGGCCGCCTGCGCGCCCCCGTCGAGCCGGGTGGCTGTCATTCCCAGCGGTTCGAAAACCGCCTCGGTCAGGTAGCGGCCGAATTCGATCCCGGACGCCTGCTGGACGGTTTCGGCCAGCACCGCGAAGCCATAATTGGAATACACCCGGCGGGTGCCGGGCCAGGCAAGCGTGTCAGCGGACTGCATCGCCAACCCCGAGGCATGGGCCAACAAGTGCCGGACCGTCGATCCGGGTGGTCCAGCGGCGGTATCCAATTCCATGGCGCCCTCTTCCATCGCGATCTGCGCGGCCCGCGCCACCAGGAGCTTGGTCACCGACGCCAGCGCGAACTGCCGTCCGGTGTCGCCGTGGCTGGCCAGCATCCCCGAGGGTCCGACCACCGCGGCAGCCGCCGCGGCAACCGGCCAGTCGTCGAGTACGTCAAGTGCGGCCATCGCGGAGGAGCCTACCGACCAAGCACTAGGTTGGTGGGCATGAGTCAGTTAGTGCGCGGCGTGGTTTCACGAAAGAAGGCCGAGCCGGTCGAGGTGGTCGACATCGTCCTCCCCGATCCCGGCCCCGGTGAGGTGGTGGTGGACGTGACGGCCTGCGGGGTGTGCCACACCGACCTCACCTACCGAGAGGGCGGCATCAACGACGAGTACCCATTCCTGCTCGGTCATGAAGCGGCCGGCACCGTCGAGTCGGTTGGAAACGGGGTGACCGCGGTGCGGCCTGGCGACTTCGTGATTCTGAATTGGCGTGCGGTCTGCGGTCAGTGCCGCGCCTGCAAACGCGGCAGGCCGCAGTATTGCTTCGACACCTTCAACGCTGAGCAGAAGATGACGCTCACCGACGGCGCCGAGCTCACACCGGCGCTGGGCATCGGGGCATTTGCCGACAAGACACTGGTGGCTGCCGGGCAGTGCACCAAGGTCGATGCCGAGGCCGACCCGGCGGTGGCCGGTCTGCTGGGCTGCGGGGTGATGGCCGGTCTGGGTGCTGCCATCAACACCGGTGCGGTCACCCGCGACGACACGGTCGCGGTGATCGGTTGCGGCGGCGTGGGCGACGCCGCGATCGCCGGGGCCGCGCTGGTCGGCGCCAAGCGGATCATCGCCGTGGACACCGACAACACCAAACTGGATTGGGCCCGCAAGTTCGGCGCCACCCACACCGTCAACGCGCGCGAATTCGACGTCGTCAAAACCATCCAGGACCTCACCGACGGGTTCGGCGCCAACGTGGTGATCGACGCCGTCGGCCGACCGGAAACATGGGAGCAGGCCTTCTATGCCCGCGATCTAGCCGGAACCGTTGTGCTGGTGGGTGTTCCGACGCCGGATATGCGTATCGACATGCCGCTGGTGGACTTCTTCTCCCGCGGCGGCGCGCTCAAGTCGTCGTGGTACGGCGACTGCCTGCCCGAACGCGACTTCCCCACCCTGATCGACCTCTATCTGCAGGGCCGGTTACCGCTGGAGAAGTTCGTCTCCGAACGCATCGGTCTCGACGGCATCGAGGAGGCATTCCACAAAATGCATGACGGCAAAGTGCTGCGCTCGGTGGTGATGCTGTGATGGCCCCCATCCAGCGCATCGTTACGCATGGCACCTTCGAACTCGACGGCGGCAGTTGGGAAGTCGACAACAACATCTGGCTGGTCGGCGACGATTCCGACGTCGTGGTGTTCGACGCCGCCCACAGCGCGGAGCCGATCGTGGCCGCCGTCGGCGGGCGCAATGTGGTGGCGGTGGTGTGCACCCACGGCCACAACGACCACGTGACGGTGGCGCCGGAGCTCGGCGATACGCTCGACGCGCCGGTACTGCTCCACTCCGGCGATGACGTGTTATGGCGGATGACCCACCCGGACAGGAACTTTCGCGCGGTGTCCGACGCCGACACGCTGACTGTCGCGGGCACCGAGCTGCGAGCGCTGCACACCCCCGGACACTCCCCCGGGTCGGTCTGCTGGTACGCCCCGGACCTGGGCGCCGTGTTCAGCGGAGACACCCTGTTTTCCGGTGGACCCGGCGCCACCGGGCGGTCGTTTTCGGACTTCCCGACGATCCTGCAGTCGATCTCGAGTCGTCTCGGCAAGCTTCCCGCGGACACCGTCGTCTACACCGGCCATGGCGACACCACCAGCATCGGCGACGAGATCGTGCACTACGACGAATGGGTGGCCCGAGGCCATTAGGGGCCGACCGCAGGCTAGCGGCCGTCGAGGATCCTGCGTTTCTCGGTCTCGAACTCCGCTTCGGTCAACGCCCCGGAATCCCGCAGCGATGCAAGTGTTTTCAGCTGCTCCAGCTTTATCGCCTCACCGGTCGGAGCATGCGACGAGAGTGCTGGCTCCGGCGCGCTCACCGACAAATCCGCGTCGATGGGGTCGGTGGGGCTGTACAACGGGAAGGGTTGCTCCGTGGTTGCGAACGGTCGCGTGACCCGCCGGGTTCGCGCCAACCACAACGTCGAGCCGACCAGCCCAAGGGTACCGATGGTGAACAGCCCGACAGACGGCCATACCGACCAGCCGTAGGGACTCTCCTTACCGAACGCCAGGCTTGGGCTAATGAATCCGTTGACCTGACCGTCGGTCTTGATCGTGTACGTGCCGTCGGCCGGAACCTGAACGACCCAGACCCGCCGGTGCGCGTCGTTGTTGATTGTCGTTGTGCCACCATAGCTTTCGGTGACCGCCGGATCTGCAACACCCTGAGGTGCGTCGATATCCATCCCAAGTTGCGGCACCGGCAATCCACCGCCGTTAGGTCCGGAGATGACCTGGGTGTGAAAGCTAACGGTGACTTTGCCGGCCGGCAGGTGCCGGCTGGCTGATCCGGGGATGGGCACCTCACCGTAGGCGTTGTACTTGTCCATCACGAACGCGTTGAGCATCGGCAAGACGATGAAGCCGATTCCCCCGACAATCATCGCCAGGATGGCCAGTGCCAGCGAAATCTTGGCGAGCCGTCTGCTATTCATTCACGCAGTGTGTCACTGGGAGCTGGGCGGCGCCAACGAAACCGCGCCGCCCGGTTTCGCTGAGGCGAGGCGAAGAGGAGACTACGACTCATGGCCCCCAACCTCGTCGCCACCGTCCCCGATCTGTCCGGAAAACTCGCCGTCATCACCGGATCCAACAGCGGCCTAGGATTCGGATTAGCCCGTCGGCTGTCCGCGGCCGGCGCCGACGTCGTCATGGCGATCCGCAACCGCGCCAAGGGTGAGGCAGCGATCGACGAGATTCGCGCGACGGTTCCGGACGCGAAGCTGACCATCAAACCGCTCGACCTGTCGTCACTGGCCGGGGTGGCCGCCCTGGGCGAGCAACTCAACGCCGACGGCCGCCCGATTGACATCCTGATCAACAACGCCGGTGTGATGACTCCGCCGAAACGCGATACCACGACCGATGGATTCGAATTGCAGTTCGGCAGCAATCATCTCGGCCATTTCGCACTCACAGCGCACCTGATGCCGCTTTTGCGTGCCGCGGACAGCCCGCGGGTCGTATCACTGAGCAGCCTGGCTGCGCGCCAAGGCCGCATCCATTTCGACGATCCGCAATTCGAGAAGTCGTACACCCCGATGCAGGCCTACGGACAATCGAAACTGGCGGTGCTGATGTTCGCCCGTGAGTTGGATCGCCGCAGCAAAGAGGCGGGCTGGGGCATCCTCTCCGATGCCGCGCACCCCGGCTTGACCAAGACCAACCTTCAGATCAGCGGGCCGTCCCACGGGCGGTCGAAACCATCGACGATGGAGCAGCTCTACAAGCTGTCGTGGCGCCTGACACCGTTCCTGTGGCAGGAAATCGAGGAAGGGATCCTCCCCGCGCTCTACGCGGCAACGTCCCCGCAGGCCGAAGGCGGTGCCTTCTATGGGCCCCACGGCATCTACGAGGCCGCCGGCGGTGGCGTGGCAGCCGCCAAAGTACCCGCGCGGGCTCGTAACGAGGCCGATTGCCGGCGCCTATGGGATATCTCCGAGAAACTAACCGGCGTCAGTTACCCAAAACCGAACTGACTGCCGTTTGCGCTGCCGGCCATACCCCGGCAGCACAGTTTGGACCCATCACCACAGCGGGTAGTCGTCGAGGAGCGCCGTCGGCAGGCCATAAGTCTCGTCAGGACGGAAAGGTTTATGAGCGCACACGACAACAAGCAAAAGACCTCCTCGGAAACGCCCGAACTAAGCGAGGAAGGTAAAGAAAAAGTCCGCCAGATGCAGGAAGCCTACGACGATGATCGGCCGACGGTAGTGCTGCCCGGCACCGGGGGAACGATCACAGGCGTCGCGATCAACGAATGGCTGGACGACGAGGCCAACCCGAAGTTCGGCAAGGACAAGCCGCAAGACTAACGGAAACCCGGTTCCGGTTCAGGGAAGCCCCGCGGCCCGCGGGGAAATCTCGGAAAACGCGGCGGCTCCGACCCCTGAGTCGTGGTGGGCGCCCCCGTGGTTGTCGGTGCCGAAGTGGTTGTTGTGGTGGGCGCTTCGGTGGTGGTCGTTGTCGTCGGCGCCTCGGTGGTGGTGGACGGGGGTGTCCCGGTGTCCGACTCGGTCGATGACGGCGGACTGGTCGCCGGGGCCTGAGTGTTCGTCGCACCCGACGGAGCCGGCCCTTGGTTAGACGGCGCAGGTGCGGTGCTCACGCTCGGTGCCGGTGTGGTCGGTGCGCTGCCGGAGGTGTGACGCAGGGTGATCATGACCGCGGCGGCGACCGCCAGCACCACAAGCGCGGTGCCGACCATGACCACCGCCGGCCGGCGATACCAGGCGTCGGCAACCGCGCGGGTCACGACGGGTTGGGAGTCGCGATCGACACCGACCTGCGACCGCGCGGCCGTCAGCCCGGTGGTGCTGCCTTGTTCGGGGTACTCGCCGGGCCGGATCGGCATGATGTCGGAGTCGTCGCCGGCCTCCGACCAGGCCAGCGCGGGAACTGGCCTGGGTTCTACCGGAATATTCGAGATCGTCGTGGTATCGGCGACCGTTCCGGCCGCTGTCGGCGCGATCGCTGTCTCGCTATCAGCGGGGCCGCGTGCGGCCCGTAACGCCGCACCAATAGCGGGCGTCAGGTGCGGCCGCGGTGCCGTGATGATAGGTACGCCCAACTGTTGCGACAGGGTCGTAGTGACCGCTGGGATGCTCGCACCCCCGCCCACCAATGCGATCGCTGCCAGATCTTCCGTGCGAATTCCATTGCGCTGCAACGTTTCGTGGACGACTGTGATGAACCCGTCCAGTGGCTGGCGGATCGCGTCGCCGAGTTCGTCGCGGGTGACCCGGATATCGCCACGATAGCCGGGCACGTCAGCGGCCAGCGTGGTCGCGATGGTCGACGAGAGTTCTTCTTTGGCGCGTCGGCAGGCGCCCCGCAGCGGAGTCAGCGAGCCGATCGCCGAGGTCGCCGACGTGTCGAACGAGCCGGCCGAGGACAGATCGGCGACGACGTGGGTCAGCAACGCCTGGTCGATCAGATCGCCGGAGAATTCACCATGCCGCACGGCAGGAACGACCGCCTGGTATCCGTTGGCGGCGTCGATCAGCGCCAGGGTGGTTCCGGTGCCTCCGAAATCGCACACGGCGATGATTCCGCGGCTAGGCACCCCCGGGTTCGCCTGCAGCGCGATCAGCGCTGCCACGGAGTCCGGTAGCAGCGCCAGTCGCCCATCCGACCATTCGGAGACTCTGCTCAACGCGACCCGCACCGCGTCGACTGCCCCCGGCCCCCAATGCGCGGGATGGGTGACCGTGACCGCATCCGGCGGTGCTCGTCCATCTGTCACCGCGTAGGACAGTGCCCGCAGCGCATCGGCGACCAGGGTCTCGCTGCGGTGGGTCGTACCGTCGGCTGCCACGATGCCGGCCGGGTCGCCCACCCGGTCGACGAAGTCGGTGATCACCAGCCCGGGTTCGTTGAGCTTCGGGTTCTCCGATGGCACGCCGACTTCGGGTGGGCGCTGCTGATACAGCGTCAACACCGGCCTGCGGGTCACCGCCCGGTCGGCGGTCACCGCCGCCAAGTTAGTGGCCCCAATCGAGAGGCCTAACGCCGACCGTCCTCCGTCAGCCATATCGTCCAATCCGCGTTGGGGTCACAGTGCCGGTCTCCCCCGCGGGGGCGTCCCCCGACTCCCGCGCATCGGCCACCAATTTATAAGCCGTGTCGATTCTGCCGCAGGCAGCGGTCCGCGGCTCGGCCTTCATCGGATCGTGCCGACCCCCGTGATCAGCGGCAGATCCAGCGGGGTGACCCAGCCCGGCGAGAGTTCGTTGACGGCCGGCACCGCGTTGAGCGCACGCATCCCGGTCGCCAGGCAACCGGCTGCGGCTGCGTCGCGTCCGGAGCCGTCGGTGAATCGAAATGCGGTCTCCTGGTAGATGCTCGGCGTGCCCTCGATGTCGACCCGGTAGACGTCGTCTTTGACGCCCGCCGGCCAGTCCGGGGCGGCGTCAAGGCCGATCCGGTTCACGTGCTCGAGCTGGATGCGGGTCTCGCCGTTGTAGACGCCGTTGATGGTGAACCGGACCGCGGCCACGTGTCCCGGCGGGATGACGCCCTTCGCCGTCTTGCGCTCGTTGGGCGTCACCCACTTGTCCCACGTGGTGGTGATCTCGTCGAGCATGATGCCGGCCGCATGCGCGATCATCGGCACGGTGGCGCCCCACGCGAAGATCAGCACATCGCGGTTCTCCAGGATCGGGCGGAATTCGGGCTCGCGCCCGATGCCCATCTCGTTCTCGTAGTCACCCTCGTAATTGGTGTAGTCCAGCAGCTCGGAGGCCCGTACCGTGCGCACCTCCGAGCACACTCCCATCAGCGTCATCGGAAACAGGTCGTTGGCGAAGCCCGGGTCGATGCCGGTGGTGAAACACGACGCCTCGCCCAACTCGCAGGCCTCGGTGATCGGCTGGATCCAGTTGGGCGGATTCAGATGCATGGTCGGCCAGACCCACGGCGTCATCGCCGTCGAGCAGACGTCGATCCCGGCCCGCAGGAACCGCGTGATCAGCGCGATGTTGTCGTCGGCGTGCGCCGCGGTCGGGCCGTAATGCACCAGCGCATCGGGTTTCAGCGCGATCAGCGCATCGACATCGTCGGTGGCGGTGATGCCGACCGGTTCGGCCAGCCCACAGATCTCGCCGACGTCGCGACCGACTTTCTTCGGATTGCTCACGCCGACGCCGACCAACTCGAACAGCGGATGCTTGACGATTTCGGCGATCACCATCCTGCCGACGAAACCGGTACCCCAGATCACGACCCGCTTAGCCATGCGCCACCTTTCGATCGACGAGTTTTTCTCATCGCGGCGATCCTAGAACCGTACGGTCTTTCCTCGCTGCGATCTCGGTCGCTAATGCGGCGAGTTTGTCTCGACATCGGCCGCCGCCGACGAGCCGGGAAAACGCCGATGGACATGGGCGCTGGGCGTGTGATCGACAAGCAAGCTGAGCAATTCGGGACGACTGTAGTGACCGCTGGAGTCCATGAACGCCTTGCGTTTGTCAATCAGCCCAAAGTCCAGATCGGCGATCACCTCGCCTTCACCGGACCGCAACGGCTTGCCGAGCAGTTCGCCTTGCGGGGTGATGATTGCGGTGAAGCAGCCACCCGATATCGGGTCCGCCGGGCAGCCAGTGTCGGCCATGATCTGCTGTTGCTGGTCGGGATCCAGCCAGGCCGTCGCAGCAACCACGAAGACACCGGACTCGAGTGCGTGGTTCCGCACCTGTATCTCGGTCTGCTGAGAGAACAAGTCGCCGAAGATCGAACCCGGGAACATCGCCGAATGGATCTGCTCGCCGTCCGCGATCAGCGCGTACCGGGCTAGCGGGTTGTAGTGCTCCCAACAGGCCAACTGGCCGACGCGGCCCACCGCGCTGTCGACGGCTCGAAGCCCGCTGCCGTCGCCTTGGCCCCACACCATGCGTTCGTGATAGGTGGGCGTGATCTTGCGGCGACGCTGGATCAGCGTTCCGTCGACATCGAAAAGCAGCTGACTGTTGAACAGTGACCCGCCGTCACGTTCGTTCACTCCGATGGAGACCACCATTTCAGCGTGTCGTGCGGCGTCGCCGATCGCCTCCGTGGCCGACGATGGCACCGTGACGGCCTGTCCCAACAGCCGCATTTGTTCGGCCATCATTTCGTAAGGGCGTTGCACAAACGAAAAATACGGGTAATACGGAACAACGGTTTCCGGAAAAACCGCGAATTGCACTTCCCGCTTTGCCAATTCGTCGATCTTGGTGACAACGCGCTCCACGGTGCCTTCACGGCTGTAGAGCACGGGGCTCAGTTGAACGGCCGCAGCTCGAACAGTGGTCACAGCGCCCGCCCTCTCGTGGTGTGTCCTGCGATAAGAACAGTGTGTGCCTCAAGCCAGCCGTTCGGGCCAGTTGTGCGCCAATCCTTCACTCGGTTTGAAACCTTCCAAAAGGCTGCCTTGACGGCGGCGCAGACGGATACTTGCACCGTCTCAGTCACGAATCATGAGCGTGCGCCAACCCAGCAAGCCCACCGACGGATTCCACGAGAGGCGCCGTATGACGTACATGGGAAAGCCCTATTACCCGTCGTGGTTAGACAACCTGGCCGAAGACGTCACCTTGGAGGCCGCGGCAATGGACGGCACCGCGCACGGCGCCGACGATGTTCGTTCCATCCTGACCAGTGCCCGGCAACTCTATGACCACCAGGAGTTCAATTACGCCGGCCCCTGCGGCGAGGACGGTTTCCTCGAGGACTATTCGAGTTCGGTCCGCGGCATACCCACCTACGTTGTCGTCCGAGTCACCTTCAACGCAGCCGGGCAGACCGAGCGCGTAGTGGTGAACCACCGGCCACGCAGCGCGATGCTGCAGTTTTCCCGCTTGATGCTTGAGAAGTTCGCCGGCACACCCCATGCGAGGCATTGGGAAGATACGCCGTAAAGGATCAACAACGGCAGCAGGACTCGACGACGTCGAAGCGAACGATTCCTGCGGCTCATGAGTCATCGGAGGCACGGCATGGCGTCGACATATTTGGGAAAGCCGTACTACCCGGCGTGGCTGGACAACCTTGCTGACGATGTAACCGGGGAAGGTCCGGCGTGGGACGGCGCCATCCAGGGTGCGGAGGCGGTCCATGAAGTCGTGGTGGCCGCCCGCGAAATATACGAGTTTCAAGAGTTCCGGTACGCGGGTCCGTGCGGGGAGAACAGTTTCCTGGAGGACTACACCTCAGCAGTGCGTAGCATGCCCCTCTTCGTCATCGTCCTGGTCGTTTTCAACACCGCCGGGAAGGCACAACGCCTGGTGGTAAACCACCGTCCGCGCAGCTCCGTGCTACTGCTGTCCAGAGTGATGCTCGAGAGGTTTGCCGGAACACCTCTGGCCAAGCACTGGGAAGGCACACCTTAAGAAGCGAGCGCTGGTACTCGACCGGATCAACGGCGGCGGGCCAACCGGAATGTCATCCTCTCGATCATCCGGTCGCGCAAGGTCAATGTGTGCAGCAAAACCGCGGAAATGTGCGCGGCGATTGCGGCCATCAACGCATACGCGACGACCGAATGAGCTTGCCGCAGCAGCCAAAACAACTGCGCGTCGAACGGTGCGATGCGCGGGAGCCGCAATGAGCCGAACACGACGGCCGGTCCCCCCGCGGCCGAAACCATCGCCCAGCCGATCAGCGGCTGGAGCAACAGCAGCGCATACAGCGACACTTCCGACAGCACGACGATCTTGCGTTCCAGCGCGCCGACCGTGGACGGTAACGGCGGAGCGCGATGGGCCAACCGGTTGACGAGACGCACCAGCACCACCACGAGGATGGTCACGCCCAGCGTCCGGTGGATCATGATCAGCGCGGAGTAGTCGCCGACCGAGTTCACCATCACGAAACCGATGAACAGGCCGCAGAACACCAGCGCGGCCGTCAACCAGTGCAGGACCCTGGTCAACGCCGTGTATTGGCCGGGTTCGGGCGCTGCGGTCACAACGCGACCTTGTCGACCTGTACCGCGGGCGGGCTTCCGGTCTCGCCGGTGCGACGCCGGTACGACGCGGCGTACACGGCCGATCGCGCGCTCAGCAGCGGATCGTCTGACGGCTCGATGCCGGCGGGCAGCACTAGCGGATCGAAGTTGATGTCCCGCGCATTGCCCGGCGCTTCGGTTTGGACAGAGTCGAGCGTGAGCACCCCGGCGTCGACGCTGCGGCGACCGGCAGGCCAGGGCAGCGTCGCATCGTGCGTCGGATCGGACGCCGCGCCGACGGTGAGCACGAAACGCCAGCGCAGTGGGCTGGCCCGCAACTGCCGGACCAGCGCATCGAACAGCGCATTCGGCCCCGACGCGGGTGGCAGCGCCTGTTGCAGCGGAGTCAGCGACCACCGCACCGGCGCCCGCGCGCCGGATGCGTTGACGAAGTAGAAGGCGTTCAACCCGCTGTACACACTATCGGCGAAGCCGGTTGTCGGCGGATGCTGCTTGACGATGGCCATGGCCCGCGCCGTTTCCGGATGTGCGGCCAGGAATTGCGCCATTGCCGTCGGATCGGGCTCGCCAGTTCCGGGAACGGCGGCTGAAGCGATCAGCCGGTCGTAGAAGCCTTGCGGTGAATTGTCCAGGAAGACTGGAAGATTCAGTGTGGCCATCCGCCACTGCTCTCCGCCGGGGAAGCCGAACACCAGTCCCAGCCCGCGCGCGGTCGACGACGCATCAGTGGCGTGCGGATTGCCGCCGGCCAACGAAAACCGTCCGGTCACCGGGGTGCGACCGGACGCGAACACCACCGCCTTCGACAGCGTGCTGCCGTTGCCGTTGCTGTCGAAGTAACCGGTGACGGCGACTCCCTTGGCGTGGTTCTTGCGAAACCCAGGTTGTCGACCGAACACCTTGGCAAAGCCGTTGAGGAAAACCCCCTGCGTCAGCCGCGCGGGACCGATCCATTTGTTCGCGTAGAGCAGTGCACCCAGGTCCGCCGCCAGGAAGGCTCCGACCACCGCGGCACCGAGCAGTACATCACGTCTGGCAGGACGCGCGGTGCCCCATCGTCCGGCGTCCTCCGGCTGTTCAGTCATCACTAGCCTTTACGACGGTCAGCTGACATCGGTTCAAGCATGGCCGCCGAATGGTCGGCTCGGGGTGAAAAGACCCGAAAACATCCCCACGCATTTGGCCAGAGTGACACTATGTCGCGGGAGGATGACCATGAGCACACGTCCGATCAAGGCCCGCACAGGTTCATCGATCCTGCTTGCGGTGCTGACCGCTTCCGCGACCACGGTAGGGATTTGCGGGGCGGCGAACGCAACGGGCCCGCAGTCCCAGGTGACCTATCAGTTGACTGGCAGCGCTCCGGTGGCTGACTACATCTCGTATCAGACCGACACCGGCCAGACCGGCCAGACTCAGCAAGCACACGTGCCATTGCCATGGCAGACGCAGTTCACCGTTACCGGTTCCAAAGTCTTCGTGCTCAGCGCGCAGAGCCCCGGCTCGATCACGTGCACGATCCTGATCGACGGCAAGGTGGTCAGCCAAGCGACTGCGAACGGGGCACCCGCCCGCACCGTCTGCTCGCACTGACGGTTCGACCGCGCGGGCGAAATCACCGATTGGCGTCGACCGGTCTGCGTGGTTTCGGTGGTGGGTAGACGACGCGCGCGATGCTCGCCGACAGCCAACCGATCGCCCACCCACCGGCGAATACCGCAAAAGTGTGCCGGGTGGCGTCGCCGGCGTGAGTCCACACCGTCGTCAGGATGACGGCCCAGACAAAGGCACAAGCGATGCTGTAGCCGACGTATGTACCAGAATATTTGCGCAACAAGCGAATTCGCTCAGTCAGGCCGGATCGGAATAGTGACATCCGGACACGCGGCGGAAGCTTGTCGTTGCCGTAGGTGTCGTCCAGCATGGCGATCAACCCCTCGCCGTATCGGCGGCGCCAGGCCGCGGGGTACCAGCGCAGGACGCCGCTGACGTCGCGCGGATTCATTGCGCCCACCCGGCGTTAGGAGCATGCAATGAGATCCCGAGCCGGCGGGCACCCTCGGCCGCAATTGCCCCCAGGCTCCGCACCGCTGTGGTCAGTTCGGCCCGTCCCGCGGCGGTCAACCGATACGGACGCCTCCGCTCGTCGTGGCCCGCCGGTTCGATCAGGCCGTGTTCCTCCAGTGCGGTGATCGCTCCATAGAGCGTTCCCGGCCCGAGCGTCACGCCGGCGAATCTCTCGATATCGCGTGCCAACGCGTAGCCGTGCTTAGCGCCCGAAGCCAGGCTGGTCATGATCAGCACCCCCGGGTCGTTTCGCCTGCCGAGCTTCCGGGCCGGTCGAGAACCGCGTGCCATACCGGCTAACATTAGTACGTGCTACGTATTACGGCAAGCGTAGTACGACCCGATGACCCAGCGGCCATATCCATGGCCACTGGACTGTTCTCGACTTAGTCGATAGCGTCTATCACTTGATAGTAACTATCGCTATCATCAACCGCAGGGTGAGGTGACCATGCCCACACACCGCTCATCGGTCCTGATAGCCGGCGCTGGGATCGGCGGTCTTTCGATGTCCGCCATGCTTGGCCGCCGAGGCGTTGAGTCCCTCTTGGTCGAAAAGCGCCGTGCGACTTTCATATACCCAAAGGCCCGCAACCTCAACTTCCGCAGCTTGGAGATATTGCGCCGTCTGGGCGTCGGAGATGCGGTAGACGCCGTCGCCGAACACATTTCGACGATGGTCTGCAAAGAGACGCTCAGCAGCCCCGAACAGAGCGGGGTATTCGATGCGGCGTCGATGCTTTCCAGCGCCGAGGGGCTCAGCCCCGAAGCGCATGGAAGATATTGTCCGCAAAGCAGACTGGAACCGATCTTGCTGGATGAAAGCCGTCGGCTGGGCGGCGAGGTGCGATACCGCACAGAACTGAAGTCGTTCAAACAGGACGATACGGGCATCGTCGCGACGATCAAAGACCTTGACACCGGTATGACGTCGGACGTGTTCGCCGACTACCTAGTGGCCGCCGACGGCACCCACAGCCCGATTCGGGAGAAGCTGGGCATCAGCACATCTGGCTTCGGCCGGCTGCCGATCTTCGTTGTCTTTATGTATTTTCGCGCGCCGTGGCGTCAATTCGTCCCCGACTTGGGCGACGGCGACGGTATCCAGATCGCCAATCCGGACGTCAACGGAATACTCATTGTGGCCAAAGACGACCTCGGTGTTTTTGCGGCCACCTACTTTCCGAGTCGGGGTGAAACCGTTGACCAGTTCACACCGCAGCGCTGCCGCCAGATGCTGCTCGCAGCCATCGGGTCGCCAATCGACGTGGAAATTGTGGACGTCGGACCTTGGCAACCCTCCGAACAAGTCGCCGATCAATTCCGTTGCGGCAGAATCTTTCTCGTCGGCGACTCGGCCCATACCATGCCCCCGTTGAAGGGCGGCGGGGCGAACAGCGCGATCGAGAGCGCGCACAACCTGGCATGGAAACTCGCAGCGGTGCTGAAGGGGACGGCGGGTCCCGGGCTACTTGACACCTACCATGCCGAGCGGCATCCCGTCGGACGTTTCGCGGCGCGGCAGTCGCTGACCGGGCCGGCCATGTCGTTTCTACCGTTGGAGGACGACCGGCCAAAGCTGCCCGCCGAAGAAGATCTGCCTTTGTTTTACATGATCGCCGGATACAAGTACTGCTCGTCTGCGGTGGTGAGCGACCAGGCGACGCCGGCGGACCCCGACGCGGTGCAGCTGGTCGAGACCGAGGAACTGCGGGGGGAACCCGGCACCAGGGTGCCGCATGCCTGGGTGCAGGGCGGCGAGGGTCCCCGCGTGTCCACACTGGATCTGCTCGGGCGGGGCTTCACGCTGTTCGTCGGTTCAGCCGGAACGCCATGGACGAAAGCAGCCGACGCGGTGTGCAGATCGCTCGGTGTCTCGGTTGACGTCCGCAGTATCGGCGCCGACGCCGACTTCCGAGACGTCGATGGTCGATGGGCCGCGCTCACGGGCCTCCGCCCGGATGCTGCGCTGCTCGTGCGCCCCGATGATTTCGTTGCCTGGCGCACCGACGACCTCCCCAAATCCCCGGAAAACGCGCTCAACCAGGCAATGTGCCGCATTCTGGGCCGATGACGCAGCCCGAAACCGTCGCGTGTCTGGGCTCGAGCACGACCGCCGCAAAGGGCACCTATAACTGGATCGATGAACTGGTCAAGCGACCGCAAAACAGCCGGTTTCGATTCGTCAACTTCGGCGTGGGCGGTGACCTGTCGTTCAACATCGCCAGGCGGCTCGACCCGGTAATACGCATGGCACCGGACCGGGTCATCGTGCTGATCGGGACCAACGACATCCTGGCGAGCGTCTTTCCGAATTTCCGACGATTCACCCGCGCCTGGAAGCGGGTCTCTCAAGATCCCTCGCCCGCACACTTCAAAGACAACCTCGAGCTGATCACCCATCGCCTGCAGCAGGCCACCCACGCCAGAATCGCGCTGAGTTCCGTGGCGCCCGTCGGAGAAGCTCTTCGATCAAGCGATGCCGTTCAGTTGCGGCTCAACGATCTGGTTGCCGCCTACAACGGCACCATCGCCGACGTATCACGCAGCAGCGCCTGCTACTACATTCCGTTTTACGAGTGCTTCTGTGATCAACTCACCCGCTCAACGATCGCCAAACCGTTTACCCGGTTCTCCTTCGCTGCGTTCTACCGCGACTACCTATTCCGCGAAATGATTCTGCGACGAAGTTTCGATCAGATCTCGCAGAGAAACGGCTGGGAACTCCACATCGACGGCATTCACCTCAACACCAAGGGTGGCCGCATCCTCACCGACGTCGTTCAGCAGTTCCTCGACTCGCCTTCAAGATCGGCCGGGGCGGTTTAGGCTCGCGCCTGTAGCCCGCTCAACGACGAGGACGGTCGACATGAGCATTGCGACTCGAGCTAACGGCACGGCGCCGCCCGAGGTGCCGCTCGCCGATGTCGACCTGGGCACGTGGGACTTCTGGGCACTCGACGACGATCTGCGCGACGGGGCGTTCGCCACCCTACGGCGTGAAGCGCCGATCTCGTTCTGGCCTGAGCCCGTCCAAGAAGGCTTCCAAGCAGGCGGCGGACATTGGGCGCTGACCGGACTCGACGACGTGTTCTACGCCAGCCGCCACCCCGAGATCTTCAGCTCCAGTCCCAACATCACCATCAACGACCAGACGCCAGAGGTATCCGAGTACTTCGGCTCGATGATCGTGCTCGACGACCCGCGGCATCAGCGGCTGCGATCGATCGTCAGCAGGGCTTTCACCCCGAAAGTGGTGGCCCGCATCGAGGCATCGGTGCGCGAGCGGGCCCACCGGCTGGTCGCGTCGATGATCGCCGCTCATCCCGACGGCAACGGCGAGGCGGTCAGCGAGCTGGCCGGGCCCCTGCCGTTGCAGGTCATCTGCGACATGATGGGGGTCCCCGAGGAGGACCATCAGCGGATATTCCACTGGACCAACGTGATCCTCGGCTTCGGCGACCCCGATCTGACTACCGAATTCGATGAGTTCGTTCGGGTTTCGATGGAGATCGGCGCCTACGCCAGCGCGTTGGCGGAGGATCGTCGCGTCAATCACCACGACGATCTGACGACGAGCCTGGTGGAAGCCGAGGTAGACGGCGAGCGGTTGACCTCGGCTGAGGTCGCGTCGTTCTTCATCCTGCTGGCGGTCGCCGGCAACGAGACGACACGCAACGCGATCAGCCACGGTCTGCTCGCGCTGACGCGTTACCCCGAGCAGCGGCAGGCCTGGTGGGCCAACTTCTACGGCGTATCGCACTCGGCGGTCGAGGAGATCGTCCGCTGGGCGTCGCCGGTGATCTACATGCGACGCACGCTCACCCGCGACTTCGAGCTGAGTGGGACGACGATGGCCGCCGGGGACAAGGCGACGCTGTGGTACTGCTCCGCCAACCGCGACGAGTCGAAGTTCGTCGACCCGTGGAAGTTCGACGTCACCCGCAACCCGAATCCGCACGTCGGCTTCGGTGGCGGCGGCGCCCATTTCTGCTTGGGGGCCAACCTGGCTCGTCGCGAGATCCGCGTCATGTTCGAAGAACTGCACCGCGAAATACCCGATGTCGTCGCGATCGAAGAGCCTGCACGGCTGCTGTCGCCCTTCATCCACGGCATCAAGACGCTGCCGATTGCCTGGACTCCGCCCGGCTGATTCCAGCCCATCGCGCAACGTCAGAACCGTATAGTCGGCGCAAGCCGAAGGGTGGTAATTGAACGGAGGAAACCCCTTGAGGACCGTGAAGACAACGGCACTGGGCGTCGCGCTCGCCTCAGCCGCGATAGCCCTCGCGCCTGCTGCCGGAGCCGGGATGCTGATCGGCAACTACGAAGTGCATACCCCGAGGGATCCGGGACACTCCTGGATGTGGGAGGTCAGGCAGTGCGGCTTAGACCAGGTGACCTACACCCCTGACTGTGTCCATGTGAATGCCACGCCGAGACCTAACGGGCAAGCGACACCGTGGATCGCAGATGCGCACCTCGCCAATGGTCGCTACACGATGGTCGTCGACGTGCCCGACGGCGTGCGCTGCATCGTGTACTTCCTGCCGTCGCACGACACCTATTCATGGGACATGGTGACGCTCGTCGGTTCGGTGGACTCCACTTTCGACGCCGGTTGCGGCGGCGCACCGGGCGGGAAGGTTTCCTACCCCTTCACGCTGGTGCGAACCTAAAGCCACACCGGGTCGAGGGTCCCGACCATTGCCGATACGGTATGGCAATATTGTACCGTGCGTGTACATTTGGTCGCTAAATCCCTTGCCGTTGTTGTCGTTATGACGTGGGCATTTCTCGGTGTTTTCATTCCATCCGCATCCGCCGAGGGCTGCCCGACGTGGAAGCGATATTCGCCAGGGGTACCACTGAGACACCAGGCGTCGGAGGAATCGGTCAGGCATTCGTCGATTCACTGCAGTCGAAGGTCGGCCCGAAGTCGTTCGGGGTATACGCGGTCGATTACCCGGCCAGCACTGACTTTCACACCGCGCTCGACGGTATTAAAGACGCGGGCGATCATGTCGAGTCCATGGCGGCCAGCTGTCCGAAAACGAAGATGGTGCTCGGCGGATATTCCCAGGGCGCGGCCGTGATGGGTTTCGTCACCTCGGCGGCGATACCGGACGGGGTCGATGCCGCTGACGTACCGAAGCCGATGCCAGCCGATGTGGCCAACCATGTCGCCGCGGTCACCCTGTTTGGAGCGCCGTCAAACCGGTTCATGGATACGGTCGGGGCGCCGCAGGTCGTCATCGGCCCGCTGTATCAGCCCAAGACCCTCAAGTTGTGCACCCCTGACGACCCGGTCTGTTCTGATGGGGGCGACTGGGCCGGACATGCGGCCTACGCCGACGACGGGATGGTAGACCACGCAGCGAATTTCGCTCCAAGTCATCTTTAATGCGGCCGAAACTTATTCTCTTACAATCTATGTGCGGCTTGGCCGCTTCGCTCGTCGCGCTGACCGTGCTCCCAGCCTGCCACCCGAACGATCTTAAATCTGGTCATGCATCGACAACGGCGGCCCCGACACCGATAAGCACGACAACCGCCGTGGCTGCCCCGCCCACGACACGAAATCCTCGCAGCGAGAAGTGGATTGACTTGCAGGTCGGTGATTGTCTGGCTGAGCTTCCACCGAGCGACCCCAGCGTGGTCACTGTCACCGTTGTCGACTGTGCGACCGCTCATGCGGCAGAGGTTTATCTTCGCGGGCCGCTGGCGGTCAATGCTGCCGTCGCCGACGTCGCCAACCGGGAGTGCGCTTCAGGGTTTCCCGGATACACCGGGCAATCCGTCGACGGCAGCTCATTCGCGTTGACCTACCTCATCGACTCCGATCAGGATCGGACATCGGACAATCCCGCCCCGAGTACGGTCATCTGTCTGCTGCATGCAGCCAACGGTCGACCTCTGACCGAGTCCGCACGGCGGTGAATCAAACGCCGATCTTCGCGGTCAGTCTCAACCGACCGACACCGCCGAGCCGGCGAAGAGTTGACCCCATTCGTCACGAGCCGCCAACTGCGCGTCGGCAGAGGTGTGGGCTGAGTTTTCGCCGCCGTTCGCGAGATGCACTAGCGCCCAGGCCATTGCGAACACCGGCATCTTGTGACGTTGTGCCACGCTGAGCAGTTCGTGGAAAGCTGTCTCGGAGGGACACCGACGAAGGCCGATGAGAATGCCCTTCGCCGTGTCGAGGATGCGACCACCGTGCGCTTCCAGCGTCATGCTGTGCTTACCTCCTGTTGAGCATGCGAATATCCGGTCGCCCATATAGCCCCAATAGCGAGGCGAATCGTTGCCGATATGGATATTTCGCGGGCGTGATCCGCAATGGAGCACTGTGCCATGATTTGCGCATGCAGCCGAACGCGCCAGATCACCGTCTGGATCGGTACGCACCTGTGATCGTCTTGGTACATATTGACTTGCGGCTATGTCGAACTGACGATAGCCACGATGAGCTACAACGCCGCGACCGAGCACGGCAGCAACTGCACGCCGTGGAGAAGATCAACGGCAAGTCAAGTGATTATCAGTTGGTCGTGTTGTTTTTGTGCAACCACAACGCGGGCCGATCCCCAATGGCCATGGGGCTTTTCAACCATCTCGCCGGTGGCGGCGCCGCGGTGTGGTCCGGTGGTTCTGAGCCTAGGGGCAAGATCAATCCCGCTGCCGTCGCGGTCATGGCCGAGCGTGGCATCGATATCTCTGGTGAATATCACAAGCCGTGGACCGGTGAGATCATCGCAGCCGCAGACGTGATTGTCAGCATGGGCTGCGGCGACCGCGTCCCCGCCCTGCCCGGCTGTCGATACGAAGACTGGGACCTTGACGACCCGTCCGGCAAAGACGTGGCCGAGGTGCGGCTGATCCGCGACCAGATCGAACGCCGCGCGCGCGAGTTGCTCGACGACCTGCGGATTCCCTACCGGTCCTGAACGAGGCCGTCGAACCGAAGATGTGAAAGTTGACGGTTGGTACAGGATGATGTGCTGATGTTTGGCCTCGTCGTAATCGTCGCGCTGTTCGCCACGGTGATCGTGGGTACGGTAGTGGGCCGGCGCTATCGCGTGGGCCCCCCGGTTCTGCTCATCCTGCTCGGCGCGCTGTTGGGTTTGATCCCTCGGTTCAGCAGTGTGCGACTCGACGGGGAGATCGTGCTGCTGCTGTTCTTGCCGGCGATTCTCTATTGGGAGGGCCTGAACACCAGCTTCCGCGAGATCCGCAAGAACCTGCGGGTGATCGCCTTCCTCAGTGTTGGCCTGGTGATTGCCACCGCGGTAACGGTGACCTGGACGGCACGGGCGCTTGGAATGGAGTCACACGCGGCGTCGGTCCTGGGCGCCGTGCTCTCTCCCACGGACGCCGCCGCCGTGGCGGGCCTGGCGAAACAGCTACCGCGCCGCGCGGTGACCGTGTTGAAGGCGGAAAGCATCATCAACGACGGGACCGCGCTCGTCCTCTTCACCGTGGCCGTGTCCGTCGCGGTCGGCGGCAACCCGGTCAGCCCGGCCGCCCTGACGGCCCGTTTCGTTGGCTCGTACCTCGGTGGCATCTGCGCAGGGCTGCTGGTCGGCCTGGCCGCGACCCTGGTGCGCCGCCGTATCGACGCACCGCAGGAGGAGGGAGCGCTGAGCCTGCTGACGCCATTCGCGGCGTTCTTGCTCGCCCAATCGATTCACTGCAGCGGTGTCGTCGCGGTTCTGGTGTCGGCCCTCGTGCTGGCCTACGCCGGGCCACATGTCATCCGGGCTCGTTCCCGCCTTCAGATGTACGCATTCTGGGATCTCGCGACGTTTCTGATCAACGGCTCGCTATGGGTGTTCGTCGGCGTGCAAATGCCCAAGGCGGTGCGCGGTATAGCGGGCGTCGACGGCGGAATTCGCCACGCCGCATTGCTGGCTCTTGCCGTCACCGGCGTGCTGGTTGCGACTCGGTTTGTCTTTTCGGACCTTTTCACTTTCTTCCTTCGTGCTGTTGACAGGCGCGCGGTGCAGCGCACCCGTCGCATCGGCTGGCGCCAGCGGATGGTGTCCCGCTGGGCGGGCTTCCGCGGCGCAGTGTCGCTGGCCGCGGCGCTGGCGGTCCCGCTGACCACGCACAGCGGCGCCCCATTTCCGGACCGCAACCGGATCATCTTCGTCGTCTGCGTCGTGATTCTGGTAACCGTCCTCGTCCAGGGCGGAACGCTGCCCGACGTCGTTCGCTGGGCCCGGTTGCCCGAAGATGTAAGTCGCGCAGACGAATTGCAACTGGCCCGTTGTCGCGGCGCCCAGGCCGCCCTGGAAGCCCTGCCCGTGGTCGCCGCCGAAGTCGGCGCCAGCGAGGAGCTGGTGAGGCGCCTGCGGAAGGAATACGAAGAACACGCGGCCCTCGTTGAAGCCGGCGACGGTGAGGGGTCTAATGAGGTAACCGAGCGCAATGATCTGCTTCGGCGGGTGCGGCTTGGCGTGCTTGAACACAAACGCCGGGCCATCACCGAGCTTCGAGACCAGAATCAGATCGACGACATCATTCTGCGCGAGTTGCAGTCGGTGATGGACCTGGAGGAGGTACGATTGCTCGAGCCAGCCGACACCGAATGACGACGCGAAAGACCCTACCGCGCACCGACTTTGGCGGCAATTTGGTTGGCGATGTCGACGGCTGAGTTCTTCGGGTCGGGGCTGCAGGTGTTGACGTCGACGATGACGTTGTTCTTGATCGCTAGCGCCCGACCGCAGGCCCAACCGCCGGCCCGGGCATTCTGCTGCGTCGCAATCGTGCTTAGCGCGCCGTCGGTATCGGATATCGGCCCGACGATCCATTCCGTCCCAGATTGGATGTGGGTATATCCGTGGCAGACCGGCCAGCGCAGGGCGGACGCGATTAAAAACAGACCGGCTTGTTTGGCGGTGGGAAACAACACCACCGCCTGCTCGGCGTAATGCGTGAAGTTATCGCCATCGTTGAGCGCCCGATCCCGCACGGCGGTGAAGCCGCTGTCGGCGTAGACCTCGGCCTGCGCGGACCCGTCGATGGCCAGGCATTCCCGGGGCTTCATCGTGGCGCTGTCGTCAGACATCGCGTCGTGCCTTCTGATGACCGCCATTTGGGCCGCGCCGATCATGGGGCTGATCTGCTCAGGGCTGAGCAGCAAATCATCGAGTTCACGCTCGACGACAGGACGCGGAATGAGCGATGTGGCGGTCGTCGTCGACTTGACACTGGCTTGGTTACTACCGGCACCGCAACCGGCGCTGAGAATGCAGATGCCGACAACGGCGAACGCTGCCGTGAAAAAGCGCATCCTTCTTCATCCCCATTCCCCGAAACCCCAAGCCTACCGTGCGCTTCGGCGGGTAATACCAAGGAATTAAGCCAATTTTAGACTCCACTCAGTGATTCCAAATAGGGCGCGGATGGCTTGCGGAATACACATGCGCCGCAGTGTGTAACGACTGCGTTAACGTGATCAGCGACGGATCGTCAAACGGCTCATGGGCAAACCGCGCATTGGGTACCGTCAACCCGTGTCCCTTAGGCGGGAAAGCCCAATTCGCGGCCGGCGGCTGCGGCTCGATGAGGCGCTGATGGAGCGCGCACTCATGAGTCCGGCCGGCTACCGGTTCCTCGTCCACGTAGCACCGCGCATCGACAAGATGGTGATTCCTCGTACAAACGGTCGTCTGAGCTCGGTCGGAATCGACAGGGTGGGCCTCGTCACCACCACCGGTGCGAAGTCCGGGTTGCCGCGCACCCATCCGCTGGTACTTCTTGACGACTCTGACGGCCTAATTGCAATCGGGTCCAACTATGGTCGCCCGCCACACCCGGCGTGGAGCAGCAACCTGCTGGCCCACCCCGAATGCACGGTCGAGTTCCTGGCTCCGCCCGCGCAATACCGAGCCGAGTTGCTAACCGGCGACGCCCGCGCCTCGGCATGGGCCACGGCCACCGACTTTTACGCCGGTTACGAGCGCTACCGAACAAAATGCGCGCCACGCGAGATCAGGGTCTTCCGCCTCCGGCCCATCGCCGGCTGACACGCGTCAGCCTCTTCGGTACTTGGAGTTCATGGCCTGTTCAACCAACCGTCGATGTCAGATCGTTGACCGCACACGAGCAGCAGTTCTGCTGGCTATATGCGTGTCGTTCAGGTCGCCAACTTCTACGGACCTCGCTCCGGCGGCCTTCGCACCGCGGTGGACCGGCTCGGCGCGGAATACTGCGCCGCCGGCCACCAAGTGTTTCTGATCGTTCCCGGGCGGCACACCGCCCATACCCGGCTGTCCACGGGTGTGGTGCGAATTACCGTGCCCGCCAGGTTGATTCCCTTCACCGGCGGCTACCGCGCGGTGTTGCCTGGACCGGTCCGGGCACTCCTGGAATCACTCGGGCCGGACACCTTAGAGGTCTCTGACCGGCTCACGCTGAGGTCACTGGGCCGCTGGGGGCGCGAGCACGGTGCCATCACGGTGATGATCTCCCACGAGCGCCTCGATCGCCTTGCAGGCCAAATACTTCCGCGTCGAACCGCACGGACGTTCGCTGACTTCGCCAACAGGCGCACGGCCGCCAACTACGACACCGTGGTGTGCACCACCGGGTTTGCCCGCGAAGAATTCGATCGCATCGGGGCGACGAATACCGTCACCGTCCCACTGGGCGTGGACCTGGAGACCTTCCACCCGTCTCGGCGCTCCGACCTGGTACGTCAGCGCTGGGCCGCGCCGTCGCAGATCCTGCTGGTGCACTGTGGCCGCCTGTCGGTGGAAAAACGGGCCGACCGCAGCATCGACGCGGTCGCCGAGTTGTGTCGTGCGGGTATCGAGGCCCGACTTGTCGTCGTGGGCGACGGCCCGTTGCGGGCCAGGTTGCAACGGCAGGCCGCTCGATTGCCGATCGATTTCACCGGTTTCATTTCCGACCGGCATACCGTCGCCGCGCTGCTGGCTTCGGCTGACGTCGCGCTCGCGCCCGGGCCGCACGAAACTTTCGGGCTGGCTGCGCTGGAATCGCTCGCATGTGGCACGCCGGCCGTGGTTTCCCGCACGTCAGCACTGGGCGAAATCATCACCGCAGACAGCGGCGCCTTGGCCGACAACGACCCCGCGGCCATCGCGCAAGCGGTCAGCGCGGTCGTCAGCCGGCCCGAAGACCACCGGCGCGCCTGTGCGAGACGCCGTGCCGAGATGTTCACGTGGCAGCGCGCGGCAATCGGAATGCTGACGACGCTCGGCGCCATGCCAGTTGCCGACGAGTGCGACGACTCGGAGAACACCGCGTAGCGCTCTGCGCGGCAGCGCCTAGCCGGGGTTAGCTTTGCGGACTCGAGTTGGTGGGTCCCACCTGACCGGTGAGCGGATTGACCTGTACCGTCATCGGCCCCCGTTGTCCGGCCGCGTTTCCCTTTCCGCGCTGCTGCGCTTGGGCGAGCGCGTTGATCATCGGGTTGTCCTTCAAGAGTTGCTTCCGGTCTTCTTCGGACAGCTCGTAAAACGCCCACAGGCCCCAGGCGGCGGGCCGCACGTACAACGTCACTTTCTGATGTCGACGCTTGTTTTGCGACAGCACCGCAGGAATGGGTACCACCCGATCCAGCGTCGCAGAACTCACCAGTTCCTGCGCGATCTTGTCCACATCCACCGCGTCCTGAAGCTCGTAGACCAACGACTGATGGGGAGTGTGGGATGGGCCCTGAAGGGCCAGGAACCACGCCATCCGGCGTCTCCTTCGCTTGCCGTTATCAGCGCAACTGTAAAGGACGTGGTCGCGTTGAGCGGCCAGGACTCAGCTCGCCTGCAACAGTTTCGCCGGTCCCCGCGTTCTACGACTAACTGGGATCGGGAAACGCTGCGGTGCTGGCGGGCGCTCCTCTCGCAACCACAACCGGCATCGACGTCGACGCATCGGTGCGCAGAATGGTGTGCACCACTTCGATGAGGTCGTCGATCGGCATCAACTTGCCCGGCATGCAGCCACGCGACGACCAAAGCGGGACGGCCTTCACCGCGAGCTCCATGTCCCAGCCGATGTTCATTCCGGTTTGGCCGTCGCCCTCTCCGCCCGCGCACTCCCCGACGATCAAGCACGTGAAGCCGATCTCCGGGTGTTCGGCCCGCCACGCGTCGACGAGTCTTTCGAGCGCCGCCTTGCTGACGCCATACGCACCGAGGCCCGGCCAGGGCGGCCCGAAGGTGCCTGCGTCAGAAGAGAGGTAGACCGCCTTGCCCGCGGAGGTCGTCAGGTGTGGCACCGCCGCTGCCGTCAACAGCGCCGCACCGATGACATTGGTATCGAAGATCTGCCGCCAGGTTTGGGCATCCATGTCGACCATGCGGACCAGTGGGCCAACCGCCGGCGTGTACACCAGGTTGTCGATACCGCCGAGTGCTTCGGCGGCCTCGCTGATGGCCGCTCGACAGGATCCCTCGTCGGTGACATCGCATTCGATGGCGATGGTGCCCGCGCCCGCTTCCTTGGCGGCAGCCTCGATACGCGCGCGACGCCGGGCGAGCAACGCGACCTGAGCGCCACGCTGCGCGAGGCCGACACCGATGCAACGCCCAAGTCCGCTTGAGGCGCCGACCACCACTGTCCTTGACATATTCGCCCTCTCCTGTAACGAGCCCGCTGCAGGCAACAGCGTATCGGCCGCCAACCGGGCTGGTGACTCCCGGCCATCGCCGAGGTATCGGAAGCCGATTCCAGGGCCTTAGATATTCCGTCCGGATAGCCGGTGACCTGGCATTTGTGAGCTTAGACACATCAACGAACGGGCTAACCCCGGCTCGCAAGTGAGGATTTGGTGCGCAACGCGCACCTGGCTTCCGGGAGTGTGATCCAGATGGGCATGACCTCTTTCGCCGTCGCTGAAATGCGGTCCGACGACCGCGACTACGACAATTGGCTAGCCACCCTGACCCAAGTGTCTGCGCGCCTGGACATTTTGCAGACCGTGGTCACCGAGCTGTGCGAGCTATGCGAAAACGAGGACGTGCTCAAAAGCCGACAAGTCCTGGCGATACTCGAAAGGCAAGGGGCGATGACTAAGGCCGCTGACACAAGCTCCGCCGCCAAACTGATGTAGTACGTCAGTCTGCTCAGTACGGTGAGCAGTATGAAGTATCTGGACGTCGACGGAATCGGACGAGTCAGCCGGATCGGGCTGGGCACCTGGCAGTTCGGGTCGCGTGAGTGGGGCTACGGGGACAATTACGCCTCGGGACCCGCCCGCGACATCGTGCGTCGCGCCCTCGCCCTGGGGGTCACCCTCTTCGATACCGCCGAGGCATACGGACTCGGTAAAAGCGAACGCATCCTCGGTGAGGCACTCGGCGATGAGCGCACCGAGGTAGCGGTGGCCAGCAAGATCTTCCCGGTCGCCCCTTTCCCTGCCGTGGTCAAACAGCGCGAGCGCGCCAGTGCACGACGGCTGCAGCTAGACCGCATCCCGCTCTACCAAATCCACCAGCCCAACCCGGTAGTTCCGGACTCGGTGATCATGCCGGGCATGCGCGACCTGCTGGACAGCGGCGCCATCGGCGCAGCCGGCGTCTCGAACTACTCGCTGTCACGTTGGCAGAAGGCTGATGCCGCGCTCGGCCGGCCGGTCATCAGCAACCAGGTGCATTTCTCACTCGCCCACCTTGGTGCGCTTGACAACCTCGTTCCGTTCGCCGAGCGCGAGAACCGCGTCGTGGTCGCCTACAGCCCACTGGCGCAAGGGCTTTTGGGCGGCAAGTACGGCGTCGACAACCGTCCTGGTGGGGTTCGCGCGATTAACTCGCTTTTCGGCACCGAGAACCTACGTCGTATCGAGCCGCTGCTGCAGACGTTGCGCGACGTCGCGACGGAAGTCGGCGCCAAGCCGGCACAGGTCGCGCTGTCCTGGCTGATCAGCGTGCCGAGCGTGGTCGCCATTCCCGGCGCGTCCAGTGTTGAGCAGCTCGAGTTCAACGTCGCCGCCGCCGATATCGAGCTGAGCGCAGACTCCCGCGACGCGCTCACCGAGGCGGCACGCAACTTCCGGCCGGTGTCGACGCGGCAATTCCTCACCGAGACCGTCCGCGAGAAGCTCGGCCGTCACTGATCCGGGTTGGTCTCCGCTAGGGCCGCGACTCCTCGGGAGTCCAGGCCAGCGGCTGGCCCGGCTGACCGGGAAATAGATAGTCGATGAAAGCCGCAGCGGTGGGTTGTGGTTCGTGATTGGCCAGGCCTGGCCGCTCGTTGGCTTCAATGAAGGCGTATTCAGAGCCGGTGATGTCGGGCACGAGCAGGTCGATGCCGGTCACCCGGATGCCGATCGCCTCTGCAGCAGCCACCGCAACCGCGCAGAGTTCCGGGTTCACCTCAGGGGTGACATCGTGGATCGTGCCGCCTTGGTGCAGGTTGGCGGTGTGGCGAACGCGGAGCCGAATTCCTTGCGGCAAGACGTCGTCCAGCATCCAGCCGGCTTCCGCGACGGTCGCCTCGGTGATCTCGTCCAGTGGGATACGTGACTCACCACCGGTAGCCGCCGAGCGCCGTCGGCTCTCGGCGGCGATCAAATCGCGGACGGTGTGCTCACCGGTGCCGATGATCTCGGCAGGCAACCTCAGCGCGGCGGCCACTACCCGACCGTCGATCACCACCAACCGCAGGTCGCTGCCGGCGACCCGCTGCTCGATGAGTACCTCCGGATACTGCTCGCGCGCGCGTGCCACGGCGGCTGCGAGTTCTTCAGGCCCGTGGCCGGCGAGAACGCCCACGGTGATGCCCTTACCCTGCTCACCTCGGGTGGGCTTGACGACGACCTCGCCGACTTCTTTCAGAAACGCGTAGTCGCCATCGTTCAAGGTGGCCAGGCGGGCCCGAGGCACCGTGATGCCGGCTTCGGAGACCAGCCGCCGGGTCAGCCGTTTGTCGTCGCACCGGCACATGGCGATCGCGGAGGTGAACTCGGACAACGACTCACGGGTGATCACACTGCGGCCACCGTGAGTCAGCCGCATCTCGCCGGTCTCGGCGTCCAGGACCTCCACCCAGATACCGCGGCGCATCGCCTCGTCGGCGATGATCCGCGCGTAGGGATTGAGGTCGTCGACCGTCTCCGGCGGCGCGGTGAACAGCGGTTCGTTGATCGCGTTCTTGCGTTTGATCGCCAGCACCGGAACGCGGCGAAAGCCCAGCTTCTCGTAGAGGCTGATAGCCGCGACGTTGTCGTGCGCGACTGAAAGGTCCATGTAGGCGCGGCCCAGACCGTGGAAGTGTTGCGCCAGTGCACGGGTCAGGGCCACTCCAATGCCGGGAAGTGCCGCCGCGGGGTCGACTGCCAGGGTCCACAGGCTGGATCCGTGCTCGGGGTCGGAGAACAGCAACTCGTGGTCCACGCCGGTCACGGTGCCGACCACGGCATCGTCGTCGTCGCGCACCGCAAGCAGATACGTGACTGCTTCCACATGCTGATGGTTGTCCCAGATCGTCTCGATCGGTGAAGGGACCATTCCGCAGCGCACGAACACGCGGTTCATCGCGTCGGCGTCGGCCGGGTCGTTCAGGCTGCGGACGGTGATCCCGATCGGCGATGGAGCCAGGTCCTCCTGCGTGGTCTCATCGGTGAAGCGCAGTCGATAGGTGTGGCTGGGGTCGATGAAGAGCTCAGTCGGGGCTCCGGCGACCACCACGTGGGACTCGCGCGCGTAGATACAGATATCGCGGCGCCCGGGCGCTTCTCGTCGCAGTGCCTCGGTCAGCGTGGCCACATCGGCGAAGGTTTGACCGAAGATTAGTTTGCCCCAACCTAATTCGAGCTCCACATCTTTGGCCATCGCGTCCACGAGGTGGGGCGGCGACGCGTCGTGCAGGCCCAGCGTGATTGCCTCGGGATGGTCCTCTGACGGATCGATAACTGTCATGCCGCCGGACCTGCCCCGTCGCGGCGCTGCGGCCACGGCAATTCCCACGTCATAGCCATGTTGTCTACCCAACTCAACAGTTCGTCTATCAACTTCCCTGTCGTATTCCAGGCCGCAGCACTCACCCCTAGTCTGGCACCGACGGAATCTCCGCGCAGCCCCGGTCACTGCGCGGCGGTTGGCAGGGTGTCGACCCCTATCGCTTGAAACGCCCCGCGAACCCGCGCAAGGGCAGGTCGGCGCTGGTGATGAGTCCGGGCCGCGCGGCGACTACCGACGTGATCGCATTGAGGGCAGGCAGGCCGGTCACGGTCATGCCGATGGAGGCGAAATTCTCCGGATTGGACAGGTCGACGCCCGGTTTGGGGAAGATCATGTGCTTGTTGTAGACGCACGGGTCACCGGCGATTTGGGTGATGTAGCAGCCTTTGATGTTCCAGCTCGGATCGGTGTGCGGGGTCATCTGCCACTCCAGATGCGTCTCGACCCGAGGAACCCCGTCCGCGATGCCCTGGTATTTGATGTAGTTACCACCCAGCGAACCCTTGGGCAGCGTGTACCAGCCCAGGTCTACGTCCTTGGTGCACGCGCCCAGCTCATAGCTGAATTTGACTTCGTCGAGCGGCAGATCGAAGCAGTCGGCCATCATCAGCACGCTGTCGGCAAAGACGCGGGTGTACTTCTCCAGCTTCGCCGGGATTTTCGGATCGTCGACCGGCAAGCCGTAGCCGACCTCGATCCAGGTGTCTTTGGAGTGATGACACGACACATCCACCGATTCGATGGTGGTGATGTTCTCGATCTCGGCGACGTCCGCCGAACACACCACGCCCAGAATCTGATTCAGCCCCGGATTCATCCCGGTGCCGTAGAACGTGGCGCCGCCTTTCTCGCACGCCTCCTGCAGAAGCTGGGTTACCGGCTTGCCAGACGGATGCGGGTGATTCTTGTCGCGGTGCCACCCGGTGATCCAGTCGGCGGTGGTGACA
Organism: Mycobacterium sp.; assembly: GCF_052143115.1. Classification (GTDB taxonomy): domain Bacteria; phylum Actinomycetota; class Actinomycetes; order Mycobacteriales; family Mycobacteriaceae; genus Mycobacterium. The sequence goes on from NZ_JBKQTQ010000252.1 coordinate 61,683, forward strand.
ATGTTGATTCCCGCCTCGAGGACTTTGACGTACAGGTCCTCGTCGGGGAACACCCCGTGGAAGGTGAGGACGTCCGGTTTGGCCGCGATGATCTCCTCGATGCTGCCGGTCGCCTCCACCCCATTGGCAGCCAAACCGACCAGCTCGCCGGTGTCCTTGCCGATCTTTTCCGGTGAGTAGCAGTGCACACCAACGAGCTCCAGGTCAGGCTGCGCGGCGATCCGCTTGATCATCTCCGAGCCGACGTTTCCGGTGGCTACCTGGAACACGCGAATCGGTGCAGCGGGTGCATTCATTCGGTTCAGCCTTTCTGCGATGCGGCATAGACGTCGGCGGCGCTGCCACCAATGCCGTCGGGATAAAATTGCTTGGCCCACTTGCGAATTGCGGTGAAGCCCTCATACTCTGCGGTGGCCAGTGCGGGCGGATCCGCGTAGCGCTGGTGCCCCCAGATGTGGACATCCTGCTCGAACTGCCGGATCACTTCCTGTCCGAATTCTCGCGCCTTAGTCTCGGCCCGCGCCGGATCCTTGCCCGGCGTCCGGCCGATGTAGACGATGAACCGCACGTCGGAGGTGGACTCGTCGACCGGGGTGATCGCGGAGATGGTGCGGTTGTCGACCATGCCCCAACTCTTGGTCACCGCGATTCCCAGACCGCCGTTGATGGCCTCCACGCGGCTTTCGATGTCCTCGATCTTCTGGTTGTCATCTCCTTCGAAGGTGATCGTGAAGTCGACGAAGGACACTGGTTCGTCGAAGTCGTGGCGGGTGAAGACCGGCACGATCGGAGTGTTGTGCACGTACTTGAAATGGGCGAAGTCCACGCCGTTTTCGAGCACGTACTGCGGGTGCATCTCCAGGCGTTCCCGATACAACCGCTGCTGCGGGTAGTAGTCGTCGGCGCTGCTGCCGTCGTTGAATCCGGCGAACACGTCCGGCGCATCGAAATACGGCTGACGACCGTCCACGTCGTGCCAGATGTAGACCGATTCGTTGCGCTCGACCACCGGATAGGTGCGGAGCCGCCGGCCGCGATTGGGGCGATCCTGATACGGGATACGAACGTTGCGGCCCTGCTGGCTCCACTGCCACCCGTGAAACGGGCACTGCAATACCTCGCCGACGACCTTGCCGCCGTAACCCATGTGTGCGCCGAGATGTTCGCAGTAAGCGTTCATCAGGGTGAGCTGGCCGGACTCGGCACGCCAGGCAACCATCTCCTGGTCGAAATACTTCATCGTGTGGACATCGCCGATGCCGATCTCGTCGGACCATGCGACTTGGAACCACCCGGTCGGTTTCATCGACAACGGCGGTTTAGCCATGTCACCTCGTCCTTTCTGTGGCCGCAGGGCGACGTCAGGAATCATAGTCAGCTCAACGAAAAAATCCTAGTGGGCACTATGAAAGTGCGGCAGACCGGCTAGCATCCAATGCAATGACGCAAGCGGAAGTGCATCAACGGCGCAGCAATAAGCGCGGGCTGGCCACCCGCCAGACGATGCTCGACGCCGCGGTGCGCTCGCTGGCCTCCGGTGATCCGGGCGCGGTGTCGGCAACCCGCATTGCCAAGGAGAGCGGCGCTACCTGGGGTGCGGTGCAGTATCAGTTCGGCGACGTGGACGGGTTCTGGGCAGCCGTGCTGCACCGGACCGCCGAGCGCCGTGATGCGACGTTGTCCGCATGGTCAAGCGTCAAACCGGGCGCACCCCTACGTGAGCGGGTTGGTGCGATCATCGACACCCTCTACCACGGGCTGGCGTCGGAGGATTCCCGCGCGATTGAGAATCTGCGGGCGGCGCTGCCCCGTAACCATCACGAGCTGGAACGTCTCTATCCGCGTACCGCTGCTGAATTGTTCTCCTGGGGTAAGAGCTGGCAGGAAACCTGCCAAAGCGCCTTCGCTGGTCTCGGTGTCGACCCACAGCGAGTCCGCGAGGTGGCCGCTCTGATCCCCGGTGCGATGCGTGGGCTGGTCTCCGAGCGGCAGCTCGGCTCTTACGCCGACCTTGACGAAGCCCGGCGAGGGCTAACCAACGCTCTGGCAACCTATCTCGACCTATCGCGTCGATCGTGATCGAGCGATCAGGAGACGGCGAGCTGCAGATGCTCTCGGCGCCGGACCAGGATGCTGGGTAGCCAGTCCCCGACGTCGGCAGCCTCGATCAAGCTCGTGCGCTCGAGCAGCATCCCCAATACGATGCGCGCTTCCAAGCGTGCCAGCGCGGCTCCCACACAGAAGTGCACGCCTTTGCCGAACGTCACGTGATCTTTCGCGCTGCTGCGATCGAGGCGGAAATCGTTGGGTGTCTCGACGTGGGCCGGGTCGCGGTTTGCCGCCCCCCACATCAGCAGCAGATGGGAGTCGGCGGGTAACTCGACCCCGGCAAGGGTTGTATCGCGCAGCACATGTCGAAAGTGGCCGCGGAACGGCGCCTCGAAGCGCAACGCCTCTTCGATGAAAGCTCCTAATAATCTTGGGTTTTCACGAACCTGCCGTTGGATTTCGGGGCGATCGGTGAGAATCCAGGCCGCGCTGCCCAACAGCGACGCCGTCGATTCGCCGGCCGCGCCAAAGAGCGTGAGCATGATCGACAGCGCCGGGGTTTGCTCCAACTCGCCCGACGCGCAGCGGGCGGCCACATCACCGATCAGGCTGTGTTCAGCGTTGGCGCTCGCTTTCTCGAAATATTTCAAGACGTACCTGGACAGTTCTATGGCGGCCATTCCGGCCGCTTGGAGTTGGTCAGGGGTGACGATCCCGTCGAGCAGCGTGGTGGCGGCGTATCCGAGCCGAATGAGTTTGTCGACGTCGTCAGCGGGCAGGCCCAGCAGCCTGGCGACTACCATCATGGGCAGCCGATTCGCCATGGCGCTCATCCACTCGATCTGCCCGTCGTGCAGATTCTCTTCCCACAACCGGTCGGCGGTGTTGGCCGCGAACTCTTCGATGATCCGAACCCGCTTCGCCGACAAGTGCGGCAACAAGATTCTGCGGTGCATCGCATGCACCGGATCGTCCGCGGTGGCCAAGGCGTGCGAGGGATCCCCGGGCGGCCCCATGTCGAATGGAGTGACGGTGCCGTCATCGTGGTAGACCATGGTCGCGGTGAGGTTCGACGAAAAATCCTCGACCCGTTCGACGGCCTCCAGCAATGCATCCCAACCGCACACGACGTAGAACGCCGACTCGCCGATGCGATGAACGGGCGCCTCTGCGCGCATGCGGTCATATAGCGGATAAGGATCCTGTAGCGCGTCGGGGCTGAAGAACTGGGTCGGATCATCCACGACCGTCATGGGTTCAGGCTGGACGCCGCCAGGGGCAGCGTCAACGGTGCGCGGCAAAGTTGAGGAACGCCTCATAGCCTGTGCCGCCTGCGGCTCAAATCGCCTGTATGGCTCCACCTGGGCATTATTGTGAGAAAAACCAGCTGAAAATTCTCACGCTGAGAGAACTATTTCAGCAGTTCGTGATCGAGGGAGGTCAGCCGGATGCCACGCCACGACTGGCTGGTCGGACGGGATCGCCAAAGCGAAGCCGCTGAACGGATCTATGCCGCGGCGGCCGATCTGATTGCCCGCCGGGGATACGAAGCCTTCACCATCGAGGCCTTGGCAGCGCGGGTCCACTGCTCGCCCGCCACGATTTACCGCCATGCTGGCGGCAAAGCTGCCATCCGCGACGCCGTCGTCGGTATCCAAGCAGCGCGCATCGTCGACACGGCGCGTCAAGCCATCAAAGACCTCAAGGGCCCAGACCGGGTGGTGACCGCGACGATCGTCGCCCTGCAGGGTCTGCAATCGGATCCGCTGGCCCACTTGATGCAGTCGACGCACGCGACTCCGGTCAGCGAATGGATCACCAGCTCACCCGCCGTGACCGGGTTTGCCGCCGAAATGCTCGGCCTCGAGAACGACGACCCGCTCGCCGCGCAGTGGCTCATTCGCGTGTTCTTGGCTCTGTGGTGCTGGCCGCTCAAAGACCCTGACGTCCAACGCACCATGCTGCAACGCTTCCTCGGGCCGCCCTACAGCAGCGACAACTGAACTCGTCAGTCAGCACTATCTCTTCAACGGCGGTGCCGCCGTTCACGCAACAACGGAGGATTCGACGATAAATTGTCGGTCATGACTAAGACCAGCACCGTTCACATGATCATCGGCGGGGGCGGCGGCGGCCGCAGCCCCGGAGGCGGCGGGGGCGGCCGCCTTGGCGGTGGTGGCGGTGGCGGCCGCTAGGGCCGAAAAACCGCTTCTCCCTACTTTTCGCCCCTGAGCTCCCACCTGCGGGGCTAGGGCGCGCGGACGGCACTTTAAATTGTTGCGGCGCAGTCGATTTCGCGACGCCTCGGCGAGCCGGTTGAAGCCGTCGACGAGTTCGCCTCAAGTAGTTGAAAATAATGGCGTGAAGTCTGCGATGGTTACGGCCGACGTCGCTTTCCGGCTCGAAGCCGTCCTCCCTTGTCGTCGGCAGGCTCGCACATGAAGGTACGCGACGTCGCGCCGACGAGCAGGGTGATGGTAGTGGCGATCATGGTGTCGATGGTCGCCTTCCTTGACAGCACCGTCGTGAACTTGGCCCTGCCAGCCATCGAACGCGCCATCGGTGGCGGGCTCGCTACCCGCAATGGGTCGTGGATGGTTATTTGCTGGCCTTGGCAGCCATGATCCTGCCGGGCGGTTCCATCTCGGATCTGTTCGGTCGTGTACCGATATTGCGTTTCGGGCTGACGGCGTTTGGTACAGGTTCGATATTGGCGGCTACCGCGGTCTCCCGGGCGATGTTGATCACCGGACGCGTTATCCAAGGATTGGGTGGTGCGTTTTTGGTGCCCGGGCCACTGGCGCTGATCGACTCCGCATTCGACCGCGCAAACCGATCCGCAGCTATAGGTACTTGGACCGCCTGGACGGGCACCGCTTTTGCGGTGGGACCGCTGCTTGGCGGGCTGGTCGTGGACTTCCTGAGCTGGCGATGGATCTATTTCTTGTCGGCCTTCCCGATGGTCATCGCCTTCGCGTTGACATTTTGGCTATGTCCGATGCCCGCTCCCTCCGAACACGCCCGCGTCGACGTCGTCGGCGCGGCGTTGTCGGCGGTCGGCCTGAGCGCCACGGTGTTTGCACTCATCGAATCTCAGCGACGCGGATGGGCCGACCCTCTCGTCACCGCATCGACGGTCTTGGGGGTTGCGGCGTTGCTGGCGTTCATACCGTGGGAGCGCCACGCGCCTCACCCCATGCTGCCGTTGAACCTGTTCGCAAACCGAAACTTCGCCGGTGCCAACCTGACGACCGCATTGGTCTACGGCGGCTTATCGATGGGCTCACTTTCCATCGCGCTCTACACCCAAGAGGTTGCCGGATATTCGGCCACCGTCGCGGGTTTGGTCACCTTGCCCAGCCCCATCATTTCGTTTGTATTCGCGAGGCGCGTCGGGGCCATCGCCGCCCGGATCGGACCTCGACTTTTCGTGACGACGGGACCGGTACTGGCCGGGGTCGGCTACCTGCTCATCCGCCCTGCCGCACCTGGATTCCACGTGGTCACAGACCTGCTGCCCGGAATGATCGTGTTGGCCATCGGCGCGGTGCTCACCAGTACACCGTTGACTGCACTGAATTTGTCATCCGTCGAGCCCGAGCACGGAGGAATCGCCTCAGCAATACAAAACGTCGTGGGCCGCCTTTCTGCGCTGATCGCGACGGCCTGTGTGGGGCTGATCGCCGCCAGCACGCTGGCCGATGCCAGCTTCGCACGGGTGCTGCAAGTCGCCGCGGTGTTGTTCTTCATCGCCGCCGCCATCGGCGCCGTCACCATCACCAACCCGACCGTTCCCGTTGAGCCCGTTTCCTGTGAAGTCGCTGCGCTATGCCGCGACCGTCACGACGCCCACCCCCAGCTGGCCCACGCGTCAGTCGACGGCGGCCGCCTCGCCGCTGAGGATCAGGGTTCCTGAAATCGGCGATGCCCACGCGAAGCCTTCAGTGGCTGGAAGACTACTGGCATGCCGGCGATTAGCAGCATCGTGCGTCAGGCTGTCCCCGAGGATGCGAACGCCTGCGTGGCGATTTACCGCCCCTATGTCGAAGACACGGCGATCAGTTGGGAACTCGAAGTACCGCCGGTGGACGAGATGGCTGCGCGTATCGCCGGACTGCGCGCCACCCACGAATGGCTCGTCTTGGAACGCGAGGATCAGATCGTCGGCTTCGCCTACGGGCAGCCGCTGAAGCGCCTGGGTACCTTCCAATGGTCAACTGAGACGGGCATCTATATGCGCGCGGACCATCAGCGCACCGGCGGTGGCCGCGAACTGTACACGCAACTACTGCGCCGGCTCACCGAACGTGGTTATCGCCAAGCCTTCGCCGGCATCACCCAACCGAACGAGGCCAGTAACGGTTTTCATCGATCCTTGGGATTTCAGGATGTCGGCCGGTACCGGTACGCGGAATGGAAACACGGCAGCTGGCACGACATCGTATGGATGCAACTCGATCTGCTCGACGCTGCCGAGCAGCAGCGACCGCCCGGGCCAATCGTCTGACCGGCGCTGATTGATATGGTCCGGTCATGACAGTCGCGAGTGGACGCCTGGCGGATTTCGTGGTCGATCGGCGCATGGTGATCACGGCGCTCGCACTACCCATCGGTGCGCTGTCAGCGGCCGCAGCGTGGTGCCTACTCAGGTTGATCGGGCTGGTCACCAATCTTGTCTTCTACCAACGGTGGTCCGTCGAGCGTCCTCGCCTGTTTGGCAAGCCGTGATTGATTCAATCCCAGTACCGCGCACCAGTATTTATGCAGCTCACCACGCCTTTCACGGCCCGATTTCGACAGGCGTGAACTAAACGTGAACTGAGCCGACGGCGGTTGGCTAGGGTCGTCTCGGCCGACACCGGCCCGCAAGCCGACCAGTTTCCCCTCGGGCTCGTTTGTGGATCATGCGGCCGCTGCGCGACGCATTATCCGCTTGGCAGCTTCAGCACCCGGTCTGCTCGTGTTTGGGCACTTCCGCCTAGAACCATGCCTCGATGCCGAGGCGAGTCGAGTAGCTCACTACTCTATTCCCGCTGCCCTGCTGAGGCTTACCTTCAGCGCGGCGGCGAAAGGTGTGACTGATCCAAGAGCCGACTCCTTGTGCGACTCGAAGACCGGCCAAGCCTGTCGCGGCCGAGATTTCTTCGAATCTATTGGGAGGTCGCCGTGGCGAAGATTGGTGGGCATGCGGTCGTCTTGGGGGCAAGTATGAGCGGTCTACTTGCTGCCAGGGTGCTGTCCGACTTCTATCGAACTGTCACCGTTGTCGAGCGCGATGTGCTTCCGACCGGTAGCGCGCAACGACGCGGTGTGCCCCAGGGCCAGCACGCTCATGCGCTGTGGCCGCGGGGGTCGCAAATATTGGATACGCTCTTTGCTGGTCTCCTCAACGAACTCGTCGCCGACGGCTGCACGGTCTGGGATGACGGCGACTTGTCCAGGTTCTGTTTTTGCTTTGGTGGGCACCAATTTGTCCGGTCTGGCCGCTTTCCCGATTTTCAACCGAGCGACGCGGGGTACTACCCGAGTCGTCCATTCCTGGAGGGTCATTGCCGTCGGCGGGTATGCGCAATTCCCAATGTGGCGCTGATGGACGGCCACGATGTCGACGGCTTGACCTCAGATGATGCTGGCAGCCGCATCACCGGGGTCAGCGTCACGTCCCGATCAGGCGGCGAAAAGCGTTCCCTCACTGCGGATCTGGTCGTGGACGCCACGGGTAGGGGGTCGCGCACACCGGCATTTCTGACACATCTCGGCTATGACCGCCCAGTCGAGGACGAGGTGGTGATGCGACTTACCTACGCCAGCCGGCTGCTGCAAATTCCGGCCGGCATGCACAAAGAGGTATTGGTGCTCATCGGGCAGGTTCCACGGCGGCCAACCGGCATGGCATTATTCGCCTACGAAAACAATACGTGGATGCTGACCGTGTTCGGGATGGTGGGACGCGAACCCCCTGCCGACCACGTGGGGATGCTGCGCTTCATCGAGGACTTCACGCCCGCTCATGTGATGTCCGCGCTGCGGTGCGCTGAACCGCTCGGGGAGGTGGCGCGGTATCGCACCCCGTCCAGTCGGTGGCGCCGCTACGACAAGATGCGACGGTTCCCGGCCGGTCTGCTGGTCTTTGGCGACGCCATAGCCAGTTTCGACCCGATCTACGGCCAGGGGATGACGGTGGCCGCCGTGCAGGCCGTGGAGCTTGATCGCTGTCTGCGCGGCGGCTCAAATAACCTGGCGGCGCGGTATTTCCGGGCTGCGGCCAAACCCATCGGCGTGGCTTGGCAACTCGCGGTGGGGGGTGATCTGACCGTTCCCGAGGTTGAGGGACCCCGGCCGCTGTCGACGCGGCTGACGAGCAAATACGTCGATCGGGTGCAGGCCGCCGCCGAGACGGACACCATCGTCGCCAAGCGGTTCCTTCGAGTAGCGGGTTTCCGCGATTCGCCTGCCAGTCTCATGCTGCCCTCAGTCATGCTCAGAGTCGCAGCAACCAACTGGCGGCAGGCGCGCGCACGCCGACGCGAGCAAATACCTGCGGCTGCTGTGAGATGACAGCGGCGGGGTTGTCCTGCGGATCGTGCGGCACCGAACTGACCGAGAAGGCCAAGTTCTGTAGCCAGTGCGGTGTAGCCGTTTCGGCGGGCACGAAACCCGCCGAATACAAGCAGGTCACCGTCTTGTTCGCCGACGTCGTGCATTCAATGGACATCGCCGCGGCGGTGGGTGCCGAGCGGCTGCTCGACGAATGGTGAACCGATCCCGCGAGCTGGAACCGAACGACGCCTGGCCTCACGTCCAACACAGTGTGGATGACGGTGAACGCCAAGCCCTACGCGATGAAGGACTCAACCCCGACGACGCCGCACTCATCGCGGCGATAGACCTTGTCCGGTGGGAACTTTCGCTCGCAACGCGGCCGCCCGACGGGAGTCCGCGCACGTGTCCAGGCCACCACAAGGACGACAAATTGGCCGAACTATGGCTAGGGCCGCGCATAGCGGCGTGCGAACGTTGGGGTTCAGAATCCATCCCGGAGCCAACTCCGGCGCGCTAACTCCGGTAGCTGTTCAGCTCCGAACCGTCGGGGTGAAGCGGGCCATGCCGCGCAGGATCCATGGTGTGCGCCTGGCCATTACCGCTACGGCGCGGTCCGAGCGGCGCATCGCGATCCGCGGTCCGGGGGTGGGCGTTGACGCCAGTTCTGCCTCGGCCGATCCGGCCGGCGGGCCGAGGCGATTGACCGCCAGCAGTTGCCAGGTGCCGGGCACGCCGCGCAGCTCGACGGTGCTGCGGCGGCCGCGAAATACCGCACGGTGATGTCGACCGTGTTGCCCGCCTGATCCGTCACCTCAGCCGCCGATCGCGCTCATCGGCCGCGCCGGCTGGACGAAGTTCGGGTCGTTGATGCCGTGACCCGCTGGTTTGCCCCACATCGCGGTCCGCCACGCCGCCTCGACCGCGGTGTCGTCGGCGCCGCCGCGCAGCAGCCCCCGCAGGTCGGTCTCCTCGATGGCGAACAGGCAACTACGGAGCTGCCCGTCGGCGGTCAACCGGGTGCGGTCACAGGTCGAGCAGAAGGGGCGCGACACCGAGGCGATGACCCCGACCATTCCGGTCCGGCCGGTCGCGGGATCAGTAATCCGCCACAACTCGGCCGGCGCCGGACCCCGCGGCGCCGGATCGGGTTCCAAAGTGAACGAATGACGTCGCAGCTGCGCCAGCACTTGGTCCGCGGTCACCGTAACCTCACGGCGCCATTGGTGTCCGGCATCCAGCGGCATCCGCTCGATGATCCGTAACTGGTAGTCGTGGGCAAGACAGAACCGCACCAGCGAAACCGCATCCTCGAGGCCGGTCAGCGGGTCCAGCACGGCATTCACCTTCACCGGTCGCAGACCCGCTGCGTGCGCGGCGGCCAGGCCGGCCAGCACATCGGCCAACCGGTCACGGCGGGTGATCGCCGCGAAGCGCAGGTAATCCACGCTGTCCAGCGACACGTTCACCCGGTTCAGGCCGGCCCGGGCCAACGCCTCCGCACGCTCTGCCAACAAAACTCCGTTGGTGGTAAGCGCCAGCTCCGGCCGCGGCCGGAGTGCGGCTGTCGCGGCGATAATGTCGTCAAGGTGCTTGGCCAGCAACGGTTCTCCACCGGTGAACCGCACCTTGGTTATGCCCAACCGGGCCACGCCTATTCGCACCAGCCTGATGATTTCGTCGGGTTGCAGCAGCTGCGCGGCGGCCGACCACGGCAGACCCTCGGCGGGCATGCAGTAGGTGCATCGCAGATTGCAGCGGTCGGTCAAGGACACCCGCAAATCGGTCGCGAGCCGCCCGTAGCTGTCGACCAAGGGTCCGGTGGGCGGGGGCTCTGTTGCCCGGCCTTCGAGCCGACGGGGCACCAAAGGCACACCGAGCGTCGTGATCATGGCACCATCCGGATCTGGTCGCGAGCAACATTTTTATTATCCATCGGCGCGGCGAAACCGGCATCAGATCGGCGCCGCCGTTCAGGTGGCAGCCGCAGCTGCCGCCGCCGTCATAGGAATGACCGTTTAGGTGATGCACCTTGTGACAACGTGGGTGCCCGCCTGAGAGTTTGAAACTGCTTTAGCCGCGACGGCCAGGCTCCGCGCCGCGGCGCTCCGCAGGAGTGCCCGTCTCGTCACTAGACCGCTTCAGACCGGACGACACCACAAGGACCGACAAGACGATGGCCACCAGGAAGAGTGCCAGGACATCTCCCCACAAATGTCCCATATGGTCGCCACTGAAGGATTGCACCGCCATGATTGCGCCGTGCACAACACTGGACCACACCGTGAACCAGATCAAGCTGAGGTTTGCTGCGGGGTTGCGCGCCGCGTTGATTAGGAAGACGCCTAATGTCGCGTAGACGCCCACAATCATCATGAAGTAGTCAGACTCGTAAAGCGCGCCGTGATGCCATGCCCACCCCGCCGGCCAGACCAGCGCCAGGGGATAAAGAAGGAGCGCGACGACGCCAAATACGGCGAGTGCTAGTTGCAGAAGTCTATATGCAGACGGCATTTCACGCCTCCGAGAGTGGGCACGCTGGTGAGCATTCTAAGCGACGTTCCGGTATCGGGAATAGCCATTGAGTTCGGACATCGCGGTCGCAACGGCCACGTCGTGCTCGTCGTCGCCGGGTTCGGTAGGCCGTTGCACGCGGGTTCCGGCGTGGCGAGGCGTCAGGGGCCTTGATCGCGGTCCCGCGAACGTCCTGAGTCACCGGCACTCCACGGTTATCACTCAGTGAGAAGTCGATGTCATCATAGGAGAGTGCGGTTACCGCAGTCGACAGATCCGCGGCCACGCAACGTCGGGATCCTTTTGGCCGCGGGTGCCGGCCGCCGATACGGCAAGCCGAAGGTACTAGTTAATGGTTGGCTGGACACCGCGGTTGCAGCGTTGCGCGATGGGGGATGCGCCGACGTCGTTTTGGTCTTGGGCGCCGCCGAGGTCGCTCCCCCGCGCGGCGTCACCGCGATCACCGCTCGGTACTGGCATGAGGGCCTCAGCGCTTCAGTGCGTGCGGGTCTAATGCAGGCCGACGGCATGCACGCCGACTATGCCGTGCTGCATGTCATCGACACTCCCGATGTGGGCGCAGCAGTGGTGTCGCGCGTGTTGGGTCGCGCGTTGAGCTCCGAAAGTGGGCTTACGCGAGCGTATTTCGGTGAATGGCCCGGACATCCGGTGGTGATAGCGCGGCGGCACTGGCCCGAGGTGCTGGCCCTGATATCCGGAGATCGAGGCGCGGGTGCGTACCTGAGCACCAGGCGCGACGTAGAAATCGTCGACTGCGCCGATCTTGCGGGCGGTCAGGACATAGATGAGCTTTAAGCCGCGTAAGCGCTGCTTGAGTGTGCGCTTACGGCGCTGCCGCTAACTCCAGAGCGTGACGTGCACCTTTGGGCGGAATCTGGTCACCCCGACGCCAGTTCCCCGGATCATCGCCTGGATGCACCTCGGAGTGGTGATGAAGCGGACCAGTTCGGACACGGCGGGCTGGCGGGCTGACGGTGGCAGCGTCGCTACACACCACTCGCCCGACCTGTCCAGCCCGTGGCCGATCACGTGGGTCAACCGCCCGGCGGACAGGTCTTTGGCGATCGCGAAACCGATGGTCAACGTAACGCCGCCAACCCGCTGAACCTCCTCGAGCGCGGCGGCCTCGCTCTGAAAGATTCGTTGTTGTGACTCCGGAATTGCCAAGCCACGCAACATAGTTGCGATCTCACCGCCCACGCTGCCTGCCGATGGTCCGAGCATCCACCGTTGTTGTCGCAACAGCCCGGGCGTCGGAATACCGACGGCCAGTGGGCTATTCGGCGCCGCGACGGTGATGATCTGATATTTCAGAAAGGGACGCACGAAGATCGAACCGTCGGAGCCGAGCGAACTTTCACTTGCCGGTCCGATCGCGATGTCAACGGCGCGCGAGCAGATCAGGTCGCGGAATTGGCTCGTCGGGTGCACGCTCAGCTCGACAGATAAGTCGTCGGCCCGCGACGAGAAGAGCTCGATCAGGCCTGGCGCGGCGTGTTCGGCGAAGGCGCTGGACGCGGCGATCCGCAGCAGGCGGCGCCCGTGGGCGGCCTCGGTGACCTCGATCGCGGTTTGCTGTTGCAGACCCAGGATCTCGACCGCGCGGCTGGCCAGCCGGAGTCCGCCCGGCGTGAACGCCAGTCCGGCACCGGTCTTGGTGAACAACGCGTCTTCGAGTTCCTTGCGTAGCGCCGCCACGTGCATCGAGACCCCGGCGTCGGATACGCCTAGTTCGGTGGCGGCCGCTCGGACCGAACCCAGACGCACCACCGCCGAATAGGCCCGAAGTTGAGCCGGAGTCATGGCTGTGAGCCTACTTTGGGATGCGTGCGTGACGTGCTTGCCGAGCTCATGTCGATCTGGCGTGCTGATGACACCGCAGGGCTCGGGACGGTAGTGCGAACATTCCACTCGGCGCCGCGGCCGCCTGGGGCCTCGATGGTGGTAGCTCCGGACGGTTCAGTGAGTGGGTCGGTGTCGGGTGGCTGCGTAGAGGGCGCTGTTTATGAACTGGCCACCGAGGTGGCGCAAACCGGGACTCCACGGCTGCACCGCTATGGGGTCAGCGACAGCGATGCCCTCGCGGTCGGCCTGACCTGCGGCGGCATCATCGACATCTTCGTCGAGTCGGTGTCGCGAGCGACGTTCCCCGACCTTGACGAGGTGGCCGACGACGTCGGTGAGCACCGTGCTGTCGCGGTTGCGACCGTCATCGCCCACCCGGACGCGCAGTGGGTTGGCCGCAGGCTGGTCATCCGGCCGGACGCGGTGACCGGATCGCTGGGTTCGGCGCGTGCCGACGCCGCGGTCGCCGATGACGCGCGCGGCTTGCTCGCGGTGGGCCGCAGCGAGGTCCTCGAGTATGGACCCGACGGGCAGCGTCTGGGCGCAGGCATGGAGGTCTTCGTGTCCAGCTACGCTCCGCGCCCGCGGATGCTGGTGTTTGGTGCCATCGACTTCGCCGCCGCCCTGGCCCAGCAGGGATCATTTCTCGGCTACCGGGTTACCGTCTGCGATGCCCGCCCGGTGTTCGCCACCCGAGCACGTTTTCCAACGGCCGACGAGGTGGTTGTCGACTGGCCGCACCGGTATCTTGCCGCCCAGGCCGAGGCGGGCGCCATCAACGAGAGCACGGTGATCTGTGTGCTCACCCACGATCCGAAGTTCGACGTCCCGGTGCTCGAGCTGACACTGCGCCTGCCCCACGTCGGATATGTGGGGGCGATGGGATCGCGCCGGACCCATGATGACCGGATAGAGCGGCTGCGAGCGGCGGGGTTGACTGACGCCGAGCTAAGCCAGTTATCCAGCCCCATCGGACTGGACCTCGGGGCCCGGACCCCGGAAGAGACCGCGGTCTCGATCGCAGCCGACATCATCGCCCGGCGTTGGGGCGGCGGAGGCCGCCCGCTGGCCGAAATCAAAGGGCGAATCCACCATGAGACGCAGGTCCAGGGCGAGTTAAAGGATTACTTAACTCGACATTGACGTGT
>NZ_JBKQTQ010000253.1:0-5033 GCF_052143115.1 Mycobacterium sp.
TCGGGCGCCCAGAACACCGATGATCTGACCGTATGACTCCACCGCATCGGGAAGCTGCGAGATCCGCCGGTCACCCACGCGTACAGCGACGTCGTCCAGGTCCGCAACCACAACGTCGGCGCCGCACCCCAATAGTCTGTCGGCATGCCCGGTGCGGTCGACACCGATGACCAGTGCGAAACCGCCGTCCCGGGCGGCCGCTATCCCCTCACCGGCGTCGTCGACGACGACAGACCGTTGCGGACGCACACCGAGTCGGCGGGTGGCTTCGACGAGGGCCGCGGCAGGGACGCCATCTACACAGACACCGAAAAGGTCATCAATCCCCGCGGCTTTCAAGAGCTGTTGACCGCCAGGGTGCAACGAGTGGACCGCCGTGGCGATCCCGACGTCGAGTAATTTTCGCACCAAGTTGACCGTCGACTCGAACACCGGAACACCATCAGTGTCGGTCAACACGGCGTTGAGGTTGAAGATTACGGCGTCGTGGTAGCGCGGGTCGACGGTGACCGGCAGCGTCATGGCGATGTCCTTGCTTGAGCGGACAACCATTGGTCTGCAGGCCGTGGTTGCCCGTCGTTGCGCCTCGGTCCGTCGATGTCTATGGGGTCGGCGACCATCTCGAAAAACCGCTCGACATCTTCACGGGTGCAGGGCGCGGTGCCGGGAGTCAGCAGCATGGCCGCACCGGCAGCGATGCCCAGCCGCACCGCCTTGTCGAGTCGCCAACCGCGGCTAAGGCCCACGGTGATGCCGGCGGTCATAGCGTCCCCGGCGCCCACGCCGCTGCCGGAAGGCACCATTACCGCCGAATAACGTTGGCTTCCATGCTGTGTAGCAAGCAGAGCGCCCTCGGACCCGAGTGACACGACGACGAACTGAGCGCAGCCGCGGTCGATGAGTTCGTGCGCCGCGGCGAGCTGCTCGGACTCGCTGATGAGTCCCCGTCCGACACATTCGCGTAGTTCTCGCACGCTCGGCTTGAGCAGAAAGACGCCGGAAGAAATATGTCGCAGTCCAGCCCCGGAGGTGTCGAGAATCAGCAGCGCGCCTCGCTCGCGACAGATGTCGGCGACCCGCTGATAAAAGTGGCTAGGCACGCCGGGCGGCAGGCTGCCGCTCGCCACGACGAAGTCCGCGGATGCTGCCGCGGCACTTAGTTTGTCGAGGCACTCGGTCTGCTCGGCATCGGTGAGCCGCGGACCCGGGAGCACGAACCGGTACTGCTGGCCGGTGCTGTCCTCGTCTACCGTGAAGCTTTCCCTGGTGGATCGAGCCACGGTGATCCGCTGCACCAGCACCCCTGAGTCAGCGACAAGATCGGTCACCTTGTCGCCGGCGTGGCCGCCCGCCGGAAAGAGCGCCGACACCGACGCGCCAAGCACGTGGGCGATTCGCGCGACGTTGATTCCGCCGCCGCCGGGATCGTAACGGGGCGGCCCGCACCGCATTTTGTCGGTCGGAATGACCCGATCGGTGTCCGTGGTGATGTCGAGCGCCGGATTCATCGTCAGGGTCACAATTGTGGTTCCCGATCTCGTCGGCGCCTTCATTGCCATGGTTCCGCTTTCTTCGGGCCGTCGTGAGCGACACCTGAATCCGACCAGTTGACGGACGCCGGCGGTAGGGACGGAAGTCCCGCTTGCGGGGGCCATTCGTAGGCGCTGAACTCAGCGCCGTCCTGATGCCGACGATGGACTAGTCACACTGCGCTTGCGGGCAACCCATCAGCCAGCCGCGTACCTAACCGCTCAGGTCGACACAATTAGGCCAGCGGTTGGCGTGCAACGATGACCGGCACGCGGGCCAATAGCACCACTGCGGCGCTGATGGAGCCCAACAACATTCCGGCGAATCCGCCGCGGCCGTGACTGCCGAGGACCACGAGCTGAGCCGACTCGGATTGGTCGACGAGTTGGCGGGCCGGCTCGTTGCGCACGACGACCCGGCGCACGGACACATCGGGGTAGCGTTCACCCCATCCGGCCAGACGCTCGGCCAAAGCCTCGTCCTCTACTGCTCTCAGTTCCGCCCAGCTGCGACCGGCGCGAGTGACGATCCAATCGAACACACTCACATCGCTCCACGCGTGCAGGGCCGTCAGCCCCACCTCGCGGCGCGAGGCTTCATCGAAGGCGATCGCCGTCGCCAACTCCGACTCTGGCGAGCCGTCAATGCCCACCAGCACCGGGGCGCGCTCCGCATCGGCATTCAACACGACGCCGTCGTGGATCACCGCGACCGGACAATGCGCATGATAGACCAGCCCGGAGCTCACCGAACCCATGTGACGGCCCCGCAACGTGCCGGTACCAAGGCAGCCCACCACCACCAACTCGGCGTCCTTAGACAGGTCGACCAGAGCGGGAACGGCAGTCGCAGAGGGCATTTCGCAGTAGATCTGTGGTGGGCCACGCCGACAGCTTTCGTTGGCGATCTTGAGCGCTTCGTCAATCACTTGTCGCCCTCGTTCTCGCTGCCCGCGCATCCACGCTGGGATCAATGACGATTCCAGCCATTTCCCCGCTGTCGCCGGAACAACATGCACCAACGTCAGCGGAACATTGCGTAACTTGGCGTCGCCGGCGGCCCACTGGACCGCGACCTTAGAGCCCGGCGAGCCGTCGACGCCGACGACGATCCCCGGGTGCGTGCTGAGCTTCGGCATGACATTCTCCTTTTTCCACCGCTACGCCGGACGATTGGTCCAACGGCGTCCGGTCATCAGGCATGGGTCACTAACCCGATGGTCCTAGGGCGGCGAGTGGCGCCGCGTGGTAGACAGCGGCACCCGCGGTGACTCCCGCGCCGGCGGCAATGAGCAGAACGCGGGCGCCTGGCGGGAGTTCTTCGGTCGCACTACGGAGTGCCGCCACCAGCGAGGCGGTATGCATGCTCTCGTCGTCGGCGACGGTGATCCGTTCCACCGGTACTGCGAGTTGGGCGGCCAGTGCCGCGCGATAGCCGTGCCGGGCCGGCGAGGCGACGATGATATCGACGTCGGAAAGTCCGAGCGAGGCCTCCTGGAGGCAGCCGCGGGCCACCTGGGCGCCGGCGGCGGCGAATTGCTTGTCCATCGCCGCCGACCCGCTGAATCGAAGCACATTGCGCGCGTCTTCGAGTCCGACAGTGGCGCGGAAGTTCTCACCGTCGTCGGGGATGTTCACCCAGTGCACACGGCCGAGTCCGATGTCGTCCTCGCTCCAGTCGCACAACAGTGCCGCCCCGACGGGGGAGAACGGAAAGTGCTCGCTCATCCCGCGCCCCGGATCGGCGTCACTCGTGACGACCAGGGCGCAGTTGATGGTGTGCGACCGCAGAAAGCCGTCCACGATCTGCAGCGCGGTGAGGATTCCGCACGTTCCGTTCGCTATGTCGAACGAGAACGTGCCGTGAGCGTCCTCGTGTGGGTCCTCAGGGTTGGCCCCGATGTCCTCCTGGATGAGCGCCGCGAGGGCCGGCTCGGCCAGGTTCTTGTCGCGGTAGATGCCGGTATTGATCAGAAGGTCTACGTCGTCGGGCTCTCGGCCCGCTCGTTGCAAACAGGTCTTGGCCGACGCGACCGCCAGATGTAGTGCGCTGTGCCGGGTGCGCCAACCTGCTCGGGTGACGTCGAGGCGCTCAATCACTGTGCCCATAGCGGCCCACCAAATCTTCGTCCACGGTGAGGAGAACGACGCCGATCTCCAGCCCTGATGCCAGCGCAATCAAGGCGACCGTTTCGCCCGGCCGGATCCGCCCGGCTTCGAGTTCTTCCACAAGTGCCACGGTGTGGGTCGTCGACGCCGTGTTCCCGTAGCGATCGACGGTGATCACGGCGTCGTGTTGCGGACTGTCACCGAATGAAGCCGACCACGCGGCCATCCCCTTGCGTATCGCGCGGGCCGAGGTCTGATGCGTGATCACGTGATCGATGTCGTGCATCGCGATGCCGGCTGCATCGAGGACTTCGTGGAGCAACAGCGGGGTGTCGGCAATGGCTGCCCGCTGGATCCCGCGGGAATCGGTAAACATCCGGGCCCCAGGATCATGCCCCTTCGGGTAGGCAAGGCACAGCCGGCTGTGGTCGGCAACCGTGGTGAAGCCGGCAACGCTGATGCCGCCAGACCCGGGGGTGGCACGCTCGAACAGAAGCGCCGCTCCCGCGTCGCCCAGTGTCAGGCAGGCGAGTTCTTTGCTCATGATGTTGCGGATGTGCCGGGCCGCATTCTGGCCGAGTTGCGAGATGTACTCGCCGCTGACCACCAAACCGCGCTCGACGGTGCCCTGCCGGATCCAATCGTTGAGCACCGTGACACCCGTCAGCATTCCCGCACATGCGTTGGACAGATCGAACGTCACTGCTTTCTCAGCCCCGATCGCATGGGCAACAGCACTACTCATCGTCGGCTCTACCCACTGCGTCAGGCCGCCACGAAACTTCGTGATACTGCAACTGATCACCACATCGAGTGACGCCGCCTGCTGTTGTGCCTTGTCCAGGCAATCCAGCGCCGCCGAGGTTGCAAGGCTGTAGGAGTCCTCGTCGCCGTTCGAGACGCGACGTTCGTAGATGCCGGTCAGTCGTTCCAGATCGATGTGCGTGTGATGACGCGTGGTCGCCATCAATTCGTCGGTTGTGAGCACGGTGGCAGGCAGCTGCCGCCCTGCCCCGGCCAATCGGGCGCGATAGGGCGCCGCGGGTCCATCACCCTCCATCACCAACCAGTTCTTGGGCATTCGTCGCTCTCCTTCGCTTTCACAGGATGGGACGCGAGGGCACCGGCCACCAGAGGATTTGGACCCTAAGAAGCGATTGACTTCCGCCACGTGATGGCATCCGGCAGATAGATCGGTGACTTAGGGCCCTTCGGCCCGACGAGTCGGTGGTGGAAGCTGGCGAAGTGACCAACACGGAAGCGCGCCGGTCGGCGAAAAGCGGTGATTGGGTTAATCGCCTTCAGTCACCGGTTGCCGGCATCCCCGAGGAGAGCCAAATGCAAGCAGACGACTACGTCTGCGACATCTCGACCTTGCGGATCGAAAACGCAAAA
>NZ_JBKQTQ010000254.1:0-2864 GCF_052143115.1 Mycobacterium sp.
GCAACTTGTCGCACTGGGGGCGATCAAGGGCGAGGTTCTCGACCCGGGTACCGGTCCGGGTCACCATGCCATTTACTACGCGTCACAGGGCTATTCGGCGACTGGCATCGACTCCTCACCAGCGGCAATCGAGCGGGCAAGGGAGAACGCGCGGCAAGCCGGTGTGTCGGTGAACTTCCAGGTGGGCGACGCGATGACGCTGGAGGGTTTCGAGAACCGTTTCGACACAGTCGTCGATTGCGCCTTCTATCACCTTTTTTCCGACGTGACGGAGCTCAAGAGGTTGTATGCGCGGAATTTGCGCCGCGCGACCAAGCCCGGAGCGCGGCTCTACATGTTCGAGCACGGCCCCGGTACTGTCAACGGTTACGGCGCGCCGCGGTCGCTATCCGTTGACGACTTCCTGCAGGTGTTTCCCGACGCCGGCTGGCAAATCACGTATTTATGGCCGACCACCTATGAGGTCAACATGAGCGTGGAAGCCTTTGAGCAAATGATCGCGCGCAATCCCGATAAGGCCGAGCAGATCAAGCCTGCCTTGGAACGCTTCCGCTTGGTCGGGTCGTGGCTGCCCGATGGTCGGGCACACGCCCCGTTCTGGGAGATGCACGCCACCCGCGTGGACTGATACGAAGACGCTCAGGACCTGGTCGGCACCAAGCGCAGTGAGATCGAGTTGATGCAGTACCGCTGATCCGTCGGTGTCGGATAGCCCTCGCCGGCGAACACATGGCCCAGATGGCTGTGGCAATTCGCGCACAGCACCTCGGTGCGGACGGCGCCCATCGAGTGATCGGGGCGCAGGATTACCGCGTCGGAGTTGGCCGGGTCGAAGAAAGACGGCCAGCCGCAATGGGATTCGAACTTCTCGGAGCTGCGGAACAGTTCGGCGCCGCACGCCCGGCACTGGTAGACGCCTTCGGTCTTGGTGTCGGTGTACTCACCGGTGAACGGGCGCTCGGTGCCGGCCCGTCGCAGTACGTCGAACTCCTGCGGGTTGAGTTTCTTGCGCCACTCGTCGTCGCTCAGTTGCACCTTGGGACGCGACAAATCGCTAGTCATGCATCCACGCTAGCGCGTGGCCGCTCAGCCGTCAGCCATGCCGGATCAATCCCGTCCTCCAGGCGGTTTTCGGCCTTGGCATCCAAGTAGCGGAAGTAGAGCACGGTGAACACGACGATCAGCAGCAACGACCAGCCGTAGGTGATCTTCAGGTAGTCCAGCGGCCGCCCGATGTACATCCAGTAGAGCAGCAGCCACTTGTCCATCGTCAGGAAGCCGTAGATCCCCAGCCAGGCGGGCCAATTGCGAATCACCGAATTGGGCAGCACCACCGTCATCAGGAACGGGAACAGCATCATCGAGTAGTAGCCCTGGGCCAGTGCCAGCACCAGCCACGACCACAGCAACAACACGCCCGACGACGTGGCGAACCAGAACAGCGGATCACGGGTCCGGTAGTAGCGGTACAACAGCCACAGGCTGCCAATGGCCAACAGTGTGAACAGGATTCGCAGGAAAAGGATCAACCAGGTCGGCAGGCCGAAGTAGACGCCGTTGCCTTCGATCGAGCTGTTGAAGTAGTCGCGAACGCCCAGCGTGTAGGGCAGGGTGCGGGTGAAGAAGTCCATCGGGTGCACGACCAGGGGCAGCGCGGCCAGGTTGAACGCCACCGGCACCACGATGGCGGCCAGCACGGCGCGCCACTGACGGTTCAGCAGCGGCAGCAGCAGCAGGGGTCCCAACACTGGTTTGACCACCAACGCCAGCCCGATCGCGATACCGGCCCACCACTGATGTCCGACGCTGTTCGTTTTGGAGCCGTCGAGCAGCCACCGCATGAACAGCACCTCGAGTAGCAGGATGACGCCGTTGATGTTGGTGAAAACCAGTGTGCTCGTGACGGATTCGGTGCAGAACATCGCCAGCAGCAAGGCTGGGGCCGCCACCGAGGTCAGCCTGAAGTTGAACATCCGCAGCAGCACGTACCCGGCCAGCACGATGGCGGCGCTGTTGACGGCGACGAACAAGTAGCGCGATTCCGCGAAGGGCAGATAACCGAACGGCGCCATGATCAGCGTGCCGCCGGGCGGATACAGGTAGTGCGGGTCGACGTAGTCGAAGTGCTCGTTGTAAATGTCCCAGCCGTGCCGGAAGTTGAGGACCGCGCGGTACACCGGCTTGAAGTCGTCGGTGATATTGCCGTTGAGGGTAAGCACGATGCTGCGGTGCAGCACCGAGAAGACGGCGATCGGCCACAGCGCCGACCGCAAAATCGTCGCGGCGTTCGGTGCGCCGGTGCGGGGACGAAACGCGGCCAGGAGCCGATCGCGCAGGCCGGTTCGGGTCGAGTCAGCTGCGGTCACCAGCGCACCGTACACCGGAGGCCCGGCGACGATGCGGCCGCATCGCGGGGGAGGTGGGGGCACCCCCAGCCGCGAAGCGGCGAGGGGGAGAGGTGGGCAATCGGGCCTGAGCGCCCCCGAAACTCAGGCGGGACAGTAGGTGTCGGTCCCGGGCAGCTTGCCGCTGTTGAGATAGCCGATCAGCGGCGGGACGGCGCAGGGCGAATAGATGCTGGCGCCGTGGCCGATGCCCTGCCACATCACCCGCTTGCTCGCCGCGTTGGCGTTGATGATGGTGGCCGCCGTCGCGGCGACGCCCTCGCTGCCGACGATCGGGTCGTTCTGCACTCCCGCCAGCAGCACGTCGACCTTGAGGGTTTTCGGCGCCGGCTGCGGCGAACCGCTGGGCCAGTGCACGCATTTCACCAAGTTGAGCGCGGCGACGGTGCCGAACTGCGGATACAGCTTCCCCCACGCGACCACGAGTTCGCGCACCCGGTCCGGGGTCGGCCGGTTGAG
>NZ_JBKQTQ010000255.1:0-17943 GCF_052143115.1 Mycobacterium sp.
GGTCAATGTAGTCGACAATTTCACCCGGCTGATCTTCAGCCTGCTGGCAACGGGTATCGCGCCCGGGTCCTTCTATCAGACCGACGCTGCAGGAAATCGGGTCAGGGCGCATTACGCCGGGCTGCCCGCCGACTTCGTTGCCGAAGCCATCACCGCCCTGGGAAAGCAGGTCAGCAGTGGGTTCCGCTCATTCGATGTGGAGAACCCGCACGACGACGGCGTCTCTCTAGACACTTTCGTCGACTGGCTCGTCGACGCCGGCCACGAGATCCAGCGGATCGGCGACTACAACGAGTGGCTTACTCGGTTTGAAACCACACTGAAGGCGCTACCGGAGAAGCAACGACGGCAGTCGGTGCTGCCGTTACTCGGCGCCTACCGCGAACCCGAAAAGGCGCTGCGCGGCGCACCCACCCCCACCGACGGGTTCCACACCGCAGTACGGGCGGCCAAAATTGGCGCAGACAAGGATATTCCACACCTGTCGTCTGTGCTGATCGACAAATATGTCACCGACCTCCAGCACCTGGGCCTGCTATGACAGACCCAGACCGCGTGATGACACTCGGGGCATTGCCGGGTAGGCGTTAGCGGCCTCACGACCTCGAAAAAGCGGCAAATCCACGTTTTGGCCATCTAACAGCGGGCACTCGCAGCAAGATCGATAGTGCGAGATTGCTGAGAGCACAAAAGGAAGTTCGATGAGCCAAACCAGCCTCACCCCGACGGCCACCCAAGCACCTAATTTGGCGATGCTGTTCCTGCAGCGCGTCGAGGCATCGGCAGACAAGGAAGCTTTCCGATACCCCGAGAACGGCGGCTGGACCTCGGTCACCTGGAAGCAGACGGCCGAGCGGGTGGACGCCCTGGCAGCCAGCCTGCTGGCGCTGGGTGTCGCGGCTGAGGATCGGATTGGTATCGCAGCGACCACCCGGTTCGAGTGGATCCTGGCCGACCTGGCGATCATGTGCGCCGGCGCGGCAACCACCACCGTCTACCCGAGTACCAACGCCGAGGACACCGCCTACATCCTCGCCGACTCCGAGTCGCGGATCGTCTTCGCCGAAGACGACAAGCAGGTCGGGAAGCTCACCGAGCGTCGCGGCGACTTGCCCAAACTCGCCAAGGTGGTGGTGTTCGACGGAGCCGGTGACGGCGACTGGGTGATCACCCTGGACGATCTCGCCGAGCAAGGTGCGAAATACCTGGCCGACCACCCCTCCTGCGTGCGCACCGTCGCCGAGGAGATCCCCGCCGACCGGCTGGCGACGCTGATTTACACCTCGGGGACCACCGGCAAGCCCAAAGGGGTCCGGCTGCGTCACGAGGCGTGGGTGTACACTGGCGCCGCGATCGCCGACATGGATCTGCTCGGTGAGGACGACCTGCAGCTGTTGTGGCTGCCGCTCGCGCATGCATTTGGCAAGGTGCTGATCTCCACTCAGCTGGCCTGCGGCTTCGCCAGCGCAATCGACGCCCGCGTCGACAAGATCGTCGAGAACACCGGGTTCGTCAAGCCGACGTTCATGGGAGCCGCGCCCCGCATCTTCGAGAAGGCCTACTCCCGCATCATCACCACCCAGCAGAACCAAGGCGGCCTCAAAGCGCAGCTGTTCAACACCGCGTTCGCGGTAGGCCGCAAGGTCGCCGATCGCCGCCGCAACGGCAAGTCCGTCCCGCTCTTTTTGCAGCTGCCGCACCAGCTGTTCGATCGGCTGGTGTTCGCCAAGGTGCGTGACGTGTTCGGGGCCGGATACGGTTCTTCATCTCGGGTTCCGCGCCACTCAACCGCGACATCGCCGAATGGTTCGACGCTGCCGGTCTGCTGATCCTGGAGGGCTACGGGCTGACCGAGTCCGCCGGCGCGGGCTTCATCAACCGCCCGGACAACTACAAGCTCGGCACGGTAGGTCTGCCGTTCGAGGGCACCGAGGTCCGGATCAGCGACGCCGGGGAAGTCCAGTTCCGCAGTAAATGTGTGATGGCCGGCTACCACCACCTGGAGAAGGAAACCGCCGAGGCGCTCAGCGGCGACGGCTGGCTAGCCACCGGGGATCAGGGCAGCATTGACGACGACGGGTTCCTCAAGATCACCGGGCGGATCAAGGAGCTGTTCAAGACCTCCGGCGGCAAGTACGTTGCGCCGCCGGCCATCGAGGCGAAATTCGCGACGCTGTGCCTGTACGCCAGCCAGTTCATGGTGTTCGGGGAGGGACACAATTTCGCCGTTGCCTTGGTCACCCTCGATGCCGACGCGATCAGCGGCTGGGCCAAGGACCATGGCCTGGCCAACACGTCGTACGCGGAGCTGACCAAGTCGCCCGAGGTGCACGAGATGGTCGAGGAGCACGTCAAGAAGCTCAACGCCAGCCTCAATCGGTGGGAGACCATCAAAAAATGGGCCCTGCTTGACCACGAGCTCTCCGTCGAGCGCGGCGAACTCACACCGTCGTTGAAAGTCAAGCGCGGCGTGGTCGCCGAGCAGAACAAGGAAACCTTGAATGACTTCTATTCCTGAACCCGTTGCCGAGCAACCCGCTCAGCTGCCCGATGCCGTCAACGCGGCCCCGCCGGCACATCTGCTGCGTGTGCTGGAGTGGCGCACCGACCTCGAGTATCTCGCCGCCCTGCGCGCTGCGCGACGCATCGCCGACTGGCCCCGCGGCGACGGCCATCCCGTTCTGGTGCTCCCCGGATTCCTGGCCGGCCTCTTGTCGACGTAGCTGCTGCGTAATGTGCTGCGCCGCTTGGACTATCGCGTCTACGACTGGGGTTTGGGCTACAACATGGGGTACCGCGCCAGCATGACGGAGACCCTGCCGGCACGCCTCCACCACATCCGCGAACGGGCCGACGGGCGCCGCGTGAGCCTCATCGGCTGGAGCGCCGGCGGAATCTATGCCCGCGAACTGGCGCGCGCCTTCCCCGACGATGTCCGGTCGGTGATCACTTTGGGATCTCCCTTCCGCGGCAACCATCGGGCCAGCACCGCGTGGAAGGTATGGCAGCTCGTCAACCGCGGCGCCGACGCCACCAAGGCCGTCTCCGAACAGGCGCTGCAACACCGCGCCCAGCCGCTCTCCGTCCCGACAACCTGCATCTACAGCAAAACCGATGGCATCGTGGCCTGGCAGTGCTGCACCAGCGTGCCTGCTCCGGAAACCGAAAACGTCGAGATGCACAGCAGCCACCTCGGATACGGCCACAACGTGGAAACGCTGTCGGTGATCGCCGACCGTCTCGCCCAACCGGAAGACTGTTGGCGGCCGTTCCAGCGCTGAGGAGGCCAGGCGCTTAACCACAATCTTCTCGTCCGCCAGACAGAACAAACGGCTTCGCCACGGATTGTCTCGGGCCAAGTAGTCACGGGCCCGGCCGATATGCCGCAGCTCTGGATCTACTCCGCCATGACGGACCGGCTGCGCCGCACCGAGAACGGGTGGCGAATCCTCGAACGCCGCGTCGGGCCGACGTGTTGCTCGAGTCCGGGAGATGTCGGCCCGGAAAATTGTGCTGCTACAAGCAGTTAACGGCGTACGAAAATCCTTCCCGGTGAACCCGATTGACTGCCTGTCGATTGCTCGGGTCATCTGGGCTGCGACATGATCGGTGCATGGCCGATATCGATTTTTCGCTGCTGGATGTGCCACGGTCTGCGCCGGTTGACGACCCTGAGGCGTACTTACGCGCGGCGATAGCCTGGCACTTCGGCGAAGATACCGGCTCCGATTTCTGGCTGCGCGCGGCGCGCACGCTGAACTTCAACCCGCTGACCGATGTCAACACGTTTGCCGATTTGCGGCTGTTCCCCAACCTGCTGAACGAGTTGCGGAACGTGCCCATCGAAGAGCTGATCCCCCGTGGCTACGGCTCGCCGCCGCCGATTCCGCAGATTTTCGAGTCCGGTGGCACCACAGGTGCGCCCAAAAGGACTGTGCAGCTGCCGGATTGGATCGAGCAAGTCATCGAATGGCAGACCGAGGACTTCGACACCGGTGGTTTTCTGCACGGCCGCGGCTTCGTTTGCATGATGCCGAGCGGGCCGCACGGGGTCGGCTACTTTTCTCGTCTGGTCTCACAGCGGCTCGGCTCGGTGCTTCACTCGATCGACCTGGATCCCCGCTGGGTCAAGAAGATTGCCGCCCGCAACGCCACCTCTGAGGTGTCGGCCTACCTCGACCATCTCATCGAACAGGCCGTTTACATCCTCCAGACCCAAGACGTGGCGAATCTGCACACCACTCCCCCGCTGCTCGAGGCCATTGCGCGCAACGACCGGGTGGCGAACCTGGTGAACGAGAAGATCCGCTTCACGCTGCTCAGCGGCGCTCATGTGGACGTCGACACGCTTGACTTGCTGCGGGAAATCTTCCCGAATACGACGATCACCATGGTGTTCGGCAGCACCATGATTCTTTCGCAGGCGGTCACTCGCCACAACGGCGACGGTGAGCCATTCGTGTTCGATCCGCGCACACCCTACGTCGTCTTCTCGGTAGTGGATCCCGACACCGGCGACGAAGTGCCTTACGGACAACGCGGGCAGGTGGTGATGAACCATCTCAGCAAGGGCATGTTCCTGCCGAACAACCTGGAGCGCGATAGTGCGATCCGGATACCGGGACCCGAAGGCCAAGTTGGCGATTCGCTCAGCGAGGTGCAACCCGTCGCTGCTTTCGAAGGCGAGCCCGTCATCGAAGGCGTCTACTGATGGCTTCCGTGGATCTGCTGCGCATCGACGCGCTCGGTCCCAACGGTGCCTACCAGACCCGCAACCGCGAAGTTGTCACCAGCACAGCCGGCGTCGCGGTTGTCGACCTCAGCATCGCGCCGCCGCTGTATGTCTCGCGCACCATCAGCACTCAGCGCGACACCCGACCGCTGCCGGCCGAACAACGCGAGGCCGCGTTGGCCAAAGCCGCCGACGCTTTCGCTATCGGGGTGATCGCCGGGCTGGACTTCGACACCTACGTCGAGCTGGCCAGCCGGATTTCCGGGGTCCCGATCGCCGTGACCCGTTCGGGGGCCCGCGGCGTCGCCGATGGCGTCGCTTCGGCGTTCGGCGTGGTGCAGCTGGCCCGACCGACCGGTGCTGTGCTGGATTGGCGCGACGAGCGCACCCGCGACGGTGCTGCGGTGTGGGTGCGGCGCGGCGAAGTGTTCGCGGTACTGGCCTCGGGAAACGGTCCGGGCGTGCACGGGCTGTGGCCTCAGGCGCTCGCGCTCGGATACCGGGTGGCGGTCCGCCCGTCACGCCGCGAGCCGCTCACCGCGCACCGGCTGGTTCACGCGTTGAGGGAAGCCGGATTTCGCCCGCAGGACGCGGTGTACCTGCCCACCGATCATCGTGGAGCCGACGAGATCATCCGGTCGGCCGACCTCGCCATGGTCTATGGGAGCCAAGACGTCGTCGACCTCTACGCCAACGACCCGACGGTGTTGGTCAACGGCCCAGGCCGGGCGAAGATCCTCATCACCGCCGACCAGGACTGGCGTGACTACCTCGATGTCATCACCGACTCGATCGCCAACCTGGGCGGGATCGCTTGCGTCAACACCACCGCCGTGCTGTACGAGGGCGACCCAACCCCGCTGGCCGATGCGATCGGCGAACGGCTCTCGGCGATTCCGGTGTTGCCGACCGAGGACGGGCGGGCGATCCTACCCACCCAAAGCACCAATCAGGCAACGGCTTTGGCGGCCTATCTGGCGGCCGTGGCCGCGGGGACCACACCGGTCCTCGGCGCCGATCAGGTGGTCACCGCGCTCAGCGACGGCTGCGCCGCGCTGCGCCCGGCCGTGCACCTGATGGCCAAGCCCGACGTCGCCAAGCTCAACGTAGAGCTACCCTTTCCGTGCGTTTGGGTCTCGCCGTGGTCGCGCTCCGACGGTCTGGACCCGCTGCGGCATTCGTTGGTGATCAACGCGATCACCAACGACGAAGACCTGATCGACGATCTGCTTGCCGAGCCGACCATCGCCAACGTCTACCGCGGCCACCACCCGACGTATTACGGGGAACCTGAAATCCCGCACGACGGGTTTCTGCCCGATTTTCTGATGCGCAACAAAGGCTTTATTCGCGACTGAAACGCCGGTCCATCACGAATTTTGCACTTCTGCGACGGCACGGTTCGCCGACTGGCAAAGTGAACCTGTGGCCGCCAAGCCCGCACCCGATGCGACGGAGCCGGTAGCGGACCCGCCGTCGGGACGGGCGGGGTCGCCAGCGCCGTTGGATTACGACGCGTTCTTGTCCTACACACATCGAGATCGGCCCGCGGTGTCGGGTATTCAGAAGGGCCTGCACCGAATTGGACGGCAGCTCGGTCAACTGCGCGCGCTGCGGGTGTTTCGTGATGACACCGATCTGACGGCCAGCCCGGATTTATGGAGCCGCATTGTCGATGCGCTGGATCGGTCGCGGTTTTTCATCGTCACGCTCTCGCCGCTGGCGGCCCAATCCCAGTGGGTAAACCAGGAAATCACCTATTGGCTGCAGCATCGGGGGCGCGAGCAGCTGATGCTGGTGCTGGTCGACGGGCAGCTGCAGTGGGACCAACGGACCGCGCGGTTCGACCCGGCGATCTCGAACGCGGCGCCACCGGTGCTCACCGAGCCCGGTGTGCTGCCGGCCGAGCCGCTGTTCATCGACGTCAGAGACGACGCACCGTGGGATTACCGCGCGCTGGTGTTCCGCGAGAAGGTGACCGCGCTGGCCGCTCCGATTCACGGCAAGCCGAAAGACCAACTCGCCAGCGATGATCTGCGCGAGCAGCGACGCTTCCGACGGCTGCGGACGGCGGCGGTCGCCGGGCTGGTGGTACTGACTATCGTCGCGGTCGTCGCCGCGGCCGTTGCCGTCATCCAACGGCAGGAGGCGCTCCGACAGCGCAACCAGGCGATCGCACAGCGGCTGAATTCCGACACCCAGTCGATGCTCGCTTTCGCCAGCGCCGGCGGCGACAACCGCGCCTTCCAGCAACTCCTCGCCGCGCGGACGCTGGTCGACACTCCCGACAACGGCGCTCTGCTGCATGCGCTGGCCATGCGCTTCAACACGGTCAAGATGACCGACGCCGCCGCTGAGGTCAACAAGGTTGCATTCAGTCCTGACGGGCATCGCATCGCCACCGCCGAAGATGACAAAACCGTACGACTCTGGGACGCCACCACCCTGCGCCCGATCGGCGCACCCCTGAGAGGTCACACCGACAACGTGTTCGCGGTCGCGTTCAGCCCCGACGGGCACACCCTGGCCAGCACCGGCGGCAACGACGGCACCGTGCGGCTGTGGAACGCCGATACTGGCCAACCCATCGGCGCACCGCTGGGCGGAAATGAGGGAGCTGTCGTTCCCGTCGCGTTCAGTCCTGACGGCCGCCGGTTAGTCGCCGGCGTCGACACCACACT
The DNA here is from genome assembly GCF_052143115.1 of Mycobacterium sp. Taxonomy (GTDB): domain Bacteria; phylum Actinomycetota; class Actinomycetes; order Mycobacteriales; family Mycobacteriaceae; genus Mycobacterium. The sequence goes on from NZ_JBKQTQ010000255.1 coordinate 7,414, forward strand.
GCGGTTGTGGGACGCCCACACCGGCGCACCGCTCGGAGCCCCGCTGACCGGTCATACCGGACCCGTGATGAGCGTGGCGTTCAGCCCCGACGGACACCGCATCGTGTCCGGCAGCGCGGGCCAAGACGACTCCTTGCGGCTGTGGGACGCCGACACCGGCCAACAGATCGGTGAACCACTCAAGGGGCACACTGACCAAGTGCTCGGCGTGGCGTTCAGCCCCGACGGACACCGCATTGCCTCGGGAAGCCAGGACCACACCGTGCGAATGTGGAACGCCGACACCGAACAACCCATCGGCACGACACAGTCCGGGCACACCGACACGGTGTTCACCGTCACGTTCAGCCCCGACGGGCAGCGGCTGATCTCCGCCAGCTACGACGGCACCATTCGGACATGCAATCCCGCCACCGGTCGACTGCTGGTTCCGCCGCTCGTTGGCCACGCCGGTGCGGTATTCAGTGCGACATTCAGCCCCGACGGTCAGCGCATCGCGTCCGGCGGCGCCGACGGGACCCTGCGAATCTGGGACGCCGACCTTCCGCTCGCCGGGCACACCTGGAAGGTCGACAGTGTGGCGTTCAGCCCCGATGGGCATCGGTTGGTTTCCGGCAGCTGGGATAAAACGTTGCGGCTGTGGAATGCCGACACCGGCGAACAGATCGGCAAACCACTGACCGGACACACCGACGAGGTGTTCAGTGTGGCGTTCAGCCCCGACGGACACCGCATCGTCTCCGGCGGCTACGACCAAACGCTGCGGCTGTGGAACGCCGACACCGGCCAACCCATCGGTACGCCGCTCACCGGGCACACCGACACGGTGTTCAGCGTGGCGTTCAGCCCCGACGGACACCGCATCGCCTCCGGCGGCTACGACAAGACAGTCCGGCTGTGGAACGCCGACACCGGGCAACCCATCGGAAAACCACTGACCGGGCACACCGAGTTTGTGACCTCGGTGGCGTTCAGCCCGGACGGACACCGGATTGCCTCGGGAGGCGACGACAACACGGTGCGGCTGTGGAACGCCGACACCCGACAGCCAATCGGCAAACCGCTCGTCACCGACGCCCAGGTGAGAAGCGTGGCGTTCAGCCCCGACAGGCGCCGGCTGGCCAGCGGCGGCGCCGACCAGATGGTGCGGCTGTGGAATCCCGACACCGGGCAACCCATCGGCAAACCGTTGACCGGACACGGCGGCGGGGTAGCGAGTGTGGCGTTCAGCCCCGACGGGAAGCGGATCGTCTCCGGCAGTGACGACAAAACCGTCCGGCTGTGGAACGCCGACACCGGTCGAACTTTGGCGCCGCCACTGAGCGGCCATACCGCAGCAGTGGCCAGTGTCGCATTTAGCCCTGATGGGCGACGCATTGCCTCGGGGAGCGACGACCAGACAATCCGGTTTTGGAACGCTGATCCGGTGCCGGGGCGGATCTGCGACAAGCTGACCGCCAACATGAGTCATAGCCAGTGGCGCGACTGGGTCTCACCGGCGATCGAATACCGCGCGGTCTGCCCGGGCCTGCCGATTCCGCCGGACTGATCAGCGCTGGCCGTAACGTCGGTAGAACCTTTCCACCCGGCCGGCGGTATCGATCGTGCGGCGTGCGCCGGTCCAAAACGGATGCGAGTCGCAGGACACCTCGACCACCACCAAGGGGTAGGTATGCACGCCGGTGGGAGTCTCCCACTCGATGCTGCGTGAACTGGTGAGCGTGGAGCGAGTGAGGAATAACGCCCCGGTAGTGGCGTCCTGGAATACCACCGGATGGTAGTCGGGATGGATGTCGGGTTTCATCACGCTTCTCCGTCGCTGTTGCGGTGTGCCGTGAATTCCCCTGCCACGTCGGGTGTTTCGTAGCACGGATCTTGGTGCCAGTCACCGAATGGATCGTCGTAGCGGCTCCAGTTTTGCGGGCAGGCGATCTCGTCGTCGTTGAGTAGAGCGCCATTCAACGCATCGACGATCTCGACCGGGTTGGCGCCGCACACCAGGATCGTCATCGAGGTGTGCCGATCGCCGAACCGCTGCTCCCACATCAGATCGGCGAACGCCCGCCGTTCCGGGTCGACATATGCCACCTCCGAGGAGGTCATCGCCGCCAACCATTTTCCGGCGGACGCGACGCGCAACCCGCCGCCCGCTGATTCGAGCCACATGACTTCGTCGTCACGGTTGGCCAGCCATAGCCGACCGCGGGTGCGAACCACTCCGTCCAGCAGCAGATCGACTGCGGCATGCAGACGTTCGGGGTGAAACGGGCGACGGGCGGCGAACTCGAGAATCCCGACCGTTCCGTCAGGCGCCAGCGGAGGCAGGCCGGCCAGCAGCGGTGCGTGCGGATGATCGCTGCGACCGCGCCGGGAGTCGGAATCCAAGTGCGCCAGCGCCAATTCGACGCGGTCGACGCCGACGGTGATGCGCGCGCGTGGGGTTAGCCGCCGTAAAACTGCCAGCGTCACCGGGTCCGGGTGGTTCAGCACGACAAGGTCGGCGAACTCGGCCTGACCGACGACGACTTGGGCCACGGTGCGTCCGTCGGCCAGTTCGTCGTCGCCCAGCGCCTGCGTCAGGAAATCGACGGTGTCCACGCAGGTCAACACCGCAGCGATCGCCACATCGCACGCCGCCGGGCCGTCGGGGTAACCGGATCCCACGCGAACACGGATGTGGTTGATCGCCCAGCAGATGGGCTCGGGTTCCAGCCACTGCGCCAGGTGCACGACGATCCGGTCGACGCCGCGGCGGCGGTGCAGTTTGCGCAGCAGGATCAGCAAGTCGTTGCGGATCGTGCAGGCCACGCAGCCGTGAGCCAGTTCCAGAGCGTCCTCGGTGGTGATCAGTTCGCCATCCCGCAGCGCGACCAGTGTCCGTTGCACGATGTGGCCGTCGAACCGGTGCTCGACGACCAGCGTCCCCGGCTGGCGTAACACGGCGCCGACCACCGCGTCGGTATCGCCCTGGCCCGCCACGAGCAGTACGGGAGTCCGCATCGTCCTCCTCGTTGGCCTTCCTTACTGAAAATGCTTTTCATTAAGCTCTCGATCACGCTACAGTGCCATGCGGGGCTTGTCGAAAACGATTTTCATTATCTTCAGCAGCCGGGAAGGGGAGCTATCTCCGCACGCTGCCAAGTCACCGGCCGCACAGTGGGCTTTGGTAACACGGTGTCGCACTCGCACCGGCGCACCCGCCGGCGTTGGTCACCGAACATCCAGGTGAAGACCTATTACCTGCCGTCAGAGAACCGCCGCATCACGTTGCGGGTCAGCGCCAAAGGGATCAAGGTCATCGACCGCGACGGCATCGAAGCCGTCGTCGCGCGGCTCAGGACGGAGTCGCCCCGGCTCTCTTCGCGCGCTAAGCGCGCTCATCGCCCGGGGCGGCGCGAATCGGGGGAGCGCATCTGATGGCGCGCAACGAGATTCGCCCTATCGTCAAGCTGCGCTCCAGTGCGGGCACCGGCTACACCTACGTCACCCGCAAGAACCGTCGCAACGACCCCGACCGGCTCAGGCTGAAAAAGTACGACCCGGTGATCCGCCGGCACGTCGAGTTCCGGGAAGAACGCTGAGTGGCTAAGAAATCCAAGATCGTCAAGAACGACCAGCGCCGCGTCATGGTCGCTCGCTACGCCGACCGGCGGGCCGAACTCAAAGCGATCATCCGGTCGCCGGCGAGCAGCTACGAGCAGCGACTTGCCACGCAACGCGCGCTGGTCCGCCAACCCCGCGATGCCAGTCCCGTGCGGATACGAAACCGCGACGCCGTCGACGGTCCAACAGCAGCGCCAAATCGCCATGGCGATCAAGAACGCTCGCGAGATGGCCCTTTTGCCGTACCCGCCATCCGCCGTGCGGTGACGCGGATGTGTGCGCCGTTATGGCGCCAGGTCGTGCACGACGGCGGATAGCACGCGGACAATCCCGGCCGTGCGGTTGTAGTAGTGATGCGGGGTTCCGGGATCGAATGCCAGCGAATCGCCCTGCATCAGCCGCAGCGTTTCGAATCCGATGACGGCTTCGAGCTCGCCCTGCAAGACATACAGGTATTCGCGGCCGTCGTGCCGGAGGGCCCGCCCGCTCTCGGTGGATTGGCCGCCGGGTTCGTACACGACCTCGATGAAGTCGACCCTGCTGTCGTGCACCGGGGTGAGGCGTTCCCAACGCACGCCCGTCGAGAGTTCGATGGTGTTGCGATCGCCCGCCCGCTGCACGATGCCCGCTCCCCCGGGGCCGGTGGCGCGACCCCACGGGCTGCTGATCGCCGGCGAGCGCGGCGGCTCGTCTGATTCGACCTCAGTTTCGCCGAACAAGAAATCGAGGGAAATGCCGAGTTCGTTGGCCAGTGAGTACACCACGCCCGCAGAGGGCGTAGTCACCCCACGTTCCACCTGCGAGACCAGACTTGCCGAGCAACCCGCCCGGCGGGCAAGTTCTCGTACGGATATGCCACGCGCGGTGCGGACCTGCCGGAGTCGACCGCCCAGCCCACCCGGCATCCCGCTGGTAGCGCGGGACTCTGAAACATCCGTCAAGGTGTCTCCCAGTGTGTAGTAGCACGTACATGTGCGTTCGTCATTGTACAGCCTGCGGCACACCTCGTGTGGTTTATAAGGCCATCATCTGCGGTTATCTGTGACCCCGCCCACTTTGCTTGACAGCGTGACTGCACACGATGTGCACTATACTATACATACAGAAGAGGAGTCAGCCATGACCGCGAACGGAACAACCGCAACGACCAACCGTCGCACCATCGACGCGGTGCACGTGTTTCACGCACCCGACACCTTGGTGCAAAACCTGCAGAACGTGCTCGTTGACCTGATCGAGTTGCACCTGCAAGGCAAGCAAGCGCATTGGAACCTGGTCGGAACCAACTTCCGAGACCTGCACCTGCAGCTTGACGACATCGTCGACATCGCACGTGAAGGCGCTGACACGATCGCCGAGCGTATGCGCGCGCTGGACGCCGTTCCTGACGGGCGTACGGACACGGTCGCAGCGACGACCTCCGTCCCGGCTGCACCGGCGGGCCTGGTTGGGACCACGGAGACGGTGGACATCATCACCGATCGCATCTACGCCACGGTGGACACGGTTCGCGCTGTCCACGATGAGGTCGACGCCGCGGATCCGTCGACTGCCGACCTGCTGCACGGCATCATCACCGACCTGGAGAAGCAGGCGTGGATGCTCAAGTCTGAAAACGGCAAAGCCTGAGATCTGCTGCACCGCAGCCAGTTCGAGAGTTTGGAGACTATGATGGCCGACGTTCAGTTGCTGAGATTCGACGACGTTCCCAAAGAGGTCTTCACCCGTTGGGACATCACCGAACACCAGCTGAACCAGCACCTGCTCAATGAATCGGTGACCGGGACACCGGAAATCGTGGCGGACGTGTTGACCTTCCCGCCCGGATTCATCCACCACAAGCACCGGCATCCGCACGCCGACATGATCGTGGTCCCGCTCACTGGAAATCTGCGATTCCTTGGCGATTCAGGCCGTAGAGAGGAGCTCGAGCCCGAGCAGTTACTCGTCATCCCGCGAGACAACTGGCACGAGTTTCGAAATGTCAGCGATGCGCCCAGCACCGTGCTCCACATCTTCAGCGGTGTGGGCGCGGTCGAGGACATCGGCTATGAGCCCCACCCGCACCAGTTTTCGATCACGGCCTGACGTCTGAAATTCGTTGTAAGGAAGGGAGAAAATCATGCAAGCGAATCATCGCATCGGCTGGCTCGGCACGGGTCGGATGGGTGCTGCCATGGCCGCACGCCTGATCTCCGACGGCGCCGCGGTGACGGTCTGGAACCGTACGGCGTCCAAAGCCCAGCCATTGGTCGAACTGGGCGCCACCCACGCCGAGAAGATCAGCGACCTTGGGCAGTGCGACATCGTGTTCACCTCGGTCAGCTCCTCGCCCGACCTGCTCGCGGTGACGCTGGGCCCCGACGGCCTATTCGACGCGCAGCCCGCGCCGAGCATCGTGGTGGACACCTCAACCGTTTCCGCTGAGGCCGCCGCCGAAGTTCGGGCCGAGGCAGCCAGCCGCAGCATCGGGTTCCTATCGGCACCAATCAGCGGCAACGCCAACGTCGTCGCCGACACACAGGCGTCGATTATCGCCTCGGGCCCCAGGTCAGCCTTCGACACCGTGCTGCCGTATCTGCGCGCGATTGCGCCCAGCGTGACCTATGCCGGTGCGCACGAAGAGGCGCGGCTGGTCAAATTGGCCCACAACCTCTTGGTGGGCATCATCACGGAGTCGTTGGCCGAAGCGACGGTACTGGCCGAGAAGGGCGGCGTGGCCCCATCGGCTTTCCTCGATTTCATCGACGGTTCGGTGCTGGGTTCGGTGTTCATCGGGTACAAGGGCCAAGCGATCCGCAACCATGACTACGAGCCCACCTTCACCACCGAACTCCTGCGCAAGGACTTCGATCTGGGGCTCGGCGCCGCGCGCTCGTTAGAGGTGCCGATGCCCGTGGCGGCCACCACCTACCAAGCCATCCAGACCGCGATCGGACACGGCTACGGCCAGTCCGACTTCGCCACGTTGTACGAGGTGGCGGCGCGAGCCGCTGCACTTCCGAAAGGGGACCATCAGCCATGACCGCTGTAACGAAGGAATCGGGCGGCGTAACGCTCGCGGGCGCAAGTGTATTGGTGACCGGCGCCAACCGCGGGCTGGGGAAAGCATTCGTGGAAGAACTGCTCAGTCGCGGCGTGGCACGCGTCTACGCCGCAGCGCGTAACCCGGACACCGTCGACATCGCCGATGATCGGGTCGTTCCCATTCGATTGGACGTCACCAAGCCAGACGATGTCCGCGCCGCGGCGTCCCGCTGTGCCGACGTCACGGTGCTGATCAACAACGCCGGCGCGATGCTGCGTACGCCGTTGCTGGCGGCGTCTGACCTGAGTGCGGCGCGCAGCGAAATGGAAACCAATTACTTTGGGACGCTGGCGATGTGCCGAGCATTCGCACCGGTGCTGGCCAAAAACGGCGGCGGCGCGATAGTCAACGTGCTGTCGGTCGTCAGCTGGCTCGCATCGCCGTTCAACGGCTCCTACGCTGCATCGAAATCAGCCGCGTGGGCATTGACGAACGCTATTCGCATCGAACTCCGCGCATCCGGAACTCTCGTGGTTGGCGTGCACGCAGGTTGGATTGACACCGACATGGCAGCCAATGTGCCGGAGAGCAAGATTTCCACCGGCGACGTTGCCCGCCAGACCCTTGATGGCGTCCAGCGCGGAGATGAAGAGGTGCTCACCGACGACGCGACGCGACACGTCAAGGCATCGCTACCCAACGACCAGACATTGCTTTACCCGGATGTCCAGAAGCAGTGGGATGCCGGCGACTGGCCGTGGAAAGACTGAGCGACGACCTCGAAAGCTGACTCATTTTCAAGCGGCGGCCAGTTCGCGGAAGTAGTCCTTCAGTGACCGGGGCTCCCGGCCGAGGATCGACCGCAACACCAAGGCATTGCCACCGGGCAAACCATGCTTGTCGTAGTACGCCATCATGCGAGTCATGCCATCGCGGAACGGCCCTTCGGGCAGGTGTGCGGCGAACTGGTCCAACGGGATTTGCACCGCGGCGATCGGTCGTCCGAGAACCTCGCCGATGATCTCGGCAGTCTCGTGGCCGTCCTGCATTCCGGGCGCGCTCAATTCGAATGTCCCGTAACTGAGCTCGCCGCCGGTCATCGCCATCGCGGCAACCTCCGCGACGTCGCGGTAGTCCACCGAGCACATCTTCGCCGACAGCGAGTAAGGCTGGGTCAACCGGTCATGGCCGACGATGTCGTTCCACGACCGCTCGAAATTCTGCATGAACCGTGCCGGCTGCAGCACCGTGAAGTCTAGGTCCGAGCTGTAGAGCGCCTCTTCGACGGGCAGCTTTGCGGCGGCGTGATTCGTCAGCGCCGAGATCGACGGGTGAATGACACCCGAGAATACGAACTTTCGTACTCCGGCGGACCGCGCGGCGTCGACCATGGCCACACCCATCTCCGCCTCGTTGGCCGTATGCGCCGGGCCGATGTGAAAGACACCGTCCACCCCTGCGAGCGCGTCGCGAAGGCTGGCCGGTTCGGTGAGGTCCCCGAAGGCCACCTCCGCGGCGCCGTTTTGGCGGGCGACATCTGCTCGCTGTCCAGTACGGACCAAAGCGCGCACCGAAACGCCACGCTGGGTCAGCTCACGCAATACCCAGTGAGCGTGACGTCCGGTCGCTCCCACCATCAAGACCCGCATCGCTGTTCTCCCGTCTAACGCGGAGTTTGTACTACTGCTCCAGCGCCGCTGCCATCGACCGGTTGAAGGCGGGGTAGATGTCGTCGTAGGCCCCGTCCCGCTCGGCGAACCGGAACCCCTTGACCCGCTCCACGACGATCTCGTCGGCCTGCGGGTATGTCTGCAAGAGCGTCATCGTCTCGGTGATGTACTCATCCAACGGCATTCCCCTCGGGTCGAATCCACGGTCGCCCTGCAAGGCGGTCTGGACCTGCGGCGGAATGATTTCGATAACCTGGACAGAGGTCTCGCGCAGCTGAAAACGCAGCGACTGGGTGTAGGAGTGCAGCGCTGCCTTGGTGGCGCAATACGTCGGTGTGAGCGCGCTCGGCATGAACGCCAGCCCGGACGTGACGTTGAGGATTGCCGCGTTTGGCTTGCCCAGGAGCCGGTGCAGCAACGCCGCGGTGAGCCGGATGGGGCCCAACAGGTTGATCGCGACGGTCTGTTCCGCCGTCCCGGGGCCACCGCCGGCGAGGTCCTCGACGCGCTGGATGCCGGCATTGTTGACGATGACGTTGAGGTCCGGATAGCTGTCGTTGAGCTCAATGGCGAATCGCCGGATATCGGCGGGGTCGCCTTGATCCAGCGACAGGTACTGGATGCCCGGGTTGGCCTCGGCGACCGCCTGAAGCGGTTCTTGACGTCGGCCGGCGATGACGACCTGGTTGCCCAGCCGGTGAAATGACTCGGCCAAGCCGCGGCCGATCCCGGTGCCCCCGCCGGTCACCAGGATGGTGTTGCCCGTCATCTGCATGGCTTTCTCCCTCTCCCTCGCGTCTTATACCTGCATACTCGAAGAAGACCTCGTAAACGTGTCGGCGCCCTGAACTAGCCTGTACTGGTGGCGCAGTTTCCGCGGACTCGCTACGCCACTTGTGGCGAGGTCGACATCGCCTACCAGGCCTTCGGCGATGGGCCGACCGACCTGCTGGTGCTGCCGGGGCCATCCATCCCGATCGACACGGTCGACGCCGAGCCGTCGATGTACCGCTTCCACCGCAGGCTGGCATCCTTCGCTCGGGTGATCCGCCTCGACCAGCGCGGCATTGGCATGTCGTCGCGGGTCCCGTCACTCGACGCGATCGGGCCGAAGTTCTGGGCCAAAGACGCCATCTCCGTGTTGGACGCGATCGGGTGCGAGCGGGCGACCGTCCTGGCTCCCTACTTCGCCTCGATGACCGGACTCGTTCTCGCGGCCGACTACCCCGAGCGAGTGAGCAGCCTGGTGATCGTCAACGGCGCGGCCCGTACCCTGCGCGCTCCCGACTATCCGATCGGGTTCGAAATTAGCCACGCCGATCCCTATTTGACGGTCGCGATGGAGCCCGACGCCGTCGATCAGGGCGTCGACATCCTCGCCGTCATGGCGCCGAGCGTCGCCGGCGACGATGCCTTCCGCGCTTGGTGGGACATGGCAGGCAACCGCGCCGCCTCCCCCAGCATGGCCCGCGCGGTTATCGAGGTCGTGCGTCAGTCCGATGTGCGCGACACACTTGCCCGCATCACCGCGCCGACGTTGATCATGCATCGCGACAACCCGGACTTCACCCCGATCGCGAACGGCCGTTATCTTGCCGAGCACATCGGCGGATCGCGTTTCGTCGAGCTGCCGGGCGGCGACGCCCTGTACTGGGTCGGCGACACCGCGCCGATGCTCGACGAGATCGAGGAGTTCATCACCGGCGTGCGCGGCGGGTTCGGCGCCGAGCGGGTGCTTACCACGATCATGTTCACCGACATCGTCGGCTCGACCGAGCGCGCCGCCGTCCTCGGCGACGACCGGTGGCGGGACCTGCTCGACAACCACGACACCATCGTGCGCCACGAACTCGAGCGGTTCGGCGGTCGCGAAGTGAACACCGCCGGCGACGGATTCGTCGCGACCTTCACCAGCCCGAGTGCCGCGATCGCGTGCGCCGACTCCCTTATCGACGCGATCCGGGTGCTGGGCATCGAGGTGCGGGTGGGTATTCACGCGGGCGAGGTCGAAGTGCGCGGTGCTGATGTCGCCGGGTTGGCCGTGCATATCGGTGCGCGCGTCGCGGCGCTGGCGGGGCCCAGCGAGGTGCTGGTGTCGTCGACGGTGCGCGACATCGTCACCGGCTCGCGGCACCGGTTCGCCGACCGCGGCGAGCACGACCTGAAAGGCGTGCCGGGCCAATGGTGTCTGTGCGCTCTCGAGCGGACCCTCGCGACGGTCAAGCAGTA
>NZ_JBKQTQ010000256.1:0-34714 GCF_052143115.1 Mycobacterium sp.
GTCGCTGCGAGGCCTGCACGGGGGACGGCACCATCAAAATCGAGATGAACTTCCTGCCCGACGTGTACGTGCCGTGCGAGGTCTGCCACGGCGCCCGGTACAACCGGGAAACCCTGGAAGTGCATTACAAGGGCAAGACCATCTCCGAAGTGCTGGACATGTCGATCGAGGAGGCGGCGGAGTTCTTCGAGCCGATCACCGGGATCCATCGCTATCTGCGCACGCTCGTCGACGTCGGGCTGGGCTATGTCCGGCTGGGCCAGCCCGCGCCGACGCTGTCCGGTGGTGAGGCGCAGCGGGTCAAGCTGGCCGCGGAACTGCAGAAGCGCTCGACGGGCCGGACCATCTACATCCTCGACGAGCCCACCACCGGGCTGCATTTCGACGACATCCGCAAGCTGCTGAGCGTCATCAACGGCCTTGTGGACAAGGGCAATACGGTCATCGTGATCGAACACAACCTGGACGTGATCAAGACGTCGGACTGGATCATCGACATGGGGCCGGAGGGCGGTGCCGAAGGGGGAACCATCGTCGCCGAGGGCACGCCGGAGGACATCGCGGCGGTGCCGGAAAGCTATACCGGCAAGTTCCTCGCCGAAACACTCAGCGGCACCGGGGCAGCGACCGCCGCGCCTCGGCGCTCAAACCGACGGCGCAAGGTCAGCGCCTAGCTGCCGTCGCGCATCGATTCACGGATTTGAGCCAGCCGTTCGGCCGCTGCGCGTTGCCGCTCCTGGTATTGCTCCTCGATGTCACGGCCTTCGGGGCTCTCGGCATCCAATTCGGCTGCGCCGATTGATGTCTCGTAACGCGTCTCGATCTTCTCACGGACCGAATCGAACGTCGGAACGCCCGAACTCGTGTAGCCCGGGTCGACGTCGGACTCGGCGGCGGAACTCGTCGGCTCATCGGGCATGGTTTCACGGTACCCGCGCCGGTCGGAGATACCGAACGCTTACCTGTCGACGGGCTCGGTGCGCGGTGCCGCCGCCGACATCGGCTGAGGCGACGCGGACGGCAGAGCGATCCATGGCACCTCAGGAGTGTCCAGCTGGCCGGCCAGCCAGGGCAGCGCCGTCGCGAAAGCCTTACTTGCGAAAGGCCAGTCGTGTTTGCCGGGCTGGGCGACGATCGCGCAGTCGATGCCGTTGGTGCGGCCCAGTCTGCACAGCCGCTCCGCGGCCGCGGTCTGGTCGTTCGGGTTGCCGATTGCGTCCTGACCGCCCAGCCCGATCGCGCCGGGGCCGGCCACCGCGATACTGCGATACCGCTTCGGCGCGTTGTCCGACGAAATGTCGAACCAGCCCGAGACGTCGTCGTATCGGCCGTGCCTGGTGATGACCGTGGCCGGGTCGAACGCGTCCCACGCGTCGGCGCTGCCGCCGAACAGCCGGGCGATGGTCTGCGCCTTGGTTCCGGCGTCCGGGCCCATGTTGCCGGCGATGTCGACAAATGCGCTGAACAGGTCTGGGTGCATGACCGTGAGATCCACCGCGCAGGTCCCGCCCATCGACCAGCCGACGATGCCCCAGTGCGACGGATCGGCGCTGACACCAAAACTCGAGACCATGTACGGCACGACGTCTTTGGTCAGGTGGTCGGCCGCTTTCCCACGGGTCCCGTTGACGCATTCGGTGTCGTTGTTGAACGCTCCGCCGGAATCCACGAAGACGAACACCGGGGCGTTTCCGTCGTGCGCGGCCGCCAGGTCGTCGATCATCTTCACCGCATTGCCGGCTCGCGCCCAGTCGCCGGGCGTGTTGAACTCACCGCCGATCATCATCACCGTCGGCAGCTGTGGCGGCGGAGTACTGGCAAACCACGCCGGCGGCAGGTAGACCAGTTCACCGCGATGCTTGAAGTGCGACCCGTCGTCGGGGATCGCCACCGGCACCAGGCTGCCGTGTTGGGGCTGTGCGCCTCTGGCCGCCATCGCGTTGACGGTGGCCAGGTCTGTCTGGTCGGGCAGAGGTCCGGCGGTGAGCTGATTCAACGCGGTCTGCACGGTGGGGAAGTAGCCGACCCATAGGTTGAGCACCAGTGCCGCGCTGAGTAGACACAGCGGCACGGCCAGCAGCGATGCGCCGCGCCGCCACCAGGCTGCGCTGCGCCAGCCCAGGATCACGATGGCGATCGCGGCGCCACTGCAGGCGATCCACCACCACAGCAGGCGCGGTGCGGGGTCGTCGGCAAGACCGCCGGCGGTGATGTACCAGTGCGCCCAACCGGCCACCCCGGCTCCGACGGCTACCGCCGCGGGTAGCCACAGCAGCCGCCAGCGGCGCGATCGCCACCCGACCGCCAGCAGCAGCACCGTCACGGCGACGGCCTGGGCCGTGCCGGGGATCCAGCCGTGCATCAATGAGGTGTGGTGCTCTGCCAACACCGGAAACGCCAGGCTCGTCGTTGAACCCGTCACATGGTCCATTGTGGTATTTGTTGCGCGCTTTTAGCACTGGATTCACCGATCGGTTGCTCAAACGGTACGGGGCCCGTTAGGCGAGGTTGGCTATCGCGGCTTGGCCAGAGGGAAGGGCAGCGTCTCGCGGATGCTGCGGCCGGTGATGAGCATGACGACGCGGTCGACGCCCATCCCCAGACCACCGGTGGGCGGCATCGCATATTCCATCGCTTGCAGAAAGTCCTCGTCGAGCTCCATGGCTTCGGGATCCCCGCCGGCGGCCAGCAGGGACTGTTCCTGCAGGCGGCGCCGCTGCTCGACCGGGTCGGTGAGCTCGCTATAGGCGGTGCCCAGCTCGACACCCCAGGCCACCAAGTCCCAGCGTTCGGCAATGCCGGCCTTGCTGCGGTGTGGCCGGGTCAGCGGCGACACCGACAGGGGAAAGTCGATGTAAAAAGTCGGTAGTTCGGTCCGATCCTCGACCAGATGCTCGTAGAGCTCCAGCACCACCGCGCCGGCGTCCCACTGCGCCAGGTAGGGAATGTGCGCGGCGTCGCACAGTTTGTGCAGTTTGGCCAAGCTGGTGTCGGCGTCGATGTGCTCACCGAGCGCCTCGGAGACCGCGTCGTGCACGGTCTTCACCGACCAGACACCGGAGATGTCGACCGCATCCAGACTGTCATCGGCGGCGCCCGGGCGGGGCCGCATCACCACCTGCGCTCCGTTTGCGGCCTGGGCGGCGTTCTGAATCAGCTCCCGACAACCATCGATCCAATCGGTGTAGTCGGCGTGCGCCTGATAGGCCTCCAGCAGGGTGAACTCTGGGTTGTGGCTGAAGTCGACCCCCTCGTTGCGGAATGCCCGGCCCAGCTCGAACACCCGCTCCACTCCACCGACGCATAGCCGCTTCAGATAGAGCTCAGGCGCGATCCGCAGGTACAGGTCGAGGTCGTAGCTGTTGATGTGGGTCATGAACGGGCGAGCCGTGGCACCGCCGTGAATTTGTTGCAGGATCGGGGTCTCGACTTCCAGAAAGCCCTTGGCGCTCAGGGTTTCTCTGATGGCGCGCAGCACATCGCTGCGAGCCGCGATCAGTTCGCGCGATTCGGCGTTGATAGCCAGGTCGACGTAGCGGCTGCGCACTCGCGCTTCCGGATCGGTCAGCCCCTTCCACTTGTTGGGCAGCGGCCGCAAGCACTTGCCGATCAGTCGCCAGCTGCGAACGATCAGTGACCGGGTCCCGGTCTTGCTGTATCCCATCTCACCGGTCACTTCGACCAAGTCGCCGAGATCGATGGCCTTGGTGAAATCTGTGGTGCTCCCATGTTCCAGAACTGAATTCTCCAGCAGCAGTTGCACTTCTGCTGACCAGTCGCGCAATTGGGCGAACAGCACACCGCCGAAGTCCCGGATCCGCAGCACGCGTCCCGACACCGAGACGGTCGCCTGGTCGTCACTGCCCAACGCCTGGGCGATCGTGTGGCTGGGTGGCTGTCCCACCGGATAGGGGTCAATGCCGCTGTTCTGCAGCATCTTTAGCTTGGACAGCCGGACTCGCATCTGTTCTGGCAGCCGACGGTCGCCGTCGTCTCCGGCCCCGAGGTCGGTCTGCTGCAACGCGGAGACGTCGGGCGCCGAACCGTCCTGGTGCAAGAGTCCGGTCGCCAACAGCGTTGGCGGTACGGCCGCGTGATGGCCCGTGTGCTGTTCGTTGCGCCGAGTGAACGGCAGCACAATGAAGCCCTCCGCGATCACCGAGGCGACGCCAACCCGGGGGATCAGCCGAGCGTCCTCGTAGCAGGCGTAGCGGGGCACCCAGTCGGGTTGATACTTCATGTTCGAGCGGTACAGCGTCTCTAACTGCCACCACCGCGAGAAGAACACCAAGAATCCACGCCACAATCGGGCCACCGGGCCGGCGCCGAGTTGGGCACCCTGTTCGAACGCGGATCGGAACATTGCGAAGTTCAGCGAAATACGGCTGATGCCGATGCGTTCGGCGTGTAGAGCGAGCTCGCTGACCATGAGCTCGATGGTCCCATTGGGGGAATCCGGCGAACGACGCATGAGGTCCAGCGAAACGCCGTTCCGGCCCCACGGCACCAGCGAAAGCATCGCGACCACAGTGCCGTCGGGTTTGACGGCCTCGACCAGTAGGCAGTCACCGTCGGCCGGATCACCGAGCCGGCCCAGCGCCATCGAGAACCCGCGCTCGGATTCGGTGTCGCGCCACGTTTCCGCACGCGCCAGCACCCGCTTCATCTCGTCAGGATCGATGTCGTGGTGTCGGCGGATGCGCACCGACAGCTCGGCGCGGCGGGCCCGGGTCACGGCCTGGCGCACGCCGCGCATCTCTCGTCCGGAGAGCCTGAAATCCCCTGTGTACAAAATGGCTTCGTCGCCCAGCTCGAGTGCGTTCAGGCCAGCCTCGCGGAACGCTTTAGCCCCGGCCGAACTGGCACCCATATTCCCGGGCGCCCAGCCGTAGGTCTGGCACAGCGCCAACCAGGCGTCGATGGCCTGCGGCCACGCCCGGGGGTCGCCGATCGGGTCTCCGCTGGCCAGACAGACGCCGACTTCGACGCGGTAGGTGATCGCGGCCCGGCCGCTCGGCGCGAAAACCACCGACTTGTCTCGGCGAGTGGCGAAGTAGCCCAAGGAGTCGTTGTTGCCATACAGCTCGAGTAGCCCGCGGATGGCGGATTCGTCCTCGCCTGTGAGTGCATTTTCGGCGCGCTGTGATTGGAACAGCACGATCGCCGCAGCGATCAGCGCCATCGCGCTGAACAGTCCCATAAGGGCGCTGAGGAAGACGTGCGGCCTGCCCTCAAACGAACCCGGGTCGGCGACGGCGAATCCAACCACCCGGTTCACCACGTAGAACAAGTGGTCGTCCTCCGCCAGCGTGTGCGGGAACGTTTCGACCAGCAGCCAGGACAGCCCGATTCCGATCGCCCAGCCGGCGATCAGGACTCCGGCCGCCTTAAAGAGCGCACCCGACCGGACCTTGGCCCAAAACTCCCGGTAGGCCAAGGCCAGCACCAAAAGCGCGGCCAGATGGAAACCGAGCCCGAGCGTCTCGCCGAGGGTCCTCAGCGGGGTGACGTGTTCGGCTGTCAGACCGGCGATGTTCAACCCGGCAGCCAGCAGGAGGTTGAGGACCAGCAGCCACCATGCGATGCGCTTGCGCGTGGTGAGCGCGCCGGCCAATAAGGCCAGCACGAACGACCAGGCGAAACTGGTGTCGGGGAAGTTGAACAGGTAGTCGTTGATGAATTCCCGTGGCACCTTGATCGCCCACCGGATCACCGGCGACATGCTGGCGATCAGCGACAGCGTGGCGATGACGCCAACCGTCCACCCGGCGGCCGCGGGCACCCAGCGCAGCCGGGAAGTCGACCGGCTCCGCGGGCGAGACGCAGTGAGTGTCACAGACCGCGAGGATATTCGTTCTAGCTATGGAATGCCTATGTCCGGAAGGCATGGAATCGCACGTGTCGGCGGCTCGACCGGCTAGGCGTCGTCGCGCTGGCACGGCGGGAGGCGGCCACCTCGACGGCTGGATCGCCGTCTGATGCGTCGGCACTGCTAGACTTACCTGCGCGACCGTCTCAGGCGAAGGCCAGAGACAGCAAGTGGAGTCCCACTCCCACCGTTGGCCACAAGATCGTTTCGAGGCTCAGCGGTCCGGTCATCGGCACACCAGCGGTGCCGGTTCTGCATTCCGCAGGCGGCTGTTGCCGCGACCGGTCGGCACCGGGCCCTGCTTAAGCAGGGCTTTTTTGCTGATGGCGTGGTATTCCCACCGCTGACTCCGGACCGGCCCGGTGTCGTTCGCAACGAGGAATACGACCCAGGGAGGCCCCATCAGCACTGAGACCCGCGTCAACGAGCGCATCCGCGTACCTGAAGTCCGCTTGATCGGCCCGGGAGGGGAGCAGGTAGGCATCGTGCGTATCGAAGATGCCCTCCGCGTCGCCGCGGATGCCGATCTCGACCTTGTCGAAGTTGCGCCAAACGCCAGGCCACCGGTCTGCAAGATCATGGACTACGGCAAGTTCAAATATGAGGCGGCGCAAAAGGCGCGCGAGTCTCGCAAGAACCAGCAGCAAACCGTCGTCAAAGAACAGAAGTTGCGACCCAAGATCGACGATCACGACTACGAGACCAAAAAGGGCCACGTGATCCGATTCCTGGAGGCGGGATCGAAAGTCAAGGTAACGATCATGTTCCGCGGACGTGAGCAGTCGCGGCCCGAGCTGGGCTATCGGCTGCTGCAGCGCCTGGGCACCGACGTCGCCGACTACGGATTCGTCGAGACGTCGGCCAAGCAGGACGGACGCAACATGACGATGGTGTTGGCACCGCACCGCGGCGCGAAGACTCGCGCGCGTGCGGCCCAACAGGCCGGTGGCCCCACGCCCCAGCCCGCGAACCCCGCACCGAACAGCGACACCGAACCGTCGCCGAACTGATACAGCAGAACTGAGGACATATGCCCAAGACCAAGACCCACAGTGGGGCGTCGAAACGATTCCGGCGCACCGGAACCGGGAAGATCGTGCGTCAGAAGGCCAATCGCAGGCACATGCTCGAGCACAAGCCGAGCACCCGAACGCGACGGCTGGAGGGGCGTACCGCCGTGTCTGGCAACGACACCAAGCGGGTCAACAAGATGCTGAACGGCTGACCGACGCCCGTAAAGAAGGCAGCGGCGTAACAACCATTACGTCCAGACGACGATAGGAACACCCATGGCACGCGTAAAGCGGGCAGTCAACGCCCAGAAGAAGCGGCGCACCATTCTGAAGGCCTCGAAGGGCTATCGCGGCCAGCGATCCCGCCTCTACCGCAAAGCCAAAGAGCAGCAACTGCATTCACTGAACTACGCCTACCGCGACCGCCGTGCGCGCAAGGGCGAGTTCCGTAAGCTGTGGATCTCGCGGATCAACGCGGCGGCCCGCGCCAACGACATCACCTACAACCGGCTTATCCAGGGTCTGAAGGCTGCCGGGGTCGAGGTCGACCGCAAGAACCTCGCCGAGATCGCAGTGAGCGATCCGGCGGCGTTCACCGCGCTCGTCGGTGTCGCTCGGGCCGCACTGCCCGACGATGTCAATGCGCCTTCCGGAGAGGCTGCCTAACCCCGCCCGGCGGTTGTGATTTCGCACCCGGTGCTCACCGAACGATCGGCCCGGGTGGCCGCTGCGGTCAAACTTCACCGGCAGATCGCGCGGCGCCGGACGCAGCGCTTCCTGGTGGAAGGCCCGCACTTGGTCGAAGCCGCGTCCGAGCGCGGACTTATCCGTGAAGTCTTCGTAACCGAGGCGGCTGCGCAACGGTACGACGCTCTGCTCGACCGGCAAGACGCCGCGGTAAACCTGGTGACTGAGCGCGCCGCAAAAGCCTTATCGGACACCGTGACTCCAGCCGGCTTGGTAGCGGTGTGCGAGCGGCCCGAGCCGGCTCTGCACGATGTGCTGGCCGGCGCGCCAGCGCTGGTCGCGGTGGGGGTGGAAATCCGTGAGCCGGGCAACGCCGGAACGTTGATCCGCATCGCCGACGCGATGGGCGCCGCAGCGGTCATCTTCGCCGGGTACAGCGTCGACCTGTACAACGGTAAATGTCTGCGCGCGTCGGCTGGCAGCGTCTTCTCCATACCGGTCGTCGTCGCGCCGGGCGTCGGCGCGGCTGTCACCGCGCTGCAGGCTGCCGGGCTGCGGGTACTGGCCACCACGGTGGACGGTGAGTTGTCCCTTGACGATGCTGAGCTCGCCGGACCGACGGCGTGGCTGTTCGGCGCCGAGTCCCACGGCCTAGCGCCTCAGCTGGCTCGACAAGCCGACAACCGAGTGGCGATTCCGATGTCCGGGGGTGCGCAAAGCCTCAATGTGGCTGCCGCGGCGGCAATCTGTCTCTACCAGAGCGCACGAGCCCAGCGGGCGGGCCCCAACCTTTAGGCGGCCTTGCCGCGACCCCGCGCCGGCCGCAGCCCGGCCAGCGAGAAAGTGGTGTGCACCAGCGATCCGGCCCGCTCAAAGATCGTTCTGCGGGGCGGGAAGTAATGCATTGGCAGGCCCCGGCGGTCCCGCGGTGGCGCCATGAAGCTCGGCGCCTCCACCAGCGGGGCATCGCCTGCAGCCCGGCCCTCCGCCCGCCGATAGGCGGCCAATGCTCGAGGATGCAAACGGATTTCGTCAGGGACCGCCAGAAACGCCAGCTCGACCATTTTGCCGAATAGCCGCAGCACCACTTCGTCGCCGGGTGTCCACCGCATTCCGGCCTTCTCGCGAACAGCCGGCTCGAACAGCCCCGCCGCGATCCAGCGCTGCCCCGCGACCAGCGGCTTGAACAGCTGATCCCACACCGGCGTGGGCATCAGCATGAACTTCGGTTTGGGAATGCGAATCTGGAAGATGTCCAGAGTGGCCTGATTGATCTGCAGCTCGTCGCGGCAGACCCGCTGCCAGTACTCCTGGAAGTCCTCCCAAGACTTGGGTACCGGCCGCATGCTCATCCCGTACATCCGATACCACTGCACATGCTCGTCGAACAGCTGGCGCTTCTCGCCTTCGGTCAACCCGCCGCAGAAGTACTCGGCCACCTTGATCACCAGCATGAAGAACGTCGCATGCGCCCAGTAGAACGTCTCCGGGTTCAGCGCGTGGTAGCGGCGGCCGGTCGCGTCGACTCCCTTGATGGTGTGGTGGTACTGCTTGATCTGCTCACCGGTCTGGGCCGCGCGGTTGCCGTCATAGACGACGCCCATGATCGGATACACCGAGCGCGCCACGCGCTGCAGTGGTTCGCGCAACAGGATGGAGTGCTCCTCGACGCCGGCGCCCAATTCCGGATACATGTTCTGGATCGCGCCGATCCACACGCCCATCATTCCGGTGCGCAGGTCACCGAAATACTTCCAGGTCAGCGACTCCGGCCCCAATGGGCCGCGCCGAACCGGTTTCTCGTCGCGCTGCTCGACCGGCTCGGGTTGAACCGACGTCATCGATGACATCACTGTCGTAGTCATCACGGCCTCCTGGTCCTGAGGAGCGATGAGTCTCACGATAAGGCTGACAACACACGTTGTCTACGATTTCGGGGCGTGGCGCGACGCGCCGTTACCGAGTATCAACCCGAGCGTCGTAACGATGTGATCAGGCGGTTTGTCGCAGGTTTCCGAACACCCGGGGTGGCTTCGCGCCGGTATGCGGGGCATGCCAGCGCCGGGCGTCGTAACCGAAACCACGACGACGGTCATTGCCGGTCTCTCCCGACACCACCTACCCTGGGCGCTGTGGAACTCGGGCCCCAACCGGCGTCCGGCGAGCCCGAGCAGACGGTGGCCACGCCGGATTTGCCTGGTTCGCGACAGCGTTCTCCGGTGTCACTGCACAGTGCCGCCGAGTGGCTGCGCAGCACCAACCAGAGTCCGAGCGTGATCGCAATGGTCCGTCGGGCGCGCCGTGTCTTGCCCGGCGATCCCGAATTCGGCGATCCACTGTCAACGGCCGGCGAAGGCGGGCCCCGCGCCGCCGCGCGAGCAGCGGGCCGGCTGCTGGGCGAGCGTGGCGGCGCGTCTCGCGAGGTCGGTCTCGGCGCGCTGCAAGTGTGGCAGGCAATGACCGAGGCGGTATCTCGGCGCCCGGCCAACCCAGAGGTCACGTTGGTCTTCACCGATCTGGTGGGTTTCTCGACGTGGTCGTTGCAAGCCGGTGACGACGCGACCCTCAAGCTGCTGCGGCGAGTGGCGCGGGCGGTTGAACCACCACTGCTGGATGCCGGCGGTCACATCGTCAAACGGATGGGCGACGGCATCATGGCGGTGTTCGCCGATCCGCTCGTGGCCGTGACCGCGGTCCTCGCCGCCCGCAAAGCGTTGAAAAAGGTCGACGTCGACGGCTACACACCGCGGATGCGGGTGGGCATCCACACCGGGCACCCGCAGCGGCTGGCCTCGGACTGGCTCGGGGTCGACGTCAACGTCGCCGCCCGGGTCATGGAGCGCGCCACCAGGGGAGGAGTCATGGTGTCCGGCGCCACACTGGACCACCTCGCGCAGGCGGATTTGGACGCGCTGGGCGTCACTGCCAAGCGGGTACACCGACCGGTATTCGCAGGTAAAACCCCCGGGCTGCCAGCCGACTTGGCCATTTTCCGGCTCAAGGCCTCCGCCGAAACTGTCAGGGACTTGTCAGGTTTCGATAACTCAGATGATGACAATCCCCAGGCATAGTAGATGGCGATGATATTCCGCCTATTGTCGCGGCTGGGGCGCGTCCGGATCACGCTGGGTTACGCGCTCGCTTTGGTGACTGTCAGTGTTGTGCTCGTGGACCTCGGTCCGCGGGTGCGTGCGCACGTCATCGCGCTGGCCAGCACCAACCTGCACAACCTGGCCCATGGTCATCTGGCGACTCTGTTCGGTAGCGCATTCGTCACCGATGCCGGCCCGATCTGGTTCTGGTTACCCTGCCTAGTTTGTCTGCTCGCTCTCGCCGAGCTTATTTGGCGCAGTGGTCGATTGGCCTTGGTGTTCGTCACCGGCCATGTTGGTGCCACGCTGCTGGTCGCCGTGGGACTGACCGCGGCAATCGAACTCGGCTGGTTACCGCTGTCGATCTCACGTGCCAGTGATGTCGGCGTGAGCTATGGCGCCGTGGCGGTGCTGGGCGCGCTGACGGCAGCCGTCCCTCGCCAGTGGCGGCCGGCCTGGCTCGGTTGGTGGCTCCCGGTCGGCATCGTCGCCGCGGCGTTGAGCGACGATTTCACCGACGTTGGGCACTCCATCGCATTAGCGCTGGGCATGCTGGTCTCCATCAGGTTGCCCGGCCCGGCCCGGTGGACCCCGGTGCGATGCGCGTTGCTGGCGGTTGGTGCGAGCTTTGGATTCCTGATCTTGGCGCACGGGGAGTGGAGGACGCTGATCGGGGGCGTCGTCGGCCTATTGGGTGCGCTGGCGGCTGTGGGGATCTCCCGCTCACTGTTGCGCCGTCGACTGCCGGTGGCCGCGGTGGCGGCTGCGGAGCCGGTGCTCAACGGCTGACGCCTTCCCGTCGGGACACGGGCTCGCTGCCGATCGCTGCTGACGTGACCACATATGATCGGCACTTGCGCGTCACGCTGTGCCGCGAAACCCGCCCGAAAAAGCCCCAGCAAGGCAAGGAGAGTGTCGCCGCGTGGGTGACCAGCCCGTCGACCTGTCGCCGGAGGCGTTGACCGCAGCGGTCAACGCAGCCCGGCAAGCTTTCGCAGGCGCGGCCGATCTCGACGCACTGGCACGCGCCAAGACCGAGCACCTCGGTGATCGCTCGCCGGTGGCGCTGGCCCGCCAGGCCTTGGCCACTATCCCTAAGGCCGACCGCGCCGACGCCGGCCGGCTTGTGAACAGTTCCCGCGGCGAGGTCCAACGCAGTTACGACGAACGACTGGCGGCGTTGCGCGCCGAGCGGGATGCGGCCGTGTTGATCGCCGAGCGCATCGACGTGACGTTGCCGTCGAGCCGCCAGCCGACCGGGGCGCGGCATCCGATCACGATTCTGGCCGAGCACATCGCCGACACCTTCATCGCGATGGGGTGGGAGCTTGCCGACGGGCCGGAGGTGGAAACCGAGCAGTTCAACTTCGACGCCCTGAACTTCCCAGCCGATCACCCGGCGCGCAGTGAACAAGACACCTTCTATATCGCTCCGGAAGGCTCCCGTCAGTTGCTGCGCACCCACACGTCGCCGGTGCAGGTGCGCACACTGCTCGAGCGCGAGCTGCCGGTCTATGTCCTCTCGATCGGTCGCACGTTCCGCACCGACGAGCTCGACGCCACCCATACGCCGGTCTTCCATCAGGTGGAGGGGCTCGCGGTGGATCGCGGTCTGTCGATGGCGCATCTGCGCGGAACGCTCGACGCGTTCGCCCGGGCCGAGTTCGGGCCGCAGGCTCGCACCAGGATTCGTCCGCACTTCTTCCCCTTTACCGAGCCGTCTGCGGAAGTCGACGTGTGGTTCGAGAACAAGAGGGGTGGTGCCGGCTGGGTGGAGTGGGGCGGCTGCGGAATGGTGAACCCGAATATGTTGCGCGCCAACGGTATTGATGCACAGGTCTATTCGGGCTTTGCATTCGGGATGGGGCTGGAGCGCACTCTGCAGTTCCGCAACGGCATCCCCGACATGCGCGACATGGTCGAGGGCGACGTCCGGTTCTCGTTGCCGTTCGGGGTGGGTGCCTGATGCGCGTCCCGTACAGCTGGCTGCGTGACGTCGTCGCGGTCGGTGCCCCAGGCTGGGGCGTGACTCCCGACGAACTCGAACAGGCGCTCGTGCGCATCGGGCACGAAATCGAAGAGGTGATCACGCTCGGCCCCGTCGACGGACCGCTGACCGTCGGACGGGTAACCGATATCGAAGAACTCAGCGAATTCAAAAAGCCGATCCGCGCCTGCAAAGTCGACGTCGGCGAAGATAAACCACGCGAGATTGTCTGCGGTGCAACCAACTTTGTGACCGGCGATCTGGTAGCGGTCGCGCTGCCCGGGACCACGCTGCCGGGTGGCTTCACGATCACGGAGCGCAAGACCTACAGTCGCACCTCCGACGGAATGATTTGCTCTGCGGCCGAATTAGGTTTGGCCGCAGACCATTCCGGCATCCTGGTGCTGCCGCCCGGAACGGCTGAACCCGGCGCCGACGGTGTCCAGGTGCTGGGCCTGGACGACGTGATCTTCCACCTGGCCATCACCCCGGACCGGGGTTACTGCATGTCGGTTCGCGGTTTGGCCCGCGAGATCGCCTGCGCCTACGACCTCGACTTCGTCGACCCGGCCGATGTTCCTCCGCTGCCCCGCGAGGCGGGCGCCTGGCCGTTGACGGTGCAGCCGGAGACCGGTGTGCAACGGTTCGCACTGCGTCCGGTCACCGGAATCGACCCGACCGCGGTGTCGCCATGGTGGCTGCAGCGCCGGCTGTTGCTCTCGGGTATCCGGGCGATCTCGCCGGCCGTCGACACAACGAATTACGTGATGCTGGAACTCGGTCACCCAATGCACGCGCACGATCTCAAGCGGATCACCGGCGGCTTCGCGGTACGGTTCGCTCGGCCCGGCGAAACCGTAGTAACCCTCGACGACATCGAGCGCCGGCTCAATCCGGCCGACGTCCTGATCATCGACGACGTCGCGACCGCGGCGATCGGCGGAGTGATGGGCTCGGGCAGCACCGAGATGCGCGACGACTCAACCGACGTGCTGCTGGAGGCCGCGGTATGGGATCCGGCCGCGGTATCTCGCACCGCACGGCGACTGCGCCTGCCCAGCGAGGCGGCCCGTCGCTACGAGCGCGAGGTCGACCCGGCCATCTCGGTGGCGGCGTTGGACCGCTGCGCCACGTTGCTCGCCGAGATCGCGGGCGGCGAGGTGTCTGAAACGCTGACCGACTGGCGGGGTGACCCGCCGCGGGACGACTGGTCGCTGCCGCCGATCCCGATCGCGGCCGACTTGCCGGACCGCACGGCCGGGGTTGACTATCGGCCGGGCACCACCGCCAGGCGGCTGACCCAAATCGGCGCCGCGGTGACCGGCGACGGGGACAGCCTGACCGTGACGCCGCCGAGCTGGCGGCCCGACCTGCGCCAGCCCGCCGACCTGGTTGAGGAGGTGCTGCGGCTAGAGGGACTGGAACTCATCCCGTCGGTGCTGCCGTCGGCGCCGGCCGGGCGCGGACTGTCGGCCGGCCAACGGCGCCGCCGCGCGATCGGCAAGTCGCTGGCGCTGTCGGGCTACGTGGAGGTCCTGCCGACGCCGTTTCTGCCCGCCGGAGTTTTCGACGCCTGGGGTCTGCCCGTCGACGACGCGCGGCGTCACACCACGCAGGTGCTCAACCCACTGGAGGCCGATCGGCCGCATTTGGCCACCACGCTGCTGCCTGGCCTGCTGGAAGCACTGGGCCGCAACGTGTCTCGCGGCATCGTCGATGTCGCACTGTTCGCGATCGCGCAGGTGGTGCAGCGGACCGAGCAGACGAAGAGCGTCGGCCTCATCCCGGTACACCGGCGTCCCACCGACGAGGAAATCGCCCTGCTCGACGCATCGCTGCCACGCCAACCCCAGCATGTGGCCGCGGTGTTGACCGGGCTGAGGGAACCGCGCGGCCCGTGGGGCGACGGCCGGCCCGCGGAAGCGGCCGATGCGTTCGACGCAGTCCGAATCATCGCCCGTGCCAGCGGAATTGAGCTGGCGCTACGCGCTGCACACTATCTGCCGTGGCATCCGGGCCGGTGCGCCGAAGTGCTGGTCGGCGACACCGTCATCGGCCACGCCGGCCAACTGCACCCCGCGGTAATCGAAAGATCGGGCCTGCCCAAGGGCACCTGCGCGGTCGAACTGAACCTCGACGCTATGCCGATCGTCGAGTCGTTGCCGGCGCCGCGGGTTTCGCCGTTTCCCGCCGTGTTCCAAGACGTCAGCCTCGTGGTCGACGCGGATATCGCCGCGCAAACCGTGGAACAGGCGGTCCGCGACGGCGCCGGGGAATTGTTGGAGGATGTGCGGTTATTCGACGTTTACACCGGCCCTCAGCTCGGGGAAAATCGCAAATCGCTGACGTTCGCGCTCCGGTTCCGCGCGGCGGATCGCACGCTCACCGAGGACGAGGCCAGCGCGGCCCGCGATGCGGCGGTGCGCTGCGCCGCCGAGCGGGTCGGCGCGGAGCTGCGCACCTGATGGCGAGCAGACAGAAAAGTCCCCACTGTCCGGCGTGTCGCGGCGCCTTTGCGTCTGCCCGGCCGGTGGAATGAATTTGCAAGTGAATGCATAGTCATGCAACGATTGGTCGTATGACCCAGGGGATACGGGTGGCGGTGGCAGGTGCCAGCGGCTACGCGGGCGGCGAGATCCTGCGGCTGCTGCTCGGGCACCCGGCTTACCACGACGGGCGGCTGACGATCGGCGCGCTGACCGCTGCCGCCAGTGCAGGCAGCACCCTCGCTGACCTCCACCCGCACCTGTTACCACTGGCCCAGCGAGTGCTCGAGCCCACAAGGGTCGAGGTACTGGATGGCCATGACGTGGTTTTCCTCGGGCTCCCGCACGGGCACTCGGCGACGCTGGCGCAACAACTGAGCCCCCAGACACTGGTGGTGGACTGCGGTGCGGATTTCCGTCTGATCGACGCGGACGCATGGCAGCGCTTCTACGGCTCTACGCACGCCGGCAACTGGCCCTACGGGCTACCGGAGCTGCCCGGCGGACGGGAGGCGTTGCGCGGTGCCCGGCGCGTCGCGGTACCGGGCTGCTATCCGACCGCCGCGTTGTTGGCACTTTTCCCCGCGTTGGCCGCCGACCTCATCGATCCCGCCGTCACCGTCGTCGCAGTCAGCGGCACCTCGGGTGCCGGCCGGGCCGCGAAGACAGACCTGCTTGGGTCGGAGGTCATCGGTTCGGCGCGGGCTTACAACATCGCCGGCGCGCACCGGCATACACCCGAAATCCCCCAGGGGCTGAAGCAGGTTACCGACCGGGACGTCACCGTGTCGTTCACACCGGTGCTCATCCCGACCTCGCGCGGCATCCTGGCGACCTGCACGGCCCGCACCCAGTCACCGCTGTCGCAGCTGCGCGCTGCCTACGAAAAGGCTTACCACGCGGAACCTTTCGTTCATCTGCTACCCGAAGGACAACTGCCGCGTACCGGTGCGGTGATCGGCAGTAACGCCGCACACATCGCGGTCGCGGTCGACGAGGACGCCGCCACGTTCATCGCTATTTCGGCGATCGACAATCTGGTCAAGGGCACCGGGGGCGCCGCCGTGCAGTCGATGAACCTGGCGCTGGGCTGGCCGGAAACCGAGGGCCTTTCGGTGGTCGGGGTGGCGCCGTGACCGACCTCGTTGACGCCGCGCGTCTGGTGCGCGCCCAAGGAGTGACGGCTCCGGCCGGTTTCCGTGCTGCCGGCATCGCCGCCGGGATCAAAGCGTCAGGTGCATTGGATCTGGCGCTGGTGTTCAACGAGGGCCCGGACTACCCGGCCGCCGCAGTATTCACCCGCAATCAGGTCAAGGCGGCTCCGGTGCTGTGGACGCAACAGGTGCTGACTGCCGGCCGGTTGCGGGCGGTGATCCTGAATTCCGGCGGCGCCAACGCGTGCACCGGTCCGGACGGCTTTGCCGACACCCATGCCACCGCCGAAGCAGTGGCCGCCGCCTTGTCGGACTGGGGCACCGAGACGGGCGCGATCGAAGTCGCGGTGTGCTCCACCGGATTGATCGGTGACCGGCTGCCGATGGACAAGGTTCTCGCCGGGGTCGGTCACGTCGTGCACGAGATGGCCGGCGGGCTGGCCGGCGGAGACGAGGCCGCGCGGGCCATCATGACCACCGACACCGCGCCCAAACAGGTTGCGCTGCACCATCCGGACAAGTGGACGATCGGTGGGATGGCCAAGGGCGCCGGGATGCTGGCGCCGTCGCTGGCGACCATGCTGTGTGTGCTCACCACCGATGCGGTCGCGGAGGCCGGCGCGCTCGAGGACGCGCTGCGCCGGGCCACCGCGCGGACGTTCGACCGACTCGACGTCGACGGCAGCTGCTCGACGAATGACACCGTGCTGCTGTTGGCATCGGGCGCAAGCGAGATCGCGCCGTCCCAAACCGATCTCGACGACGCCGTGCTGCGCGTCTGTGATGACCTGTGCGCACAGCTGCAGGCCGACGCCGAGGGCGTCACCAAACGGGTCACCGTGACCGTGACGGGCGCCGCCACCGAGGACGACGCGCTCGCCGCCGCCCGGATGGTCGCCCGCGACAACCTGGTCAAGACCGCGTTGTTCGGCTCCGACCCTAACTGGGGCCGGGTGCTGGCGGCGGTCGGGATGGCGCCGATCAGCCTCGACCCAGATCGAATCACCTTGTCGTTCAACGGTTCTCCGGTGTGCGTCGACGGAGTCGGGGCCGCCGGCGCACGCCAGGTGGATCTGTCAGGTGGGGATATCGACGTCCTCGTCGACCTCAAGATGGGCGACGGCCAGGCAGCCATCCGCACCACCGACCTGTCTCACGGCTACGTTGAAGAGAATTCGGCATACTCCTCGTGAACACGCCGCCTTGCCCCCGCAAGCGGGAGGTGCCCCCACCTCATCGCTCCGCTCTGCATCGTCGGCGGCGGTCATGACCGCCGGCGCGTTGTCCACCCAGGCAAAGGCCCAGATATTGGCCGAGGCTTTGCCGTGGCTCACCCAACTGCACGGCAAAATCGTCGTCGTCAAATACGGCGGCAACGCCATGACCAACGACACCCTGCGGCGTGAGTTCGCCGCCGACATGGCGTTTCTGCGTAATTGCGGCATTCACCCCGTGGTGGTGCACGGCGGCGGGCCTCAGATCAGCGCCATGTTGGAGCGGCTCGGCATTGCCGGCGAGTTCAAGGGCGGATTCCGGTTCACCACACCGGAAGTGCTCGACGTGGCGCGGATGGTGTTGTTCGGCCAAGTCGGCCGTGAGCTGGTCAACCTGATCAACGTCCACGGTCCGTACGCGGTCGGGATCACCGGCGAAGACGCCAACCTGTTCACTGCGGTGCGGCGCAGCGTCACCGTCGACGGTGTCGACACCGAAATCGGCCTGGTCGGCAACGTCGCTTACGTGAACGCGGCGGTGGTACTGGATCTGATTGCAGCCAAACGGATTCCGGTGGTGTCGACGCTGGCGCCCGACGTCGACGGCGTGGTCTACAACATCAACGCCGACACCGCGGCGGCGGCGCTGGCCGAAGCGCTGGGCGCCGAAAAGCTGCTGATGCTGACCGATATCGAAGGCCTGTACACCCGGTGGCCCGACCGCGATTCACTGGTCAGCGAAATCGACACCGCCACACTGACGCAGCTGCTGCCGACGTTGGAGACCGGGATGATCCCCAAGATCGAGGCATGTCTGCGCGCCGTCGACAGCGGCGTGCCCAGCGCGCATATCATCGATGGCCGCGTCGAGCATTGCGTGCTGGTCGAATTGCTCACTGACGAGGGCACCGGCACGAAGGTGGTGAGCGCGTGACGCGCGCCGGCGACGATGCAGAGCGCAGCGATGAGGAGGAGCGGCGCCGATGACCGAGACCCAAACGATGCAGCAGCGCTGGTCCGCGGTGATGATGGACAACTACGGCGTCCCGCCGGTGGCATTGGCCAGCGGCGATGGTGCCGTGGTCACCGATGTGGACGGAAAGTCCTACCTCGACCTGCTCGGCGGCATCGCTGTCAACATCCTGGGGCATCGTCACCCCGCCGTGATCGACGCCGTCACACGACAAATGTCGACGCTGGGACACACCTCTAACCTGTATGCGGCCGAACCCGGCGTAGCGCTGGCCGAAGCGCTGGTCGGCTTGCTCGGCGCCGAGGGCGAGACCCGGGTTTTCTTCTGTAACTCCGGCACCGAGGCCAACGAGTTGGCGTTCAAATTGTCCCGGCTGACCGGACGGACGAAACTGGTTGCGGCCGAAGAAGCTTTCCATGGCCGAACGATGGGTTCATTGGCACTGACCGGTCAACCGGCCAAGCAGGCGCCGTTCGCGCCGCTGCCTGGTGACGTCACCCACGTGCCCTACGGCGACACCGACGCCCTGGTCGCTGCGGTCGGCGGCGACACCGCCGCGGTCTTCCTGGAGCCGATCATGGGGGAGAGCGGTGTCGTCGTGCCCCCCGACGGCTACCTCGCCGCCGCCCGCGACGTCACCGCCCGACATGGCGCCCTGCTTGTTCTCGACGAGGTGCAGACCGGGATGGGACGCACCGGTACGTTTTTCGCCCACCAGCACGACGGCATCGCCCCCGACGTCGTGACCCTGGCCAAAGGTCTCGGAGGTGGACTGCCCATCGGGGCATGCCTGGCGGTCGGCCCGGCCGCGCGACTGCTCACACCCGGTCTGCATGGCAGCACCTTCGGCGGCAACCCAATCTGCGCGGCGGCGGCACTGGCCGTGCTGCGCGTACTGGCGAGCGAAGACCTGGTGAGACGCGCCGAAGTTCTTGGAAAAACGTTGCGTCAGGGCATTGAGTCGGTTGGTCACCCGTTGATCGACCAGGTTCGCGGCCGTGGTTTGCTGTGCGGCGTGGTGCTGAGTGCCCCGGCCGCCAAGGATGCCGAGATCGCCTCTCGCGCCGCCGGTTTCCTGGTCAACGCCGCCGCATCCAATGTCATTCGATTGGCGCCGCCGCTGATCATCACAGAACACCAGATCGACACCTTCGTGACCGCGCTACCGGGCATCCTGGACCTAGCCGCCGCAGGCGGGGAGGAAAACAAGTGATGACACGACACTTCCTGCGCGACGACGACCTGTCGCCCGATGAACAGGCCGAAGTGCTTGCGCTGGCCGCCGAACTGAAAAAGGATCCGTTCAGCCAGCGCCCGCTGGACGGCCCGCGTGGCGTCGCCGTGATCTTCGACAAGAACTCCACCCGTACCCGGTTTTCGTTCGAGGTGGGTATCGCCCAGCTCGGCGGGCATGCCGTGGTGGTCGACGGCCGCAGCACCCAGCTGGGCCGGGAAGAAACGCTGCAGGACACCGCGAAAGTGTTGTCCCGCTACGTCGATGCCATCGTATGGCGGACCTACGGACAGGCCCGTCTGACCGCGATGGCCGAAACCGCGACGGTGCCGATCGTCAACGCGCTGTCCGACCAATTCCACCCCTGCCAGGTGCTTGCCGATCTGCAGACCGTCGCCGAACGCACCGGATCGCTGCGCGGCTTGCGGATGTCGTACTTCGGTGATGGCGCCAACAACATGGCTCACTCAGTGCTGCTGGGCGGAGTCACCGCCGGCATCAACGTGACGATCGCCGCTCCCAACGGGTTTGGCCCCGATCGATCAGTACTCGCGGCCGCCCAGCGGCGTGCCGCGGATACCGGCGCGTCGGTGACGGTCACCGCAGACCCCGCCGCTGCCGCCTCAGGCGCCGACGTGCTGGTCACCGACACCTGGACGTCGATGGGTCAGGAGGACGACGGGCTGGACCGGGTTCGGCCGTTTCGTCCTTTTCAGCTGAACGCCGAATTGGTTGCCTTAGCTAGCTCGGAAGCCATTGTGCTGCATTGTCTTCCGGCGCACCGAGGTCACGAGATCACCGACGACGTGATCGACGGGCCGCACAGCGCGGTCTGGGACGAGGCCGAGAATCGGCTGCATGCGCAAAAGGCGCTGTTGGTGTGGCTTTTGGAGCGGTCGAAATGACGCGCAGCGGTTCAAAGACCACGTCCGAAGTCACCCGTGCCGTCCGGCAGGCCCGCATCGTGGCGACCCTGTCGTCGGCTGAGGTGCGCAGTCAAAGCGAGCTGGCCGCGCTGCTCGCCGCCGACGGTATCGAGGTCACGCAGGCCACGCTGTCGCGGGACCTGGAGGAGCTAGGCGCGGTGAAGCTGCGCGGCGCCGACGGCGGGGTTGGCGTCTACGTGGTGCCCGAGGACGGCAGCCCGCTGCGCGGGGTATCCGGCGGCACCGCGCGCCTGTCGCGGCTGCTGAGCGAATTGCTGGTCTCCACCGACGCCAGCGCAAACCTCGCCGTGCTGCGCACCCCGCCCGGCGCGGCCGACTACCTGGCCAGTGCCATCGACCGGGCAGCCCTGCCCTATGTCGTCGGAACCATCGCCGGGGATGACACCATCTTCGTGGCGGCCCGCGAGCCGATGACCGGCGCAGAGCTTGCAACCGTGATCCAAGACCTCACATAACCGGCGAAACAAGGAGATCGATTCATGTCCGAGCGCGTCATCTTGGCGTATTCCGGCGGTTTGGACACCTCGGTGGCGATCAGCTGGATCGGCAAGGAGACCGGCCAGGAGGTCGTCGCGGTCGCGATTGATCTGGGCCAGGGCGGTGAGGACATGGAGGTGGTGCGCCAGCGAGCGCTGGACTGCGGCGCGGTCGAAGCAGTCGTCGTCGACGCCCGCGATGAGTTCGCAGACGAATACTGCCTGCCAACCATCTTGTCCAACGGTCTCTACATGGATCGCTACCCGCTGGTGTCGGCGATCAGCCGGCCGCTCATCGTCAAGCATCTCGTCGCGGCGGCTCGCGAGCACGGCGGAAGCATCGTCGCGCACGGCTGTACCGGTAAAGGCAACGACCAAGTCCGATTCGAGGTCGGATTCGCTTCGCTGGCACCGGATTTGGAGGTACTCGCGCCGGTCCGTGACTACGCGTGGACCCGGGAGAAGGCCATCGCTTTCGCCGAAGAAAACGCGATACCGATCAATGTCACCAAACGCTCGCCGTTCTCGATCGACCAGAACGTATGGGGGCGGGCGGTGGAAACCGGTTTCCTGGAACACCTGTGGAATGCGCCGACCAAGGACGTCTACGCCTACACCGAAGACCCCACCGTCAACTGGAACACCCCCGACGAGGTGATCGTCGGGTTCGAGCGCGGTGTTCCGGTGTCCATCGACGGCAGGCCGGTGTCGGTGCTGCAGGCCATCGAGGAACTCAACCAACGGGCCGGCGCACAGGGGGTTGGCCGGCTCGATGTCGTCGAGGATCGCCTGGTGGGGATCAAGAGCCGTGAGATCTACGAAGCCCCGGGGGCGATGGTGCTCATCACCGCGCACACCGAGCTTGAACACGTCACGTTGGAGCGTGACCTCGGACGGTTCAAACGCCAGACCGACCAGCGCTGGGCTGAGCTGGTGTACGACGGACTGTGGTATTCGCCGCTGAAGACCGCCTTGGAGACCTTCGTCGACAAGACCCAGCAGCACGTGTCCGGCGAGGTCCGGATGGTGCTGCACGGCGGTCACATTGCGGTCAACGGCCGGCGCGGCGCGCAGTCGCTCTACGACTTCAACCTCGCCACCTACGACGAGGGTGACACCTTCGATCAGTCCGCCGCGCGCGGTTTCGTGCAGATCCACGGCCTGTCGTCGAAGCTGGCCGCGCGACGAGATCGCGCCGCCGACCAAACATGACCACCAACGAAGGATCGCTGTGGGGCGGGAGGTTCGCCGACGGCCCGTCCGATGCGCTGGCCGCGTTGAGCAGATCCACCCACTTCGACTGGGTGCTCGCACCCTACGACATCACCGCATCCAGGGCACACACCGTGGTGCTGTTCCAGGCCGGGTTGCTCACCGAAGAGCAGCGCGACGGGCTGCTGGCCGGGCTGGACAGCCTCGCCGAGGACGTCGCCGACGGCAGCTTCGGCCCCTTGGTCACTGACGAGGACGTGCACGCCGCTCTGGAACGCGGACTGATCGACCGGGTGGGGCCCGACCTGGGTGGCCGGCTGCGGGCCGGCCGCTCGCGAAACGACCAGGTGGCCACCCTGTTTCGGATGTGGCTGCGGGACGCAATACGGCGAGTGGCCGCTGGTGCGCTCGATGTTGTCGGCGCACTGGCCGCCCAGGCCGCCGCCCACCCGAGCGCCATCATGCCCGGCAAGACGCACCTGCAGTCCGCGCAGCCGATCCTGCTGGCACACCATCTGCTCGCGCACGCCCATCCGCTGCTGCGTGATGTCGACCGGATCGTCGACCTCGACGAGCGCACCGCTGTGTCCCCCTACGGTTCCGGCGCACTCGCCGGCTCGTCGCTAGGGCTCGACCCGGACGCGATCGCCGAACAGCTCGGCTTCGCAACGGCAGCCGAGAACTCTGTCGACGCCACTGCGGCAAGAGATTTCGCCGCAGAGGCGGCATTCGTTTTCGCGATGATCGCCGTCGACCTATCGCGCTTGGCCGAGGACATCATCATCTGGAGCTCAACCGAATTCGGCTACGTGACTTTGCACGACTCGTGGTCGACCGGCAGCTCGATCATGCCGCAGAAAAAGAACCCCGACATCGCCGAGCTGGCTCGCGGTAAGTCGGGCCGGTTGATCGGAAACCTCGCCGGGCTGCTGGCGACGTTGAAGGCTCAGCCGCTGGCGTACAACCGGGACCTGCAGGAAGACAAAGAGCCGGTGTTCGACTCGGCTGCGCAATTGGAGCTGCTGCTGCCTGCGATGGCTGGACTGGTGAGCAGCCTGACGTTCGACACCGAGCGGATGGCGGCGCTCGCTCCGGCCGGATACACCCTGGCCACTGATATCGCCGAATGGCTGGTGCGCCAAGGCGTGCCGTTCCGGCACGCCCATGAGTCGGCCGGGGCGGCTGTGCGGGTCGCCGAAGAGCGCGGGGTCGGGCTGGAGGAGTTGACCAACGACGAGCTGGTGGCCATCAGCAGCGACTTGACTCCAGAGGTGCGAGAAGTGCTCACCATCGAGGGTTCGGTGTCGTCACGCGACGCGCGCGGCGGCACCGCGCCGCGCCGGGTCGCCGTGCAGCTTGAGGCGGTTCACGCTGCCGCCGAACGACTTCGGCAACAGCTGAGCCGCTAGGTTGGCCCGCATGCGGGATCGAACGCGCTGGCCGATACGGTACCCGCCGGGCGATGTATTGCTGGCGCTGTATCGTCGCCGCGGCCCGGTGATCAACGCCGGGCTCGCGGGGCTGGGCTACACGCTTCTGCTTGGACCGGAGGCGAACAAGTTCGTCTTCGCCAATGCCGACGCGTTCAGTTGGCAGGAAGCATTTCAGGTTCTGGTCCCGGTCGACGGTCCGACAGCATTGGTGGTCAGTGACGGAGCCGACCACCGTCGCCGGCGCAGTGCCGTCGCGCCCGCCCTCCATCACCGACAGGTCGGCGAGTACGTGCCGATCATCGCCGCCAACGCTGACGCGGTCATTGATCGTTGGCAGCCGGGGCAGCGAATCGACATCTATGACTCATTACGTCCGGCGGTGCGGCGCAGCATCGCCGAATGCCTTTTCGGCAGTCGTATCGCCGAGCATGCCGACTTTCTCGGTGAACAACTTCAACCCCTGCTTGCGCTGACGTATCGGCCACCGCAGGTGACGCGCATCCAGGAGTGGATCGGTTCACCGGGGTGGCGCCGGGCGATGGCGGCACGGGCTGGTATCGACGACTTTGTGGACCGCCAGGTCGCCGACGCACGCATCCATCCCAAGCCCGACGACCACCTGCTGACCACGCTGATCAGCGGCCGCCCCGATGACGGGCAGCCATTGACCCGCAATGAAATTCGCGATCAAGTCGTTTCGCTGCTCGCCGCCGGCTACGAAACCACCAGCGGCGCGATGGCGTGGGCCATCTACGCACTGCTGAACGTTCCGGGCGCCTGGGACACTGCCGCGGCCGAGGTTGGCCGGGTCTTGGGCACCGGGCCACCGACCGCTGAGAACCTTGGGGCCCTGACTTACCTCAACGGAGTAGTCCAGGAGACGCTACGGCTGTATTCCCCGGGGGTGATCTCGGCCCGCAAGGTCAAACGTGACCTCCAGTTTGACGGGCACCGGATTCGGGCTGGGCGAACGCTGATTTTCAGCGCGTATGTCACCCACCGAGTCAGCGACGTTTGGGCTGAACCCGAAGAGTTTCGTCCTGAACGGTGGGACTCTGCGTCGCCGCTTTATCGGCGCCCAGCGCCTCACGAGTTCATCCCGTTCAGCGGGGGCCTGCATCGCTGTGTCGGATCGGCAATGGCCACCACCGAGATGACGGTGATGTTGGCTCGGCTGATCGCCAGGACCACGCTGCGCCTGCCCCCTCAGCGGATCGAGGCACGCAACTTCGCCGCGCTGCGGCCCTGGCCCGGCTTGACCGTTGACGTCGAGCAGGTCGCGACTGGTACACCACGTCGCGGTGACGGTTCGGCTGATTAGCTCACTCGAGCACTTCGGAAAGTTCCAGCCAACGGTTCTCCAGCCCGGCAACATCGTCTTCGAAGCCGCGTAACTCCTGAGTGAGCCGGGTAATGCCGACATGGTCGGACTGGTCATGCTCGGCGAGTTCCTGGTGCTTGGCCGCGATCTGGTCGGCCAGCCGCGCCAGCCTGCGGTCGATCGCGGCGATCTCCTTTTCGGTGGCACGCAACTCGGCTCCCGAAATCGCCTGCGGCCGAGAGGCGCTGGTGGCCGGGGCCGCGGCACGCTGTGGGGCCGCCTGCGCGGCGAGCCGCAGGTACTCGTCGACACCACCGGGTAGGTGTCGCAGCCGGCCGTCCAGAATCGCGTACTGCTGATCGGTGACGCGCTCCAGCAGGTAGCGGTCGTGTGAGACGACGATCAATGTGCCCGGCCAGGAGTCGAGCAGGTCTTCGGTGGCGGCCAGCATCTCAGTGTCCACATCGTTGGTGGGCTCGTCGAGCAGCAGCACATTGGGCTCGGCCAGCAGTGTGAGCATCAGCTGCAGCCGCCGGCGTTGCCCGCCGGAGAGTTCGCCGACACGCGCCGATAACTGGTCGCCGGCGAAGCCGAGCCGTTCCAACAACTGTGCCGCGGTGACCTCACGGCCGTTGACCTGATAGTCAGTGCGCAGCCTGCCTAACACGTCGGCGACCCGGTCGCCTGCCAGCGGCGTCAAGTCATCGCCGCGCTGGTCGAGGATGGCCAACTGAACAGTCTTGCCGCGCTTGACTTTTCCGCTGTCAGGCTGGACGGCGCCGGCGATCAGTCCGAGCAGGGTGGACTTGCCTGCGCCGTTGGCCCCGACGATGCCGCTGCGTTCGCCCGGGCCGATTCGCCATTCGACGTCGCGCAACACGGGGCGGCCGTCGAACGAGACGGACACGTCGAGCAGGTCGACGACGTCCTTGCCGAGTCGCGCGGTGGCAAGTTTCGCCAACTCGACGGTGTTGCGCAGCGGCGGCACGTCGGCGATCAGCTGATTGGCCGCATCGATCCGGAATTTCGGTTTCGAGGTGCGCGCAGGGGGCCCGCGGCGAAGCCAGGCCAGTTCCTTGCGCATCAGGTTCTGCCGCTTGGCTTCGCCGGTGGCGGCGATCCGGTCCCGCTCGACTCGCTGCAACACGTAAGCGGCGTAGCCGCCCTCGAACGGCTCGACGATTCCGTCGTGCACCTCCCAGGTTGTGGTCGCCACCTCGTCGAGGAACCAGCGGTCGTGGGTCACCAGCAGCAGCCCGCCGGTGGTGCGGGCCCAGCGTTGGCGCAGGTGACCGGCGAGCCAGGTGATGCCTTCGATGTCGAGGTGGTTGGTGGGCTCGTCCAGCGCGATGACGTCCCAGTCATCGACCAGCAGCGCGGCCAGCTGGACTCTGCGCCGCTGGCCACCGCTGAGTGTGCCGATCGCGGCGTCCCAGGCGATGTCGGCGACCAGGCCGCCGACCACGTCGCGGACGCGCGGGTTACCGGCCCACTCGTGCTCCGGCTGGGCGCCGACCAGCGTCCATCCCACCGTGCTGTGCGGGTCCAGGGTGTCCGCCTGGCTCAGCGCGCCGACCCGTAGCCCACTGCGCCGCGTCACCCGTCCGGAGTCCGGTCGCACTCGGCCGGCGAGCAAACCCAGCAAACTCGATTTGCCGTCCCCGTTCCGTCCCACGATCCCGATGCGGTCGCCGTCGCCGACCCCGACGGTCATTGACGTGAAGACGACCTGGGTCGGGTACTCCAGGTGCACTGCTTCGGCGCCCAGCAGGTGTGCCACCGCCCCGACCCTAGCGACCGGCCTGGCGGACTACGCTGGCGAGCGACCTGGCACCGTGATCAAAGCCGCGGGCCCACCCCCTGCGATGTGCCATGATGTGCACGCTGTCAGGCCCACAAGCAGCACTGGATCGTCTCGGTTTCGGAGGGAGCGGTGACATGGATCTGGGTTTTTCGGCGGTCACGCGACCGGTTGAGCGTCTGATCGCGACGGCGCAGAACGGCCTGGAAGTCCTGCGACTCGGGGGCCTGGAAACCGGCAATTCTCCGTCCCCGTCTCAGGTCGTGGAGAGCGTGCCGATGTACAAGCTTCGGCGGTACTTCCCACCGGACAGTCGGCCGGGGCACCCGCAGGCGGGCCCGCCGGTGCTGTTGGTGCACCCGATGATGATGTCGGCGAACATGTGGGATGTCACCCGCGAGGACGGGGCGGTCGGCATCTTGCACGCCGCCGGGTTGGATCCCTGGGTCATTGACTTCGGCTCACCCGACCAGGTCGAGGGTGGTATGCGCCGGAATCTGGCCGACCACATCGTTGCGCTGAGCGAGGCGATTGACCTGACCGCAGAGATCACTGGCCAGGATGTGCACCTGGCCGGCTATTCGCAGGGGGGAATGTTCACCTACCAGGCGGCGGCCTACCGGCGCTCGAAAAGCATCGCCAGCATTGTGACATTCGGCTCTCCGGTAGACACCCTGGCGGCGCTGCCGACGGGGCTTCCGCCCAACTTGGCCCCGGGTATCGCCAATTTCATGGCCGACCACGTCTTCAACCGGCTTGATATCCCAAGCTGGTTGGCGCGCACCGGCTTTCAAATGCTCGACCCGCTCAAGACTGCCAAAGCGCGAATCGACTTTGTGCGCCAGCTCCACGATCGCGAGGCACTGCTGCCGAGGGAAGCCCAACGAAGATTCCTGGAGTCGGAAGGCTGGATCGCCTGGTCCGGCCCGGCGATCTCCGAGCTGCTGAAGCAGTTCATCGCGCACAACCGGATGATGACCGGCGGTTTCGCCATCAACGGTCAGCTGGTGACGCTGACCGATATCACTTGTCCCGTGCTGGCTTTCGTCGGCGAGGTTGACGACATCGGTCAGCCGGCCGCGGTGCGCGGTATCCGGCGCGCAGCGCCCCACGCCGAGGTATACGAGTACAGCCTGCGCACGGGTCACTTCGGTCTGGTCGTTGGATCCAAAGCCGCACACGAGACTTGGCCAACTGTTGCCGATTGGGTGCTGTGGATTTCGGGAGACGGAGACAAGCCCACTGACATCTTCCCGATGGCCGATCAGCCGGCCGAACGCACCGACCGCGGCGTCGCGCTCAGTTCGCGGCTGATGCATGGACTGGGCGAGGCATCGGAGGTGGCCCTGACACTCGCGCGCGGTGCAGCCGACACCGTCGTCGCAGCGAACAAGTCCATGCGCACGTTGGCCGTCGAAACCGCCCGAACCTTGCCCCGACTGGCCCGACTGGGCCAGATCAACGATCACACCCGGATCTCGCTCGGACGGATCATCGGCGAACAAGCTCACGATGCGCCGAACGGCGAATTTCTGCTCTTCGACGGACGCGTGCACACCTACGAGGCGGTGAACCGGCGCATCGACAACGTCGTACGCGGTCTCATCGAGGTCGGGGTGCGCCAGGGCGAACACGTCGGCGTCTTGATGGAAACCCGGCCAAGCGCGCTGGTGGCCATCGCCGCGCTGTCGCGGTTGGGCGCCGTCGCGGTGCTGTTGAAGCCCGACGTCGACCTGGCCGCTGCGGTTCGACTCGGGGGAGTGACCGAGATCATCACCGACCCGCCCAACCTCGAGACCGCGCGGCAATTGCACGGACAGATTCTGGTGCTCGGTGGTGGTGAGTCCCGGGATCTGCATCTGCCCGAGGACGCCGGCGTCATCGACATGGAACAGATCGATCCCGATGTCGTCGAGCTCCCGGCCTGGTATCGGGCCAACCCGGGGTATGCGCGGGACCTGGCGTTCATAGCCTTCAGCACCGCGGGCCGACAGCTGGTCGCCAAGCAGATCACCAACTACCGCTGGGCGCTGTCGGCGTTCGGAACCGCCTCGACTGCGGCCCTGGACCGAAACGACACCGTGTACTGCCTGACGCCGCTGCATCACGAGTCCGCGCTGTTGGTCAGCCTCGGCGGCGCAGTGGTCGGCGGCACCCGCATCGCGTTGTCCCGCGGGTTGCGCGCGGACCGATTCGTCGCCGAAGTGCGCCAGTACGGCGTCACCGTCGTCTCCTACACCTGGGCCATGCTCCGCGAAGTCATCGACGACCCGAGCTTCGCGCTGCACGGTAATCACCCGGTGCGGTTGTTCATCGGCTCGGGTATGCCGACCGGGCTGTGGCAACGCGTCGTCGACGTGTTCGCGCCCGCGCATGTGGTCGAGTTCTTCGCCACCACCGACGGACACGCGGTGCTGGCCAACGTGTCCGGCGCCAAGATCGGCAGCCAGGGCCGGCCGTTGCCCGGCGCCGGCCACGTAGAACTGGGCGCCTACGACGCCGAGCATGACCTGATCCTGGAAACCGAGCGCGGGTTGGTCCGGGCACCGGAAACCAACGAAGTCGGTGTACTGCTCGCCGAGCCGCGTGGGCCGATCGATCCGACCGCATCGGTCAAACGCGGTGTCTTCGCTCCCGCCGACACCTGGATCTCGACTGAATATCTGTTCCGCCGCGACGCCGACGGCGACTTTTGGCTAGTGGGCAGCCGCAGTTCGACGATCCGCACCGAACGCGGCATCGTGTTCTGCGAACCGATCACCGACGCGCTCGGGCTCATTCCGGCGGTTGACCTCGCGGTGACCTACGGAGTGCCGAAGGACGGCCACCAAGTCGCGGTGACGGCGGTGACGTTACGGCCGGGTGCGACCATCACGGCGGCGGATCTCACCGAAGCGGTGGCAGCGATGCCGTTCGGGTTGGGACCCGACATCGTGCATGTGGTGGCGGAGATGACGCTGAGCGCCAGTTACCGTCCGACGGTCAGTCCCTTGCGGGCAGCGGGGATCCCCAAGGCGGGGCGGCACGCCTGGTATTTCGATGCTGACGCCAACCAGTTCCGGCGGTTGACGGGCCCGGCACGAACGGAATTGTCGGGTGCGCACTGACATTCGAGGCAGACATGGTTGACGAGACACTGCTGAGCATCCTGGTCTGCCCGGCCGACCGCGGCCCGCTGCTGCTGGTCGGCAAAGATGACCGGGAGTTGCTCTACAACCCGCGGCTGCGGCGTGCTTACCGTATCGAAGACGGCATCCCGGTGCTGCTGGTCGACGAGGCGATCGAGGTCAGCGACGACGAGCATGCGCAGCTCATGGCGCGGGCCACTCCGGCAAGTCCCCAGTGAGGTAACGCTGCAGGTTCGGGGCGATGGTCTCGATGATCTGGGTCGCGGGTAGTGACTTGAACGGCTCCAGGTCCAGGATGTAGCGCGCCATCAGCACGCCCACCAGTTGGGATGCGACGAACTGGACCCGAATGATGCCGGTGCCCGGTGGACTGTCGACGCGGGACCCGACTTCGACGGCGATCACGTCCTGGATGAACGAACGGAACAGGTTGACCTCCGACCCGGCCATAACCGACCGCAGCGTGGCGATGAACCCGGCGCCGATTTCGGAGTCCCACAGCGGCAACAACATCGACGGAATGGCGTGGCCGAGTTCCTCGAGGGGCACTTGGCGCAACGGGCCGATGACGTCCATCGGGTCTATCTGGATGTGAACGGCGGCGGCGAACAGCTTTTCCTTGGTGCCGAAGTAGTGATGCACCAACGCTGAATCGACGTCCGCCGCCGCGGCCACAGCACGTATCGAAG
Organism: Mycobacterium sp.; assembly: GCF_052143115.1. Lineage (GTDB taxonomy): Bacteria > Actinomycetota > Actinomycetes > Mycobacteriales > Mycobacteriaceae > Mycobacterium. The sequence goes on from NZ_JBKQTQ010000256.1 coordinate 30,717, forward strand.
TATTCGCAATACCATTGCGGGCAAACAGCACTCGGGCGTTGGCCAAAATTCGATCGCGGGTGTCCGAAGTCCCCGCCGGACGCCCGGGCCGCTTGCGCCCGGCGTTGGTGGCCGTCACGCTAAGGTGTCCGTCGGCGAAGGGTCGCGGCGGCCAGGCATAGTGCCGCGAGTGCAAACCCCAATACGACCAATATGTCTCGTATCGCGATGCCGGTCAGCTCGGTGTGCGCGCCGACCTGCTGCAGAGCCTCCAGGGCATAGCTGGCTGGCATCGCGTTGCTGATCCATTCCAGCCAGGTCGGCATCAGTGCTCGCGGAACGATGATGCCGGCCAGCAACAGCTGCGGCACCATCACCAGCGGAATGAACTGCACGGCCTGAAACTCGGTGCGCGCGAATGCACTACACAATAATCCGAGTCCCACGCCGAGCACCGCGTTGACGATCGCGATCAGGAACACCCAGAAGGGACTGCCGGCGGTGTCGAAGCCGAGAAGCCAAAACGACACGATGGTAGCCAAGGTGGCTTGCACCGCTGCGGCGACCGAAAACGCCGTCCCGTAAGCGATCAGCAGGTCGAGCCGGCGCAACGGCGTGGTCAGGATGCGCTCCAACGTTCCCGAAGCCCTTTCCCGCTGCATCGTTATCGCCGTGATGATGAACATCACGAAGAGCGGGAAAAGGCCCAACAGGATCAGGCACGCGTTGTTGAAGGGCGATGGTGTGCCCGGATGGTGCGGGGCGTTCTGGAACATGAAGTACATCAACGTGATAACCAGAACCGGCACCACCAGTATCATCGCGATGCTGCGGTGGTCGGCGGCCAGTTGCCGCAGGATCCGTAACGTGGTCGCGCCGTACGGTTTCAGAGACCCCTGCAGTCCTAACCGGCTCGGCGCTTGGTGCTGCGCTTGATGATGGACAGAAACGCGTCCTCCAGTGACGTGCATCCGGTGTCCTCCCGTAGTTGGGTCGGTGTGGTCTGCGTGACCAGGTGACCGTCGCGCATCAGCAACAAGTCACCGCAATGGTCGGCTTCATCCATCACGTGGCTGGAAACCAGCAGTGTCGTCCCGGCGCGCGCGAGGCCGGTGAACTGCTCCCAGAGGTCTGCCCGCAGCACGGGGTCCAACCCCACTGTCGGTTCGTCGAGAACGAGCAACTCGGGCTGGCAGACCAGCGCACACGCCAGCGACACCCTGGTGCGCTGACCACCGGAGAGATTGCCGCAATAGGCAGTGCTGTGATCGCTGAGTCCCACCCGATCAATCGCCGAGTCGGCGGCGCGGCCGTCGAAGCCGTAGAGGGACGCAAAATAGCGGACGTTGTCGACGATTCGCAGGTCGTTGTAGATCGTCGGGTCCTGAGGCAGGTATCCGATCCGGTGGCGCAAAGATGCCGACCCGGCGGGTAGACCGAGCACCCGCACCGTGCCGGCAGCGATGAGTTGGGTGCCGACAATGCAGCGAATCAGGGTGGTCTTCCCGCAGCCCGACGGACCGAGCAGTCCGGTAATGCTGCCGCGGGCGATGCGAACCGAGAAGTCATGCAGCGCAGGGCGTTTGCCGCGAATCACCCGCAAGTGGCTGATGTTGACGGCTACTTCGTAACCATTCGAGGATAATTCATCACGCGATGAAGTCATCATACGATGAATATCCGCCCCTGCTGCCAGGCTTGTCAAGGGTCGCGGGCAGAATCTGTCCGATGGGCGCTGACCAACTCGCGGTCGACCCGGTTGGGGCGGCGCATCGACTAGTCGGCGCCACCCTGACTGGTCGCGGCGTCACCGCCACGATCGTCGAGGTAGAGGCCTATGGCGGGGTGCCCGACGGTCCGTGGCCGGACGCCGCGGCGCACTCGTATCGCGGTCCTACCGGTCGCAGCACGGTGATGTTCGGACCGCCGGGCCGGCTCTACGCCTACCGCAGCCACGGCATCCATGTGTGCGCAAACGTGGTGTGCGGCCCTGACGGCGTTGCGGCCGCGGTCCTGCTCAGGGCGGCTGCGATCGAGACCGGGCTCGACGTCGCCCGATCCCGCCGCGGTGTGTCCATCCGCACCGTCGCAATGGCGCGCGGGCCCGGGAACCTCTGCTCGGCATTGGGAATCACCATGGCCGACAATGGTATCGACCTGTTTGACGGCGACGGCCCAGTGCGGCTGCGGCTCAACGACACCCTCGACTCAGTGTCGGGGCCGCGCGTTGGCATCAGCCAAGCCGCCGACCGGCGGTGGCGGCTGTGGTTGCGGGGCCGGGCGGAGGTTTCGGCCTACCGGCGCAGCCCACGAGCGCCGGCGCCCGGTGCCAGCGACTAAACCGACGCGCCGTCCGGTCGCCCGCCGCGGCACCGTGTCGATGCGAGAAGATCTTTGACTGTGGACGCTGAATCTTCCAGCTCGTCTGGCATCCTCGACGAGCTGCGCTGGCGTGGACTGATTGCACAGTCCACCGACCTTGACGCGCTGGCCGCCGAGGCGGCCCGGGGTCCGATCACGCTGTACGCGGGATTCGATCCCACCGCGCCCAGCCTGCACGCCGGACACCTGGTACCGCTGCTGGCGTTGCGGCGGTTTCAGCGCGCCGGGCACCGCCCTATCGTTCTCGCCGGCGGCGCAACCGGCTTGATCGGCGACCCTAGCGAGACTGGTGAACGGGTGCTCAACGCCGCCGACACCGTCCAGGGGTGGACCGAGCGGATCCGTGGACAGTTGGAACGCTTCGTCGATTTCGACGGGTCCCCGACGGGTGCGATCGTCGAAAACAACCTCGAGTGGACTGGCGCGATGTCGGCGATCGAGTTGCTCCGTGACGTCGGCAAGCACTTCTCGGTCAACGTCATGCTGGACCGCGACACGGTGCGGCGGCGTCTGGAGGGCGAGGGGATCTCCTACACGGAGTTCAGCTACATGCTGTTGCAGGCCAACGACTACGTCGAGCTTCACCAGCGCCATCACTGTCTGCTGCAGATCGGCGGATCCGATCAGTGGGGCAACATCATCGCCGGGGTGCGTTTGGTGCGTCAGAAGCTCTCGGCCTCCGTACATGCCCTCACGGTTCCGCTGGTGACCGCGGGCGACGGGACGAAGTTCGGTAAATCCACGGGCGGCGGCAACGTGTGGTTGGACCCGGAGATGACGACTCCGTACGCCTGGTACCAGTATTTCGTCAACACCGGCGATGCCGACGTCATCCGGTACTTGCGCTGGTTCACCTTCCTGTCGGCCGACGAGTTGGCCGAACTGGAGGAGGCCACAGCGTCTCGGCCACAGGAACGTGCGGCACAACGACAGCTGGCCCGTGAACTCACGACGCTCGTGCACGGCGAGCAAGCTACCGAGGCCGTTGAGCATGCAAGCCAGGCGTTGTTCGGCCGCGGGGAGCTCACCCGGTTGGATGAGTCCACGCTGACGGCCGCGCTACGCGAGACCTCCGTGGCCGAGTTGAGGCCCGGTGCACCGGACGGGATCGTCGACCTGCTCGTCGCCAGCGGGCTGTCGCAGAGCAAGGGCGCAGCGCGACGCACGATCGCCGAGGGCGGCATCTCCGTCAACAACACCAAGATCGACGACGAGGACTGGGTGCCGCGACGTTCCGACTTCCTGCACGGACGCTGGCTGGTCTTGCGCCGCGGCAAGCGGAATATCGCCGGGGTCGAGCGCGTTAACTGATCTTGCGCGAGCTGAAACACGCGGTCTAGCACGTTGTTTGACTCCACGTTTCCTGTCGCGTAACTTAGGCGAGTCGTTGCGACGCGGCCAGGCCGCAGAGCGCGACGATGTCCCAGAGGGAAAACCACTTCGGTGGATCCCTCGTCGTCCGCAAGCGAGTAAGCGGCCAAGAGCCGCGGGGCTTGTTGCGCGGTCGAAGGGGTGTTGTTTGAGAACTCAATAGTGTGTTTGGTGGTTTTGTTTTTGTTGTTGTTTTTTGCCATGCCTTGATGCCCCGTGTTGGGGTGTGGTTTTTTTGGATGCCAGTTTTTGGTGTCTTTTTGTTA